>NZ_JBFTZZ010000042.1:0-45063 GCF_056406515.1 Rhizobium sp. P1_B8 | reverse complement strand
ACTATGCCGGGACCATCGCCGCAACCGGCTCCAACGCTACGCAAGATGAAAGCTCCGCGTTTCCGCCGGTTGCTCACACCGCGCCATTTGGCGTATTCAAAGCCGCCGAGGCTCTAACCGCCGCTGGATGAAAGTTCAGTGGCAGGTCACTCAGGGAAGGTCGAAATCCAGTATCGAAGTTGGCCCTGACTCCACGAGATCTAAGCAGGAAACGGTTTAAGCGCCCCGCCCGATTGGCGACCGCCTACTCTTGGATTTGGACGACAGCCTGAGCGAGTGTGAACTAGATTTGCTCCGTCAGCGTCCCCTTTCCACCAGTAACGAGAAGGCTCGTCGTGGCGAATTTGTGGTCGCTGTTCCGGTCGGATTTGCCAAGGCCGATGACAGCATTACAAAGGACTCCAACCGACGCATCCGGCAGGCTATTGCACTCATATTCGAATCAGATGCTCACGCACAAATATTTGATCTCGACATAATCATCGATGCCGTATTTCGAGCCCTCGCGGCCCTCGCCGCATTGCTTGATGCCGCCGAAGGGGGCCACCTCGGTGGAAATCAGGCCGGTGTTGATGCCGACCATGCCGTATTCTAGGGCTTCGGCGACGCGGAAGATCTTGGACATGTCCTTCGAGTAGAAACAGGAGGCGAGGCCGAACTCGGTGTTGTTGGCCATCTCGATCACCTGCTCCTCGGTGTCGAACTGAGCTCGCCGCGTCCTATGGCACCACGCCAACGGGCATCGCGGTGGCCTGGATCACGAGACACCCGGCAAACATTCAGGTCGTTCTCGGAACGACCAATCCTCAACGCGTTGCGGAATCGGCAAAGGCCTCAAGCGCGAAGAATGGTACGGACTCTTCCGCGCAGCTGGCCACTTCGTCCCGTGATCGAGAGACACAAGATCCCTCCAGTGGTCTTGATCTCTTCCAGGTGCTAGGCTTTGGGATACCTCTAAAGCGGTCGCACTTGAATTTTTAAAAAATTCAGACTATCTATCGCTTGTGACTTGTCAGGCCGTGTGCCGGGCAGGAGCAGTGGTGACCCGATCCTCACAAAAGGATCGGTTGCTAGCCACATAGAAGCCGCCTTCCCAGGCGGCTTTATTTTTTCACAGGATTTCGATCTTGTAAGAATCTCGCAATCCCTTTGCATTGACTTCGCCATTGTTGATCCAGGCACGCGAGTGCGCGACGACATCCGCCAGCTGAAGCATCCGCGAGACAGCCGAATCAATAGCTACGACCCTGTTGACCGACCGGAAGAGACCGTCCTGCTGTTTGGCCTCGGCAATTAGCTTCGTGAACTTTTCATGAGAGTTCTGCTCGTTGATGTCGATGAGAACCTCAACATTATTGATTTGTGACCCAACGTTGTTTCGATCGCGGAACCGTTTGACCGCAATTTTCACCGTTTCTATTAGAGACAAGGCATATATCTCGGGCCGGTCCCCTGCAGAGATGTCGCTTAATTTGTTCAACATACAAATACTGTTCGGTAGTTCCGTTTGAGCAAATCGGCTCATGATACTCTGGAGCTGCGGCTTGCTCCAGTTCGTGGCATGTACTTCGTTGACTGACGCTGGAAGCAGGTCGCTAAAAGCCTTGTCGGCCTTGCCGCACTCATGCGCCCAGACGATCGCACAGCCGAGAGCAAAAGCTGCGTCACCTGCGGTTCCGAATTCATCGACAAAACATAGAATTTTCTTATTGAGGCGCGGCACGACTTAGCCCTTCTCGGCGACATTTGCCGTGCGGCGGGCGTTCCGTCGGGCATTCGGGGTCTCGGTCTTAGCGCGTGAATCCCGGCGTTCCTTTCGCTCTTCATCAAAATCACCGACCAGTTCTTTGATCTTCGCGATAAGTCCATCGAGATGATAGACGTTCGAGCCATAGTCGCCGGCCGCCGTCTTTTGCTGGACTCGAGCAATGTACTTCTTATCTTCGAGCGCCTTGATATTGATGCGCAGAGTCTGCGGAGTGATCGACATCCGCTGCGCCAGTTCCCTTTTAGGCGGAAACGGCGGTCTTGCCGGATCGATCCAATAGCTCAGCAGCTGGACAATTATGTTGAACTGCGTCGTGCTGATGCCGAGACGAGATTGCGCTCGCACCAGGATATTTGGCACGCCGGTGTATCCATGCGAAATCACCTCGGCGCCAAAGATCTTCTCTGTCGAAGACTTGGCTCGTTTGTCTACATTGCCTTGATCAGTATGCGGTGTGTCGTCGGTCATGGTGCTCATCCTTTGCACCGAGACTTACGTTGCCGCTTGCGAAGCTACAAGGCGTTGAGCCGGTCTGACGCTAGCGGATTTTCCACCATACGTGCATACCGGTATTCCGCTGTTAAGCCTTCACGGTAATTGTGTGACGGTGCTTAGCTGACGGGAAATCAGCCATAGGTATATAATAAAATCCACCATACGGTATGGCGGAAAATCCGTCAACGGAATTCCCAAAAACGGTCGATGCGAAGTTGCTGTGTCGCGATAAACCTTGACCCTACCGATCTTGTCTTGTCACCTCAAACACGAAGTCATGCGCATCGCTTCTGTAGCGGGTTTCGCACAGTTCAACAATTTTTCCGTCAATAAGGAAGCAACGACGTTCCATTACGAGGAGTGGAGCTCCGACCTCGCAACGTAGATGACGCGCGTTATCGATCGTCGCCCGTTGAGACGAAACCCGCTGGATTGCCCGGTTGGGCATGAAGCCACGCTTCTTGAGGGCTTGGTACAAAGATCCGTGAACAAGGTCCGCGGAGGGAAGATAGCATTCCGGAATAACTGACACCTCCACCGCGATCGGATTGGAATTGGCCGTTCGCGCTCGCTCGATCCTTAAGACATTGGCGCTGCCGGCTACTCCCAGCGCCATCAATTCCTGCGAGGACGCTCGAGCGATCGGTTTCGATAGCCATATGGATCCGGGAACTTGACCGCGAATACAAATTTGCTCGGTAAAGCTCTTTAAGACGCCTGCACGCTGCTCGGGAAGCAAGCCAATTTCGGTCCTGGCGCCATGACGACGGGAAAGCCTTCCTCCCTCTTCCAAAAGTGACATCGCCCGGCGAACCGTAACCCAGGAAAGAGAAAGGGAGGCCGCGATCACCCGCTCTCCCGGCAACACGTTATGTTGTGTGCCGGACTCGTCGATTGCTGCGCTGATCGCGGTACTCAATCGTTGATACAGCGGCAAATCTGACGAAGTCTCTGATAGAGCCTCACAATCGCATCAAGAAGAGGATTTTCCAACATGAAACTCTCCACGCCCTAACGGGCTCGTACAGAACATGGACCCAATGTGAGTTGCCGGCATTCGACGTTCCCGAACGCTCATCGATTGAGACAGCATTTCTTGAATTTGAGACCACTTCCGCATGAGCATTGCTCATTGCGACCAATTTTGCCGACCCGCATACTGACCTGATCTAGTGGCGCCGGTGACCGACGAGGCAATTTTGCTAGCGTTGCATCCATCGCCGAGCATTGCTGCCATGGATCGGTCAACATTACGGCTTGCCTCATTTGGAGATCACCGGATTGTAGGACCATCCCATACCATCGTTCAGCCCTCAATTCGTACTTCTTTATTCGCGCATGTTGCAGGATTTTCTCTCTCGCGACACCGTCGGGAAGCGAATTTATATGGATCGTCATACCCGCCTGCTGTGCGTCGAAAGGAAGTGAAATATCCTTGGTCCTAGCTTCGCGGACAGCCGCTTTATTTTGCAAGTCTAAAGCACGTGAAAGACCATTTGCAGAGCTGTCCGAAAGCTGCAACAGCCACATTCCCGGTTCCGTCAGTTCCGGGATCGCGCTGGCCTCGATCTGTGCTACGATCGTTCCGAGCGGCGTGCCCCTATATCGAGTCAAAACTCCTTTAATCTCTCGGCTTCCAGAAGCGCCTTGACGCCGGACCGCCATGGCCACGTCCACGTGAGCCGTAAAGTCGTCACCAAGGTTGACCATATCGTATTTGTCATCGAGCCACAGGTTGTTCCTGAGGTGGTACGAAAGCGGGATCAACTCGTTGGTGATCAGCAGTTTGGTGTAAGAGCGTGCGCGCAAATCCAGGTAGTTCAGAAAGTGGAGCGGCGTCTCCAGAAACTCCGCGATGATATCTAGCGTGAACACATCCGTGACGAGCGGACTTCGTACGATCTTGTCGGCCTCTACCTTCAGGAACTGCCGCGCCTGGAAAGTCAAAGCGGGATAGTGATCGGCGAGGACACACATTGGATAGATGACGTCAACTGGGCCGGCAATCTTAAGTTCCAGACCCTGCGTGTCTCGAAAGACAAAGTCGCTCGGACGCTGCAGTGCGCCTGCGCAGAGAAGCGCTTGATCATAGGCGTTCGCGACGGCTTTTTTGAAATCGTCTTTAAGCGCTAGGTCGTTTCCTTTGCGCGCATTCAGAGTGAGGCGTTTCGATTTCGCCTGCACAACAATCGCCTGGTTCCCGAAAAGGACAAGCGCATCGGCCTCCGCATACCGATTCTTCCCGCGGTAGATGTCAATGTTCGTTAGGACACGGGAGGAACCAAAGACCGAGCGAAGGCGCTCACTCGAATAGGATTCTGTGAAAAAGCCCCGGTTGGCGGTAGCGGTAGGGCGATAATCGTCGTCCGCCATCATCCAGAAAAACGGCGATTCGTAGAGTGATTCCTGCAGTTGGTAATGTTGCAGAAGGATATAGGTGCCGTCTCCGCAAGCTAAGATCGGCCGGGCGTTCGTCTCATTGAACTCACTCAAGCCGATAAATGCGCTGTTGCGTTCGTGGCTGCCAAACTTGAATGCAGCTAGGATCGCTTCGACCCTTCCAATTGCGATCTCAGCGCGAGCCGCAATATCCTCGATCGTGAAGGTAAAAGCCGGAAGGAAGGTCCATTGGTCCGGGGACTGTGCTCGCATTTCCTTGCGAAGAAGGTTCAGTCGACGAAGGTGAAAGTCACCAATCACGTTAGCCACCAAAAGTGCTTCTCTGATGTTGAACCCGCGTGTCCTTTCGAGCCACCCCTCATCGGCGCCGTATTTCAACTCGGTTAAGGCTTTGTACTGGAAATTATAGGCGGATTCTCCACCATAGAAGATGGGCTCCCGCATCGCGGCTCCGTCCTCAAACGGACCTCTGCCTTCGGCCAACAAACCTGCCAGATCTCTTCCGCCGAAAAACGCCTCAGCGGCCATTGCATGATGAAGCTCTCGCATGAGTTCGTCGGTACGATCGATATAGGTCTGCAGGGCCTCCGGCGCCGGCATATCCGTCGTCCATGGACTGCGCGCCATCAGGCCAATCAATGTCGAAATTTCGCTTCGCAGGAGACTGGAGCCCTCGTAGTGAGAATCCATGTCCTTCACACCCAGCTCGCCGCTGTATCTGATTAGATTATCCCGAAAGCAGAAATATGCGATCGCGTGAACAAATCCTGCGGATGCACACACGGTTTCAAGCTCGGCAAAGATTTCGGCTTCCGTCCTCTGGACAGTCTCGTCTTTTTTCAAAGTCTTATCCATCGGCGTCGCTCCGCTTCTGCGATCTCATATCCCTGTTTCAATCTTTCGATTGCCGTGTTGAGTACTTTTCGAACGAAGTGCGGGCCGCTTTCACCGGGCGTATAAGCTTGCCAGGACCAGAACACCTTCACCGTTGTTGCCTATTCTATCAATCGTGTTTTTGGTCGCTGATCGCTCTAAAGTGCGATGCCGGTCCGCTCTTCAATCTGCTTCTTGATAAAGCCCTTGGCGAGATCCTGCAGCAGGTCGAGCGTAAAGCCTTTCGCGGACAGCGCGCCTTCCTTCGTCTTTCGCCAGATTTCCGGATCTCTGACAGTCTCCGAGAAGTCATGCCCTGACCAGGTCAGCCGGGTAGGCAGTATATGGTCAAACGCACATTCGTCGTCGGGTACGGCATCACCGACTATTAGCTTGGCTTCCAGAAGCAATCGAAGGTGCTCGGCAACGACTTCCGGCTTTTTATCCGTTACCTCGTTTTCAATATCGCCCCCGTAGCCCTGGTCGAATCCCTCGATCTGCAAAAGGAGATCTCGCACCAAGCCCATGTCGCGCTTCAAAGCAACTCTCCGAATGTTGTTGAGAAGTGTGCCGAATCAATTGATCGACACCTGCAAGAAATACTACCTTAGATACATGATCAAAACACCGTTAGACAGGCGCGTTTCTGTGGTGCTTGAGGGCGAAGCCGTCGAACTTCGCCTGAGTGAGTTGCGTGGGATGCCCTGTCTCGTCCTACTCGGCGAGCCAGGGATTGGAAAATCGACAGCACTTGAGTACGAGGCAGTTCAGGAAGGTGGAGAGCTTCTAACCTGCCGTGAAGCGGTGAACGGGATTCCGATCGCCTCCGCCTCAACAGCCTATCTCGACGCACTCGACGAATATCGTGCCGGAGAAAATGGTAAGGATAAGCTTCTACAACTTGCCAATGTGATCACACAAAGTGGCGTCAGGCGTTGGCGGCTCACCTGTCGTGCAGAGGACTGGCGTGAAGCTGCAGATATGCGCGCCATGCGCCGAGCCGCAAGCGAGCACCCAATTACGGTCGCGCATCTTCTTCCGTTGGACGATGCCGAGGCAGAGATTGTCCTGTCCGGCTTGGGAGAGGCTGACCCCGAGCAGTTTCTCGCAGATGCACGTGCTCGGGGAGCCGGCGCCTTCCTCGAGAACCCGTTGAGCTTGCGCCTTCTCCATTCGGTTGTGGCATCCGGCGGCTTATGGCCTAGCACCCGATTTGAGCTATTCGACCGAGCAATCTACGCGCTTGCGCACGAGCACGATCCGGAACGCGTCTACGATCGGCGGCCATCGGTCGATGATATTATCGACGCGGCGGGGCGGTTATCATTTTACGTTCTTGCGAGCGGCGCGCGCGCGTTGTGGCGCTCAAACGCGCTAGCTGTTGGATCGCATGCGAAAGACTTCGTTGTCGTTCAATCGCTGGCGATTGACCCCGAATTGGCCGATTTTTCGCTGGACACAGCGATATTCAGGGGAGAGGGCCAGACTTTTGAACCATCGCACAGAACCATTGCGGAATTTCTAGCAGGCCGATTTCTTGCTGAACTAGTCACCGGGCAGCCCACTGTCCCTCTATTTCCATTGGCCCGCGCAGTCGCGCTCATCACTGGCAATGATCATAAAGCACCGAGCGAGCTGCGGGGCCTTTACGCCTGGTTTACGGCCCATCTGTCGCAAAAGGGCGACGAGAAGGGTGCCTTGAGGTTGATCGAGCGGGATGCCGCCACCGTTCTTGCCTATGGCGACGCGGCTGCCTTTGTCACGAATGGCCGCAGGGCGATCCTTGTCAATCTTGACCGCGACGACCCGTTTTTCCTCTCCTCACGAGATGCGATCACAGTTTTTGGAGGCCTCGCCGGCGATGACCTCGTGCCCGATTTCCTTTCCATCCTCGACAGCGAAGTTACAAGCCATCTCCAGCTGACCGTCCTCCAGGCTCTAGCTGACGGGCCGCCTTTGGTTGGAATGCAAAACAAACTGCACGAAATCGCCGTGAACCCGACCCGTCCGCTTTGGCAACGTCAGAGAGCCGCTGAAGCTTGGGTCAAGGGAAGCTCGGACCCCGGCGTAGCAAGGCGCAAGTTGATTTCGGAACTATCGCGAACGACCAAAAGCTATGATCAGATTTCTCTGAGAGCAGATGTACTGTCGGACATTCCCACGCATGAGTTATCTCACCAGGAGATCTCCGACCTGCTTTCGGACCTAAACGAACTGGCGCCGGCTGCTGACGGCGAGAGCGAGGAAAGCGGCAACCTATCTTCACTTCTCTTGAAGCTAAAGAAAGCGCCACGCCCAGATCTCTTTGACCAGCCAATCATCCGCAAACCGAGTGAAGATCGCGGTCTCAAGCTCGAAGTTCGACATTTCATGCAAGCCTCTCTGGCCGACGCGATAAACAATAACTTAGACATCGGGGCGACGCGGCTATGGTCTTGGATCAGAAACACACGCGACTATGAGTGGGATCGGCTCGAAGAGTCGCTTGCCAAAGCGATAGGCGCCTGGATCGATGCTGACAAAGCAAATCGAGAACTCGAGCTTTTTACTGTCCTGCTGGAAAGCAGCCCCGCCGCAGATGGGCCTTGGATGGCGACCAATCACTACATCACGATTGCTCGGAGGGTTCCCGACGACATCCTTATAGAGAACCTGCTCGACCTCGCTAGCAAGACATCAGATGGCCCTCGCCGCCGGCGACTGTTCGAGGTTGCAGCCTATGCGGTTCGCAGTGAATCTCAATGGCCCAAGTGGGAGGGGCGCATCGTTTCAGCGCTCGAAAAGGAAGGGAACTTTTCGGGCTTCATAGCGGATCTGCGCACAGATCCGAACAAGAGCTGGAAGGAGAATGAGGAAAAGCGAAAGGCAAAGGAACTCGCTGAAACCGACGCAGCCCGCGCCCACAATATCGCGTCCCTCGAACCGAAGATCAATGCGATAGCGGCGGGAAGGGAGAGCGAGTTCGGTGCGCTCAAATGGGGGGCAGAACTCTATCGGAACGCGGTGATCTCTAAAAAGGAGGATCCGCTTACCAAGATCGAGCACTTCACCAACGCGCGGATCGCGTCTGCAATCGCCGAAGGATTTGTCCAGTTCGCAATCCACACCAATATCAAAGTCGCTGCAGCCGATCTCGGTAAAGCGGAAGCGACCAATGGATCGTACGTCCAGGAGTACGTGGTCGCGGCCGGCATCCATCAGGCGCTCATGGCCGGGCGAGAAGAAGAGATCAGCAATAGCCCTCCGGTGGTCGCGATCGTTGCGCTTCGCCAAAACTACTTTAGCGGCGACGAACGGCCGTCGCTCGCAAGTTGGGGCGTGAAACATCTCGCGCGTGACATCGCTGTAGGCTCAGATGAGATGCTTCGATATTGGCACGCGGCGCTTGATGCCGGGGATCAAGATCTTGATGCCATCCATCATCTGGCTTCGTCGCAGGAACCAGATTTTCTTTCCGTCATTCTGAAGCGGCTCTTGGAGGAGCGGCCGAATCTACCACCTAGAGCGTTGATGCAAGCCCTGACGGCGTCAGCGCGAATTTTGACCAGAATCGAGATGACAAATCTCACCGAGAGAGCACTCGCGAAGGAGCTAGACACTCAAAGCACGCAGCTGTGGCAGTCGGTTGCCCTGATATTCAACCCAGAAAAATTCGAGGGAACTCACACATCTGAAGAGATCCGTGCAGCGTTTCTGGCTCCGGATGGGGATCTTGCGACCCGATTGCATGAAATCTGCCCGAGGCCTGATCAGCTCGACCGACTTCGAATCTCGACATTGGCAGCAACCCACCCTTCGGAGGATCGGGATTGGGCACGACCCGAGGGCCCAAGTGGTATTATCCGGGCGGCGATCAATCGCCTCAGTGCCTCAAGCGATCCCGATGCAGGAAGTATCTTGAAGTCGCTGATCGCCTCATCCGATCCGACCTGGCGTCCATTGTTAACGCACGCAGCGGCAGAACACGCACGTCTCTTACGCGACAATCTGTTCATTGCGCCATCTGTGGCTGAGCTAAAGGTAGCCCTTGCTGGTGGAGCGCCGGCAAGCCCCGCGGACCTTGTGGCGGTGGTGCTCGAAGAAATCGAAAGATACAGGAGCACCTTGAGGACTGGCAGCGAAATGCCGTGGAAACGTTACTGGAACACAGATCACAACGGCGCGCCCGAAAAACCTCAAATAGAGAATGAGGACCGAGACCGGCTCCTCGAACTGTTAAAGTCACGGTTGGATCAGTACGGTGTAGCGGCTGCCATGCCTGAAGCCCGCCGCGGAGAGAACACCCGGGCCGATATATTGCTGCTCTCCCATGCCGGACGGAATTTGCCGATCGAGGCAAAGCGCCATTTCAATTCGGAGCTTTGGACTGCGCCGGAAGAACAGCTCGCTGGCTACGCCGCCGATGAGGGGGCCTTCGGCTATGGCGTCTATCTCGTGTTTTGGTTTGGAACAGAGTATCGCGTACCCACAAGACGCGACGGCAACAAACCGCCTGCCAGCGCGGAAGAATTGGAGGCGATGCTGCGGGCGGACCTTCCCTCGTCGTTGGAAGAGAAAATATCGGTTATCGTCTTGGACGTGTCGCGTCCGCAGACGATGAGCAAACCGCAACCTTCCAGGAAAAGAACGACCAAGTCGAAACCGTCACGCCGCGGCACATAGAAATCAGATTGACCGTAAGCTCATCAACTGGGAACAGGCCAATGGGTAACCCGCTTCATTTCAGTCTTGAGGTACCAAAACGGGCGCATCAGCTTCTCCGCGATCTTTACGAGCATTTGGGCGAATCCGACGGGACCCGCCTGCCCTTAAAGGCGACGTTTCTTTTGTCGGTCTCCATGCCAATCATCATCCTCCCGTTTGAGCGAATTCTGAAATATCGACGTAACGCGAACTCCGGTCATATGAACGATGCCGTTCTCAATCTGAAACTGGCTGACGCGGTAGACCACGCTATAGATCTGCAAGCTGCCGTCCACCAGGCGGACTTTTTCACGGGTCCCTGGGAGTTCGCCTCGCTGGATAGGGGAGAAGGATTTCCGAATCTCGCGGCGGATGGTTTACCTGACGCCATCGCCGGACTGCTAGATACGCCGGCTGCAATCGAGGACGCCAGAAACCTGTCAGCAAACCGCTTCTGCAAGATTCTTCGTAACGCTCTTGCCCACGGCGGGATTTTGTATTTGGACGAACATGGAAGATCGTCTTCCACCGCGCCCGTGCAGCGCTTCGCTTTTGTCAGCACGGACAACCCCAACGCCCCGACCAAATTATTGTTTCTTAGGATCGGAATGGCCGACTACCGAGCGTTCCTGCAAAAGTGGGTCGACTGGCTAAATGCCGAGGCGATCAACGAGATCCTCGCGGTGGATGTCGGCGTCGACGGGGCCGAAGCACCCGTTGCGATCATCCCATAGAATGCAGTGTGAGCTCTAGAAAGGAGCCAAGGGGTGACGAAGTGCTGGCCACTGAGCGGACCTATCGATTGGAAAGCAGGCCCAAAGCTTTAACTTGGGACCGTCACAACAAGCTGGTGCAACGTGGCGCGACTTGCTTGACGAAGCTGATGGTCACGACGAGGCAATATTCTAGAAATTCCTTGGAACACATCCCTGCATGGTTCATGGTAGACAGAGCATGTCATGCCCATCCGGACACACACTGTGTTTCCTGCAGCATTGATCACTCAACTAACACTGCAGGGCTTTACCGAACACATCCCCGACTTATTTTGGATCGCGACTGATAGTCTGCCCATCCACGCATGCTGGGTGAGATCGAGACTCTCAACAAGATAGTGTTCACCAAAGGCGGCCATGGGCGGCCCTTGTTAATGCTGTGGGAGCGTAGGGCTTCTATTCGGTTCAGGATGAGGGTCCAGTTGGTAGCGGCCCGACCCGTTGGAGAGTAGCAGACACATCAGAACTGTACGCAGGATTGGCAGCGACAAACGCCTGAAGTGGATAGCGCTGGGTCGGCAGACTGCTATGCGAGATCCGATCGTCTTTAACCCAGTCGAAAACCGGTACGAAACCATGCAAGGTGAGAGCCTTTTCGTAACGGTCGTTATCTACAGCGCTTTGGATGGCGACACGAGCGTGCATGATGCCGCCGTAAATGTCATGGATGACCGCTTCGACGTTCGTTGGGCAAGTTACTCCGTCCCAGGAATATTGCCCGCAGATCCCCAGAACGATCGCATCGTCCTTACGGACCGCGATCTCAAAAAAGCTGAACATGGCCTCGTCGTGGAAGCACGCCTGATGGATCGCGAAGACGAGATGCTTTTTGTCGAAGGCATGCAGTTCGACGGTTGAGTCATCTTCCTTAATCTGATCGAGGAAAGCCTTTGCTTGCTCGACCCATGCCGTATCGAATGCAATGAATTCAAGGAATGAAGTGGTAGCGGCCCGCCAAGACGGTCCATACTTGGGCGATACCTTCACTCGAAACGTGTGGCGACTGAGCCGGCCGGCCCCGACAAGCGGAGAGGTCGCCTGAGCCATTTCCAAGATCCTGCCGTCGTTATTGATGAGGTCGATTTTGGGCCAATCGCCTATGCGTTCGATACGTTGCAGATCATAATTCGGGATGAGTGAGGAGAGCTTTTCGGGTGTACCATGCGTCCAGCCCCTGCCTACTTCAGGAAAAGATGCAAAGGGAGCGTCATCGATCCAGTTCTTTGCATCAGCCTCCGGCTCCCAACCTGGTGCGGCATACGGCAGGTCGAGACCGATCGGCTGTCCAGTCACATCCGTAATTTTCTCATGAAGCCCGTCCTTTATGCGCCAGACGCAAATCATCATCGCATAAGGCGTGAGGGTGGTATCCGCGTCCACACGCCGTTCGAACAGCAGAACGGCGAGCCTTACGAAGGGAAGGCTCTTTGCTCGCGCGCTCAGGAATTCGACATATCGTTGCCGAGGCTCCTCGGTGTCAAACCAGATCAGATCCATGTCGGGACTGAGTTGTTTCAAGAACCTTATGTCGAGCATTTCGACCGGTTCGAGATGGACGCGGTCGCCATCTCGTTTTGCCTCTAAAGCTGTAACGGCCACACCGACGGATTGAGCAAAGAAAGAAAGCGGAAGTCGGAGCTCTTTCCAGTGCGTCGAAACGACTACGCACCTGATCATTTCGGGAGGCAACCTATCGCGCTCGACCAAAAGGGTAATGTATTTGCTGAGCTCGTTGAGTGCGGACCGTGCGCTGGCATCGCTTCGCTTGATCTCGATACAAATGATATGCCCCAATGCGTCTTGCGCCAGAATGTCTACCCTGCCTCCCGATCCTTCCAGATTTTCGAGTACATGCTCTTTTTCGAGAAGCGTCAGACCTCCCTCGACAAGATCAAGGTTGTTTTCGAGATAGTCGCGAAAGTCCCCTTCGTCCTTGAAAAGACCTAATACGGGTTTCGCCGGCGTAGCCGTCTCATCCTTGCTCAACGTCCGCTTCCTCCCGTTTCAGCTCGATCGTCATCATTTAGCAGACGCAGTCCGGACTGGATCCCTGATGCAGCTGAAAGAGCTGAATTGTTATCGCAACAGAATGCGATACAAAGCACTTATCTTCTGAGACTTCGTCGGGCGACCGAACAAAACCTAGATATGAAAAATTTGCGCGTTTGAGGGGGTTTGATGTGACCGACTTCCAGGTGACGAAGTTCCAAGATCTCAAGCACGAACTGGTCGATTCAACGTCGGAGCTTGCCGCCCCGACGGCGTTTTCCGCTACGCTTCAAGCGCATGGAATCTATAACACTAGGCAGTTCGTGCTTAGACTGAGCCCACGGGTTCACCAGCTTGTTGATGCATTGTCGTCTGGAGATTTCGAAGAACATGATCCGGTGGAGCTTGTTCAGGCATACTCGACTTACATTCACGAGACTGTTCATTGGTGGCAGCATGTCGGATCCACCGCCGGCCTTATCTATAGTTTGTGCTATCCGGCACAATTCTCGAGCAGCCTCGAGCATCTTCAGAAAGCGATCAGCGTAGTCGGTCCGCGGAAATCATTAAAACGTTGGGCAGACCAGGCATTGGTTAAAGGCACGGCGCCTTCACAGGAAGCGCTTGCAGAGGCCAACATCGCCGTCAACAACGCTTTGGACATCGACTTTTACCAGTTCCTCACAGCGATCCCCAACCGGGCAACGGAACTGCAAAGAAACCAGCATTTTGAAAGTGTCGGTCACTCTTATCGTATTGCGTATGGCAATACTCTCATGGCGCTGATTCAATCATGCGACCTCGCTCCGGCGAGCCTGCCGAACCCTGAGACCTGGCAACCGAAATTCGATCACCTGATGCGCTCCCGTTATGAGGGCTTTTATCATGGTTCTCCCATCACTCATGCCGAGGTCGGAATTCATGCCATTTTCGAAGGTCAAGCTCGGTTTATTCAGCTTCAGTTCTTGGCTGAGTCAGGCGGTCCAACCCGCCTCGCGGACTATGCTTCAAGTGGATATCTCAGCGGGATCTATGTGGCGGCATTCACTGAGTTCCTCGCTCAGACTGGATCCGAGTGGCCTGAGACGATCGATAGTTCCCTCGTTGGGTTGTTCCTATTAATTTGTGACCTCTCGATCAATCCAACGCGCGGGTTCCCGCTTGAGATCGAAGATTTTGAAGGCTTCATCAGAGACGTCGATCCTGGCGCGCGTTTTACTCTCCTTTGCCAAGCCGTCCGCGAGTATCCAGAGGTCAAGGTTGCGATCACGACGTACAGCAAAGACGAATATCTATCTGTCGCGAAAGTCCTGACGCAACGGGTGGGATACGACGAGCCGGCCAATGCACTTGAGGCTGTTATCGATCTTTCCGAAACGCCATCGGGCAGAGATCTGATGCAGGAGTGGGAGACGTTCCAGTATCAGCTTGCAAACCTGCCAATCCGCGTAATGACGTCGCATTTCATGGATTTCTGCCGAAGCAAGCTGAAGCACCCGGAGTTTTTCTGTTGGGCCGGACGCTTCCTTGGGCTCGGGGAAGCAAGTGATTCGGCAAGGACTTTGTTCAGCCGCCATGTAGCGCTTTTTACCGACAAATCGGATACCGAGCAAATTCATATACGAGCGATTACCGGTCGCAAGGGCGAAGCATTGAAGCGCACGCTGGATGCGTTCATGGGATCGACTATACTATATGATCTAACACTTCAGTGGATACTCCGTGACGGACCGTTCCGTTATAATTACAGGGAAATCACGAGTCCAGAACGAGCGGCTTCGATGAAAGAATGGGCGAATAACAGCTTTAAACGCGCGTTCGGACATCATCCCGACGAATTTCGAGACATGACGTGAAAAGGTCTCTGGCCCGATACCAAGCGGGGGCTACAAGCCATTTCTCGATGGCTGGGTTGCGTTTTGGATTGGCCCCAATAAGCAGACACGGCCTCAAGTGGACATCCACTTCCAGTTGACAATCCGTCGTACGCGAATCGTTGCTCACGCTTTGATAGGCGTTTGAAGATTTTAGAGGTCTAGCAATCTGGGCTGCTCATGCTCTTGGCTGTCCTCGAGCATCGACAGGGAGCAAAGCCTCGAACTTCTTCAGCAGCGTCGTCGCCAATCCTTCGCCCTGAATTCGAAGACCAATCTCGTCCAACGGGTTCTCCGCCAAGCCAGACTGCGAGGCCCAGTTCATACTGGTTACGATCACGTCGTCGTCACCCCACGCCAGGAATTTCGCATGAAGTTGGGGGTCACGTACCCCAAAAATGCTTGCCAAACCGATCAGCCGCTCTCGTTGCCGCGCGATGTGCCGAGGTTTGATTGGTCCAGAGCGGCGCGAATAATAGACCCGGACATCGCTTATTCTCTGCCCCGCGACATGGGCTGGATTAAACACTCCTGGCACCATTGTTGCGCCCGCGCGGTTGGTGCAACAGACGAACCGGTGTTCGGCACCGTGTGCAGCCGAGCGGAGCACGCGTTCATGTTCGTGAGCCAGGAGGATGGTCATGACCGCCGGTGCGTCTTGGAAAGGGTCTGTCGCGGCTGCCAGGCTCCGCTTCCCTCGCCTGAGATCGGCTGAGATGAAATTGAGCGCTTCCACTGAACGGCGTGCCTCCGAGAGAGGGCCGACAATCCTCCTCAAAGTATCGAGAAGACTGGCAACGGCCAGATCTTCACGGACTTCAGCGGAAACTTCGACTGCGCTGAAGGGCGACGACAGCCAGTTGCAGGAACCGAGCAAAACCACCGCCCCCCCTCGCCCGTCGTCAGCGGCGAGAAACTTCGCATGGCTCGCCACCGGATCGCGATGGACCTGGACATATCCACGCGTAAGGTTCTTCCCGTTTAACCTGACACGCAGGGCTTCCATGGCGTTTGCATTCTTTGAGCGCTCATCGAGTGTGGTCCCATAGAAAAGATGGACGTGCACCCGGCGCTGAACGGCGCGCTCCAGCGCCTGAATGATCCGTTCGCGGTTCTCCCGGCATTTTTCATCACACTTCTCGTCATCGGCAGAAGCAACGAAGGTTGAAAGGACGAAAAGTTCACGACGGGCGTCGTCGGCAATTTTCTCGAACCGGTCGAGATGCTCATCCGATCCGACAACAAAATTGTCTGGCTCGAATCGCGTCTGGAAGGCAGATGGCTCTACCTCGCGCGGAATGTTTGCCAATTGAGGGGTTTGCCCAGTCTTGAGAACTTCACCAAAGAAGCGCCTAAGTTCGTCGCTCGTCCCTTCCGGAAAGAGCCCGTCCCTCACCTCGTCGAGGTCGAAAACGACAAAGGTCTTTTGGATGACCGAATTGATCGTCCTGACACCGCGCATCCATTCCCCCGGACGTAGCTGTCCCGCGACCAGTGCCTGCACCCTCCCCGCCATCGTGTCATCCGTTTCGGGCGGATCGTCGGTCGGAAAACCAACGATCCGGACGGACGATCCGCCAGGGTTCGTCTCCAACTTGACGTCCTTTCTGCGGAATATGGAATGGCCAGCCCTCTCATAGACGAGACTTATGCTGACTTCGCGTTCCTCGGTTCGCTCAGGCAGCGGGCGGTCGGTATGCACCAACTCCTTGCCGACCGCGCTGGTGGTGAATAGTGGCGCCGGAGATAACTGCATCTCGACGAGACCGAATTGCATCAGGCGTGCGACCGTCGCTTCCACGATCTGGGCAGGCAATGAAAGTGATGCCGCTACACCCTCGATCGTCCCGGGAACAGTGTGGAGCCGGAGGAGCACCATCTCCTCGACCGGGCTCCATCCCCAGACCCGCTGAATGATTGCGCGGGCCCTGTAATGCCAGGCTGCGATATGAAGTTTCATAGGGCCAGCCTTCCTTCATCGCCGACAGGGACGATCGTCGCGCCCGGGCCGACGCCTTCGAACTGCGTTTCAGCGAGTTTCTTCAGCTCTTCGATCATCTTGCGTACAAAGCTAAGCTGGCCGCCCAAGTGGTCGGGATCGGTTCCCTCGGCTGCATCGCCGAGAAATGTCAGACTGGTGGCGAGGATCAACTTCTGCTTGGCTCTGCTCAACAAGACGTTCATGCGTTGCGGGCTTCGGACATGCCCCAGTGCTCGTCCACCCACCAGGGTATTGTTGCGGACGAGGCTTGCCGCAACGAGATCCGCCTGACCACCTTGGAAACTGTCTGAGGTGTAAACGAACCTGCCGTCTTTTCGAGGGCTGTCGAAGCCGAACAACGTTCCATCGCGCGCGTTGAACGATGAACTCAGCATTCGCTCCAATTGTTTAACCTGCGCCCAGTAGGGCGCGAGAAAGACCAAGCTGGGTCTACTGCCCTTGTGGTCCAGTTGGGGACGGACGCGTTTTACCGCGTCAATCAGCACGGAGCACTCCGTAAGATTGACATAGGAACCGTTTCTGTTCTCCTCGAAGGCGCGCCGTTTTACCATGCTGAGGGCAGGAACGTTGAGGACAACCACAGGGCTGGCCGGAAACCCGTCCATCGAACCGAGCGTCAATTTCCGATCTATGACGCGCTGTGTCGGTACCAGATTGCCTTGGTAAAATGTATTGGAGACCAACCGGCATATCGCGGGATGCATTCGGCTTTGTTCCAGGAGCGTCGCGGCTATGGAGCTTGAGTAACCGTTCGCCTGCTCACGCTCTTCCTCGCGGATCGCGATAGACTGAAAGGGCTCCTCCAATCGGATCGCCAGGCCGAGAACATCGACACGCAACGGTCCATCGGCTTCCAGGACCTCAAGGGCCTGATCAACCTCGGCGGGCAGATCGGAGAAAGCTGCCAGCTGTTTGCGGGCGTCTTTTAATATCTCCTCTGATCGTTGTGCATCGTACAGTTTCTGGCGTTCCAACGTATCGAATGGTGAAAGTTGCTTGTGGTCGCCGATGATGACCCTACGGTTTCCGAGAAGCAGCGCACCAATGAGCTCGGAGCCGTTCGCTCTGGCAGCCTCTTCCACAAAAACCCAGTCGAATTGCTCGCCGTCGGCAATCATTTCCTCGATGACGTGCGACGATGTCGTCGCCAACGTTACATTCGAGGAGCGTAAGAGGAGTGTGTCAGTGTCGCGGAGAACGCGCTCAGCGATTGTCCCGTCGCCCCGAGCGGGCTCCAAGGTCTGTTCGATCTGACGAAACTGCGCCGCCATGATATCGAGATCGTTTGTTTTTTGGATGCCGCCTAGTACATCCATCGATCGTGCCCGCAGCGAAGCATTCTCGGCTCCGCCCTTGGAACGCTCCACACGAACGATGATCGCGAGGTCCGGAGGCAGAACCTCCTTGAGCTCGTGTTCCATGTTGACGAGGGTTTCGTGGTTCTGGGCGGAAATGAGAATGCGCGAGCGCTTCGCCGGCAGATGTATGCTTTCCACCAGTTTCGAGATCAGGAACGT
This sequence comes from Rhizobium sp. P1_B8, assembly GCF_056406515.1. NCBI lineage: Bacteria > Pseudomonadati > Pseudomonadota > Alphaproteobacteria > Hyphomicrobiales > Rhizobiaceae > Rhizobium > Rhizobium sp. P1_B8. The sequence goes on along the minus strand of NZ_JBFTZZ010000042.1, from coordinate 26,686 downwards.
CTTGCCGACGCCAGGTGGGCCGACGATTACGCTGATCGACTTTCCTTCAGCAATTGATGCCCAGGCTTTTACCTTTGAGGCATCCATGTCGGACGGCGCCTGTCCGGGCGCTGCGACTTCGACAAGTGCTTCATCCACTGCGACCTGTGCAGGATCATCGATCGCCCGTAGCAATTCGACGTTGCTGCGTGCGGCGACAATATTCTGGAGACGGCGTCTTACTGCCTGCTCTAGGCCGACATCCTTGCGTGGCCGCAGATACAGGAGTTGCCCGAGCAGCACCGGCTCGCTCGATGCAAAGGCGTAAAGCCTTGCCCCGCTCACGGTTTCAGCTACCTCGAACGAAAGTTCCGGCTGTCGCTCCCGAAGTCCGGCGAGAGCATCGGATGTCGCCAGTGTCCAGTCAGCTCCGCCTTGATCGTGGGAAAGCTCACGCTCGAGAGCTTCGGCACATCCACGAAGTTCCATCCGCCGACGTCGCTCGTCCCGCACCTCGTCCTCGCGGGGTGTTACCCAGACCAGATGCTTACTGGAAGCGTCTGGTGGAGCAACGACCTTGACGGGATAGATGTGAAACTGCTGCCTCAGGAGTGAATACGCTTCCAGCAAAATTAACGCGTACCAAGAGGGAGGGTCCTCGCGCACCCCTGCCGCCGTTTTCTTGCTGGCAATCTCAGCCCAACCGATAGCTGCAAGTCCCGATCTCTTCGCGCGTTCTTGGGCGCCCACCCGGTTGGACGCCAGGTGAATGCGCTGTTTGATTTCGAAGGCGTCCGCCACCCGGTCGTCACTACGACGCTTCGACGCAGCTGTTATGGTGCCGATGCGTCCCTCTTCTGGCCGAACAATGTAGGTCGCAATGTCAGTCACTAGCCTTATGGAGCCAGAACTCATCGGTACAGCTCGAACCTCTGGACCGAGGAGATCGTCGGCTGCGAAGCGAAGAACGCGCTCTGCTTCAGATGCGGGGATAGTGCCGGAAGTCAAAGATGGCAGATCGCTCAGCATCACCTGCCGGCTGGGATACAGCACGAGCTCTCCTTCGCTACCAACACCGACGCGATCAAGTTCTTCGATGACGTCCTTGATCTCACGTAGAACCGTGCGTCCGTCAAAGAGCTGGAAAACTGGCGGGTTCGCCAACCGATCGAGCATCTTGAATTCAATGCTCGACAAGAGTGGAGCGGACGCACCGTCCATGCCGAGGATCGTGCGAGCAGCTTTGCCGATATCCATCCAATCTTGTCGGAAGGATATAACGCTTGTGTTGCGCAGGTCTTCGTGTCCCGCGTCGAGATGGCTTTCCGCGATTTGGACGCACCACTCGTACCCGCCGAGTCGATAGTCCGGAACATCGTCGTTGTGGGAGAAAATCGTATGTAGACTGATAGCCCCGTGCACTATTCCGGCATCATGGCATAACGACAGCGCCTCCGCGATACGCTCCATGTTACGCCAGAAGACTTGACGGCCGAAAGTGGTCAAGAGCTGCTGGGACCGCGTCCTTGCTCTATGGGCAGATCCCGACAGGGGATCACCAGGTCGGAGCATGACAACCCCGATCTCGTGCTCGTCTTCGACGACCTCAATAACCTCCACGAGCACATCTCGCGCTCGCCTTGACGTCAGAACGCGATGAATACGACGGAGACCCCTATCGAGCAGATGTCTGAGATCACCATCAATCGCGGTTCCGGTTTTTCTGAAGAGCCGGACCAGATACTGCTCACCATCGTTAATGCCTGTCGCGGGTCGGAGCTGCGACGTCCAAGATGCAGGGTCGCCAGGGTAAGCATCCTCCGAGAAACGATAAATGGCATCCAGAGGCTTGTTCTTCGTGCCTTTCAATCCTGCCATGCGCTTACACTTCTCCAATAGGTCAGCTAAAGGCAGCTCCTAATGTGGGAAGCTGTAGTGGGGAATCGATTCGACCACTTGGACAGCCTATCGAAGAACCTGACGTTGCAATATCTGGGAATGCGGTGCAACCGAGCAGAATCGCATCAATATACGCCCCACGCCCGAAACCTCCCCCTCCCCGTCATCTCGCGCAGGCCGAGCTCGCCGACGATCCTGACCGCCGCCTGCGGCGTGACGCCGATCGCTTTGACGATCATGCCGGCCGACACCAGCGGCCGCGACATCACCAGCTCGATCAGCTCCGGCAGCTTTGACGTTTGGCGCCGCCCGATCAGCCGGCGCTCCATCGACTGCCGGGCAAGAGTCAGCCGGTCGTGTTCCTTCAGGCCGAGATCGGCCGCCGCGGTCAAACCGTTGAGGAAGGCCAGCAAGCGGGTTTCGCGGTCGCGGTGCCGGCGGCGATCGACGGGTATGGTTTTCAGGCCAAAATTGAGCGCGGCCAGATGCGCCGCCGTGGTGAGGCCCGCCTGACGCAGACAAGACGCCGCCAACGGCCGGCCGAGCCAGGGCGCATGTTGCAGCACCTCCAAAGAATTCCAGGCGTCGAGGGCGACGATCGCCTGCAGCACGGGTGGAAAACTGTCGAGCTCGCGCAGGACGGCCCACCATTCGCTAAGCCGTTCGTCCTCGTCCCAATCGAGATCATAGACCAGCGGATCCTTTTCGCGGCCGCCGGCGCGGCTGGGCGCTCTCGCCTCCGCCAGCGCCGCCTCGGAGCGGGCAAGCACGGCGTCGATCGCCGCCAGTTCTGCCGCAAAGGGATCAGAGGCATCGGTCCCCTCCCCTCCTCCGTTCCCCGCCTCATCAGCGGGGGTCGGCTCGCCTTCGGCCGCAACGGCACCTTCGGCGGAGCCGTCGTCGGCAACGACGTTGCCCTGACCGCGCAGGCTGCGCAGACCGTCGGCGCTGAGCGGCCAACCGGGCGGCTGCGATGCGATCCGTCGGCGGGTGCGCAGCACGTCACGGGCGATGGTCAGCTCATGCGTGGGAGCGCGGATGTCGGCGCCCGCGTCGTGCAGCACCAGATCCTCGAGATGCACCAGCTCGCCGTCGATCCACAGCGAGGCGCAGGCGTCGGCAAAATGCGATCGTTCGATCCAGCCCTGCCCGACGGGTGAACGGGCGATGCGCTCGTCGAGACGCGATAATGCTGAACCCGCATTCGAAATCGGCCGCAGCAGGCTTGAGATGGGCAATTTCGACAAATCGTAAGACATTGAAATCATGGTAAATGATTTGCTAAACGAATGCTATCTCACATGTAGAGTTCATTACAGGATGGTTTTGCGGAAACGATGCCTAACCATCGATAAGTACTGGTTATCGATGGTAGATTGATTTCAGGGCGCAAATCAGAAAGAATCGCAGCAAATCACGGCCTCGGAGGCCGCCGGAACCGTCCTTTTGGAGCGCCTGTGGCCAAACCGAAGACATCACTGACCGCTGTGGAGCGCCGTGCCGAAGAACTCGACACCATCGCCGCGGTGCTGCCGATGGAGCGCCGCGACGAACTCGCCGAGCTTTTGACCGACCACGACGTCGAGACGCTGCGCCATCTCGTCAACCAGGGCATGGGCGACAACACCCTTCGCGCCTTGACCTCGGATCTCGCCTATCTCGAAGCCTGGGGACTGGCGGCCACCGGACGACCGCTGCCCTGGCCGGCGCCCGAGGCGTTGCTGCTGAAGTTTGTCGCCCATCATCTCTGGGACCCGCAGCGCCGCGAGACAGATTCGGATCACGGGATGCCGGCCACCGTCGACGAAAACCTTCGGCGCCAAGGATTTCTCAAGTCGGTCGGTCCGCACGCGCCATCGACAGTACGGCGGCGGCTGGCCAACTGGTCGACGTTGACCAAATGGCGCGGTCTTGACGGCGTCTTCGCCTCGCCTGCCCTTAAATCAGCCATTCGGCTGGCGATCCGAGCCGCGCCAAGACAACGTCTTCGCAAGAGCGCCAAGGCGGTCACCGGCGACGTGCTGGCAAGACTGCTGGCGACCTGCGCCACCGACAGTCTGCGCGATCTCCGCGACCGGGCGATCCTGATGGTCGCCTTTGCCTCCGGCGGTCGCCGGCGCAGCGAGATTGCCGGGCTACGCCGCGAGCAGTTGACCGTCGAGCCGCCGATCCCGGACGAAGGCGGAAGTCCCCTCCCCTCTCTCGCCATTCATCTCGGTCGCACCAAAACCAGCAGTGGCGAGCAGGACGACGTCGTCTTTCTGACCGGCCGGCCGGTGGATGCGCTGAATGCCTGGATGGTGGCCGCCAAGATCGACAGCGGCAGCGTGTTTCGGGCGATCGGGCGATGGGGGACTGTTTCGCGACGGGCGATCGATCCGCAGTCGGTCAATGCGATCATCAAGCAGCGGGTGGAACTGGCTGGATTGGAGCGTGGGGAGTTTTCCGCGCACGGGCTACGATCTGGATATCTGACCGAGGCCGCCAACCGGGGTATTCCACTCCCCGAGGCGATGGAGCAGTCGCGTCATCGATCGGTGCAGCAGGCATCAAGTTATTATAACAGCGCAACACGCCGGGAAGGCCAGGCGTCGCGTCTTCTTGGCTAGCCGAAAAGGGTAGGATCGGTGCAGCTCAGAGCCTATCCGGGAATGGGGTGAGTGATCGGGCTAAAGATGATTCCAAGAAGGTGTCTGAAGCCTGAATGGACGGGTCATGTGGAACCCGACCTGACGGATGCAGAGTGAGCGGTCTTCCGCAGCCGGCGCCAAGGGGCGCAAGCCAGCTTGGCCGCTGCGAGAGATCATCGGGCACCTTCTATGTTTGCCAGGAAGAAGACCCTGGCGTCTGATCCCGAAGGTCCTGCCTCCCAACAGTACGGTGTTCGGCTATTTGTGCCGTTGGCGTGACGCCAGTGTGTTCACGAGGATCAATCACTGCCTCGTCATGGCGGACCGTGAGCGGACCGGCCGCCAAGCCTCTCAGAATGCTCCTGTGCTGGATAGTCAGAGTGTCAAAACGACCGAGGGCGGCTGTCGGCACGGCTATGCTGCGGGCGAAGAGATCCTGATGCAAGGGCGAAAGGAAAGAGACTCAGTCGCCAAGAAGATAGACGCCGTAATGAGATTGATTGACGCTAAAACGTTCCCACGAAACAGCAAGGCGACTCGGGCTCGGTTGCTCCACGGACTATGGGGAAATGCGTCAGCTGGGGATTAGCCGGCCTTGCGTGGAAAGCATGCAATGATCCTGCTGTGTCTAAACCGCAATGAACCAACGCGATGCCCTCTGAAGCCGGTCGCGCAGCAAGTCGAGGCGATCGCCGCGGAGTTGTTCGAGGTCACCCGACCCAGATTGCCGACCCGCCACGCCACCTCTCCTCTCAGCTTTCGGCCATGGTCATCAGCGCGCTGATGGCGTGCTCTGCGAGGATCACGCCTTCTTCGCCGAGCTGTCCGACAAGGTGATGACCCACCTATCTAGCTTCGACAAAATCTTCAAAAAAAACATTAACTTTCAGTAAGTTAGAGCTGCGGTCAGTTGACCAACCGATCATGCGCTGTCTTTGGTCCTCTTGCCGCCGGTTAATGAATCTCCGGCCCGCCATTGCTGCAACACGGCGGACCCGGGGTCGGCACAATGAACGAAAGGAACCACCGTGGCGAGAAATTCGTCAATTGAGGGCCCGAGCGATGGGTCGGCCGAAGATCGGCTGGTCGACATCGACCTTGCTCGCGGTTTGGCTGTCTTCGGCATGTATGCCGCTCATGTCGGTGGTGACCCCATCCCCGACGACCTAGGACTGATCGGGAATCTGATGGAGCTACCCCTTGGGCGGTCGTCTGCCCTGTTTGCCGTATTGGCCGGTTTTTCAATCATCCTGATTACCGGCCGCAAGGCGCGGAAATCGGGGGAAGCAGGTAGACAGGCCGTTGCCAGAGTCGCAATTCGTGCCCTTGTTTTGCTCGCGATTGGCTCTATCCTGACCCGCCTCGGTACGGGGATCGCAGTCATCCTGAAAACCTACGGAATCTGCTTCCTCTTGGTACTGCCGCTCTATCGGCGCAGCGCACAGCAGCTTGGCTTGCTCGCTGCAGGGACCGCATTAGTTCTCCCGCAAATGCGCTTCCTCCTTAAGTTGTTTGGCCCCGAGGGGAGTTTGAACCCGGTGTTCGACTTCATGGTCCACGGCGCCTATCCCGCGATGACCTGGGTTCCTTTCGTGATCGCAGGTATGGCCATCGCACGCCTTAGCCTTAATACGCAAGCAATGCATTGGAGGCTTGGCCTAGAGGGGGTCGCGCTGGCCGTGTTGGGCTATGGGGGATCCTGGCTCGCGTTGCGTTTGCTGCCTGTCCCAGCCGTTTTTCGGGAGCCTCTTGACTCGTGGTGGTATCTCGACTCTCCCTGGTCGCTACTGGTTGCCGCACCTCACAGCGAGACGACGTTCTCGATCCTGGGCAACACCGGTTGCGCAATGATTGTCTTGGCGGCTTGCTGGCTTGCTATGGACGGGCTCCCGCATCTGCGAAAGCTGGTCTGGCCAATAATCGCGGTCGGCTCTATGTCTTTGACGGCCTACGTGCTGCACATTGTGGGAGTAGCCTATTTAGAGCGCATTATGGGAATAGATGCGCTTGAAGAAGATGGGAGCCTGTCTGTGCTCTTTGGTTTCGTCGTGGTTATAAGCACTTTCGCCGTGCTTTGGCTGCGCGCCTTCCAACGAGGACCGATGGAAGTGCTGATGGGTAGGATCACAGATCTCGCGCATCACATCCGCTAAGCACCACGTCGCCCCGACTCTGATCTACCCTTATAGGGATTGATGATACCGACTTGCCTTCGTGCCCGCCGCGCGCAGTGACGGTCAAGTGGGCCGACGGCCAATCGCGCCGCGACCTACCCTTGACCGTCACGAGCACAGCGCCAGAGTGTTCTGGTAGGAGGCACCTTAAACGGTGCAGACAGGATTCCGGAGCGGAGCTCGCCATCAGCAGGCGCGCGCCCGTATCCGATCGATTGGCGAAAAGCCGACCGCGAGGCCGACGAGAACGGCAAGCCCGACAACTGTGTAGAGCCCGACCGCCTCGCGTGGCTTGTGCTCCAGTCCGGTTTTCCACCGGCCGGTCGAATATGGCGTAGGCTGCCGATCCTGCCAGCACAGGCACGGCGAGCAGCCCGGTACCAATGCTACCCGGGTTGAATAGCGCGAATATTGGTGGTGCCGAAGATCGCCACTACCATCGTCGCCGTCGCTCCGTCAGAGCGAGCTGCGGGGTCACCGTTCGCAAGGTAACCTCGGTCCATTCGGTCTCAACTGTCAAGACGACGCCGACATATCAATTGCCTTGCCGAAGCGTGCTCGGCAGACGCTTTTCTTTGCGGGCAGCACTGATGACGCTTCTCGTCGCAGGCGAAAGCCATACTCACCGTCGTGGCCCGGCACTTGCTCGCTCCATCGCCGCTACCATTGTGCTAGTTTTTGCCTCGTTGTTTATGCTGATCGGACCGCCCTCGGCCTGACGACCTCAAATTGGTTCGTCTTGCTGATAAGATCGCTGAGTTTTCGGAAGCCGAATGTCGCGGGTCGAAATCCGGCGCCAGATTCAACAACTGCTTGCCGACGGTGCCCAGGTTGACCCAGCCGTCATCGCTATCCTCCTGGGACAGTACCTTCTTGATCAGCGGCACGGCCGATGTTGCCGGCTGCAGCGGCTTGTCTGTGGATGCAGTATTCTGCTCGTCCTTGATCGCGCCAGGAAGCAGGTTTTCGGTATAGACGAACCGCCGGCAGGCCTGGCGAAAACTTTCCGGTGTCTTCTGCTCGCCGAAGCCGAACACATCAACACCCTGCTCACGGATCCGGGCGGCAAGCCGCGTGAAATCACTGTCCGAGGACACTAGGCAGAAGCCGTCGAACCGACCGCTGTGCAGCAAATCCATTGCATCGATGACCAAAGTGATATCGGAAGCATTCTTTCCCGTTGTATACGCAAATTGCTGCTGCGGGATAATCGCGTGCTTTGCGAGTACGTCCGCCCAACCCTTGGAGCGCGTGCCGGAAAAATCACCGTAGATGCGACGCACGCTTGCCTCCCCGATTTTGGCTACCTCTTCGAACAGCCCGTCGGCGATTTTAGCGGATGTATTGTCCGCATCAATCAAAACAGCCAGGCGCGGAGATCGAGTTTCAGACGGCATTGCTCTTCCTCATTTTTAAAACGGTCTCGAAGGCCAGCAGAGCACGACTCGGACCAGCAAGGAACTTCATTTAACTTGCCCATCGGACCGAGCGAAAACCTACCTTGTCGGATGATGTCAGTAGCCGCCAGCCGAGCTGATCTACCCTTCCCCGCTCCAGCATCCGCCGATCGCAAAACCCTGACAGCTGTCAGGGTTTTGACCAGCCGACCACAAGTCTAGGCAACCAACTATCCCGTCCTGCGATTGCTATCGCCATCGACCCGAAGCAGCGCCATAAGCGCCGGGCCAAGTGAAAATTCGCCACGTGCTGCCTTGCGTGTCAGGTCCCGCAGATATCCTCCCGGCGAATTGATATGCCCAATTCGCTCAAGGATACAGGCGATCGCCGTGGCTGCATTCTCCGGCCCCATAACCTCACAGGCCTCCTGATAGGCTGACGGGCTGACACCGAGCATTGACCGGACGACGACCGCTGCACCCATCATTTCGCGCCAATTTCCGATCGTACCACCCGGCCCATATATCGCGATCTCGGGGCAAGCCCGCATCACCATACCAAGCGGAAAATTCCGGATTGGCCCCCGCTTCGGCCGATCATCGTCCACCGCCTTTGCTTCCTGCTCGTTTTCGGAGCATGGTTCAAGTTCATTGGTGGATTCGGTATTTGAATTCTGTATGTGACGTTCATTGTGGTCACCATTGGTGCTATTATTTTCATCTTTTTGCTGTATTTCCAGGATGTTGATGACCTCCTGCAGCAAGATCTCCATCTCGTCCAAGATTGAATTCACATCACCGAGCGTCGGAGAGCGCGGAATCCTGCCCACGAGACCGATGTAAATCGCTTCGATGTTTTCCCAGTTGCCTGACGCACCTTCCTCGATCGCGGCAGAAATGAGCTTTCGAACGTCGCGCCGGCATATCGTCAAATTTTCCTTCGCCCGGCGGAGGGCGAAACGATCTGCAACGACCTGTTGCGCCATCATGGCAAGCTCATCTGTTCGCATGAGCAACGGTGACAGATCAAAGCCGAATGCGCTATCGATCGCACCCGCCTTGTCCTTCCGGGGGTAGCGCTTTCCGTTCGGGCTGTCCTTCCGCACGATCAGTCCTGCCTCAACGAGAAGGGCCAGATGTCTGCGAAGGGTAGCGCCGGCGATACCGTGGGCTCGCAGCGTCAATTGCGCGTTGGACGGAAAAACGATGAGCTGCGCATCCTGGCGCAATTCCTTGTCTGGATGAAAGCTCAGGAGCGCGTCAAGGACGGCCAGGCTGCGATCCTGCAGCCCAAGCAGCTCCCTTGCTTCGGATGCGTCCCGAAAGACTTTCCATTTGTCCGCTGTCTTGCCCGGCTTGATTTTACTCGTCTCGATTTGCCGCTTCACCAGGGCAAGCGTCACCGGCCGCCGCCCAAAGGGCGTCGTCACACTTCCAATCTGCATTTTCTTCACCTTCAAAAAGGCAAAAGAAACCTGCTCACCAAATTACGGTGCCAAAGACTCTTGACTGGGATTCGGGGAAATGCGATTCTCTAGTTGTCACACATTGAGAGAGGCTTCCACGACGGCAACGTTTGGGGGCCTTTTTCTTTTACAGTTCGTCCTTTTTTCATCTCCAAACCCTGACAGCTGTCAGGGTTTCTCTTCTTCTCGCAGGCGGACAAAGCGCTCCGTTAGCGCTGGGAGTTCCGCCTCAACAAACTTCAAAAAGTCGACCCCGAGTGAACCCTCAGCCGAGATTCGAACCTCCTTCGAGGATATCAACAGGGCGCCAAGCTTCGTTCCGCTCTTGTCTGTAATCGGGCTTGGCTCTCTCCGACCAGTCGATACTGGCCTGATGGCGTTCAATGCACGCTGAAACCGTTGATCAGAGGTCTCAGCCGTCTCGCCCTTCCTAACCAGTACCGCCCGCAATGCATCGAGCGCTCCCGTGTCGCCAGCAACCGTCTTGGCAAGGTCGAGCCAACGTGGCCGCCCGATCTTCGGCGCCCGCCCAATGGCCTCGATGATATCCGCGGGAACGATCCTGTAGACATTCCGCATCCGAGCCAGTTCTGCGTCCTCGATCGAAAGCGCAGCGTAGATGTGCCGAGGCTTGATCCCCGCATCGTCCATTCGGGAGGCAAACAGCGCGCGCTCGATCCAGGTGAGGTCTTGGCGACCCGCGTTTTCAATGCCTTGTGCAAGAACCAGGTCGAGGTCGGAAATCTCGACTTCGAGAGCGCGAACAGGCCTGTCAAGCTGCCTAGCAGCGAGCCATCGTCGATGACCGTAGACGATCTGATAGCGACCTGGGGAGGAGGGGTGTTTGCGGACCTGGACGGGAACCTGTTGCCCCTCAGTCTCGATCGACCGTTTGAACGCCTCGAAGCTCGTTGCGTCATCGTCCGGCAGTCTGTCCGGATAAGGGGATGGGTCGATRAGCGACGGATCCAACTCGCGAACCGAACCACCGCCCGACTCCACGATAGCCTTCAAGCGATCTCGCTCTGTTCGAATGTCGTCGATTGCTCGGTGTGCAGCACCGATCACACCTGCTCCGACACGATTTCCGGGAACCGGGGCAGGGGCCTGCGACGGCTGCTGTTGATCCGCAGCCTGATCGCTTTCCAGCTCTGCGGAAAGCAACCCGAAGCTGGCGACAATCGACTTGCGAGGGGATTTGCTCATGTCCGCCCCCAGCTCTCATTGACGAGGCGAACAATCGCCTCGTTCACAGCATCTACCGCCTCGCGGGCACGCTTGTGAGTATCGCGTCCGATCTGTCCCAATTCGAGCTCGTATACCGAGCGTTTCGCCAAGCCGGCTGCTTCAACGGCAGTGCTTTCAATGGCGGTCGGCAATAATACATCGGAGCCGAACAGGTGCCGAAGCATCGCAACGACTTGCGACTGTGGCGCGTCATTGGGGTCGTGTCGTGTAACCAGATACCGGATGAAGTCCTGGTCCAACTGAGCGCCGCTCTCGTTCAGAACACTAATCAGATCACCCATCATGAGAAGGAACTGGCTCATTGACGCGACGTCCAGCATGGCCGGGTGGACCGTAATGATCATGCTAGTCGCGGCGTATATCGCGCTCAAGGTCAGAAAGCCGAGGGACGGCGGAGTGTCGAGAATCACGATGTCGTAGTCCGCCTCGACTTCCAAAAGGGCGAGTTTCAGTCGCTCAAAGAAGATTGCGCCGGAGCTGGACTTGTTCGCCAAGATCCGTGGCGTTTCGTGCTCATACTCCATGACTTCAAGATTGCCAGGAATGAGGTCGATGCCATCGAAATATGTCCTGCGAATTATATGGCGGATGGGACGACGCTCGGCGTCATCGTAACGCAAAGCGGCATAGATCGTTTCATTCGACCCGACATCAACTTCTGGCTGAGCACCGAACAAAGCGGACAAGGATGCTTGCGGGTCCAGGTCGAGTGCGAGGACGCGATACCCATGAAGGGCGAGATAGTGGGCAAGGTGGACACAGGTTGTCGTCTTCGCGCTGCCGCCCTTGAAGTTGGCTATCGCAAGAACCTGGAGGTGCTCCCCGGCACGACGACGAGGAAGGAATCGCAAGGCGTCTGCAGGTTTCTGCATCGCGAACAATTCACGCAGTTCATTGATCTGGTCCAGCGTGTAGACGCGATGGTTATTTTCCAGCCTACTGGGAATCGGCCCACGTCCTTCAGTGGACATGAGCTTCAGGGTGGAATCGGGTATAGACGTCAGCTTCGACACTTCGTTGGTCAGAAAGGGACGCAGGGTCTTTTCCGATTTTGGCGGATACATACGAGTTCTAAGCTGCTGCAATTGCCCGGACAGAAGCCCGGCATGGCGCATGATTTTGCTGCCGGCATCTTCCTTCGAGCCAACACTTGCTTCTACTCGGTTTGCTATCGCCATCTGTCCCTCTTGGCGGCTTTTCGCCGGTTTACCGGCCATTGCCCGCTAAAAATAGAACACGATTCTCCGAACTGGTCCAGAGGTTTAGGGTTAACAAAAGGTTAACGACCGGGGACAATCTGCATAAGGCTGTTCGGATTTTTGCTTTCCCGCTCCGGGAGTTAGCCTCAAATGCCCGGCTCCCTGATCCCGGAATGTTCTCCTGTGAATCCTACAAATCCGAACAGTGTAGCAGCAAGTAGATTAGGCGGTTCTGTAGCGCCACACCCCTCATGAGCTGCGACTCACCTCGCTACGCGCATGTTGAATCCTACAACTGCCCTCCGATTCCAAACTGTGCTGATTTCCCGCCGACCAACAACGACGGAGAAAGATCATGCGGGCTCTCGCGCTCTCAACACCCCGGACGATCCAAGAGGCGCATCTCCTACACATCCACTATCAGCTTCGTGCTCGGGTCTTTTCCGATCGCCTGGGTTGGGAAGTCGATGTAACGGCGGGGTGCGAGTCCGATCGTTTCGACGCGCTTCGGCCGACCTATATTCTCGCCATCGCAGAGACCGGCGAATTGGCGGGGTGCGCAAGGCTTCTTCCTGCGCTCGGACCGACAATGGTGGCCGACGTTTTCCCGTCGCTGCTCCCGGACGGCCAACTCAAGGGGCATGCCGCGATGATCGAGAGTTCTCGCTTCTGTGTCGACACGGCTCTCGCGGAGGGGAGGGGCGCCGGCTCGGTCCATGAAGCGACGCTGACCATGTTCGCTGGCATCATCGAATGGTGCATGGCAAATGGGTACACTGAGATTGTTACGGTGACCGATCTTCGGTTTGAGCGCATCCTCGCCCGCGTGGGATGGCCGCTGCAGCGTTTAGGCGAACCCAAGAAAATCGGCGTGACGACGGCCGTAGCGGGCACGCTGGCCGCCAATGCGGCCACGTTCCTCAGGCTTCGCCCCTCCAACTACCGTTCTGAACTCGCCCCCTGTCAGCCAGGCAGCGTAAGGAGAAATCCGTGAACCAGCTTCGCTCTCACCCTCGGCTCGTCCGCAAACTTCAGGAGGCGCTCGGCAACCAGCTTTGTGTTGCCCTGGACGACGCGAACGTCGTCGAGATCATGCTTAATCCGGACGGAAAGTTGTTCATCGAACGGCTCGGTCACGGCGTTACGCCCGCCGGCCAGATGTCGTCGGCTGCAGCGGAGATGGTGATCGGTACAGTGGCGCACGCGCTTCAGTCAGAGGTCGACACGGAACAACCGATCATCTCCGGCGAGCTGCCAATCGGTGGCCACCGCTTCGAGGGTCTATTGCCCCCGGTTGTCACCAAGCCCGCCTTCACAATTCGTCGCCGGGCGTCGCGCCTCATTCCCCTCGAGGACTATATTTGCGCCGGCGTGATGACAGAATGCCAAGCCGCAACGATCCGCAGTGCCATTTCCTCGAGGCTGAACATCATCATTTCCGGAGGAACAGGCTCAGGCAAGACGACGCTAGCGAACGCGGTCATCCACGAGATCGTCAAATCTGCGCCCCAGGATCGTCTCGTGATTCTTGAGGATACCGCGGAGATCCAATGCGCGGCCGAAAACGCCGTTCTCCTCCATACCAGCGATACGATCGACATGGCCCGGCTCCTGAAGAGCACCATGCGCTTGCGCCCCGACCGGATCGTCGTTGGCGAAGTTCGCGACGGAGCGGCCCTCACGTTGCTCAAGGCCTGGAATACCGGTCACCCGGGCGGCGTGGCGACCATTCACTCCAATACCGCCATGTCGGCACTGCGTCGCCTTGAACAGCTGACCGCCGAAGCAAGCCAGCAGCCGATGCACGAGGTGATTGGAGAGGCCGTCGACCTGGTCATTTCGATTGAGCGGACGCCGCGCGGGCGAATTGTTCGCGACATTATCCAAGTCGAGCGGTTCATCAACGGACAGTACGAGATCGAATCCGATCAGCTCACCGAAGAACAGGAGGCGCGCCATGTCGCGTAAGCATACCCTCATCGCCGCCGCGCTCGTTGCGGCGCCAATCGTTCTTGCCTCTGTCGCGCCGGCGCTCGCCAGTTCCGGCGGCAGCCTCCCATGGGAAGGGCCACTGCAGCAGATTCAGGAGTCGATCACCGGCCCGGTCGCGGGTGCGATCGCGCTTGCAGCCGTGGCCATTGCCGGCGGCATGCTCATCTTCGGCGGCGAGCTCAACGATTTCGCGCGGCGACTTGTGTATGTCGTTCTTGTCGCCGGCATCCTGCTCGGCGCCACCAACATTGTCGGCCTGTTCGGTGCGACCGGCGCTTCGATCGGGCTGACAAACGAGCAGATCTACTTAATTGGTACGAACGGAGGAGGGGAGGGAGATCATGGCTGAGTCCCTGTCCGGCCTGCGGCGTAACCGCATCCATCGCGCGCTCTCCCGCCCGAACCTACTGATGGGCGCCGATCGGGAGCTGGTCCTGATCACCGGTCTTGCAGCCGTGATCCTGATCTTCGTCGTGCTTACGGCCTATTCGGCGATCTTCGGCGTTGCTGTCTGGGTCGTGATCGTCGGGCTGCTCAAGATGATGGCGAAGTCCGACCCACTGATGCGGCAAGTCTATATCAGGCACATTTCCTACGAGCCCTACTACAAGGCGACCACCTCGCCGTGGCGACGGTACTGAGGAGGCGGCCATGGTAGCTCTCAAACCGTTCCGCGTGACCGGCCCTTCCTTCGCCGATCTCGTTCCTTATGCCGGTCTGATCGACGATGGTGTCCTCCTCTTGAAGGACGGAAGCCTGATGGCCGGCTGGTACTTCGCTGGCCCGGACTCCGAAAGCGCGACTGACCTCGAGCGCAACGAGCTGTCGAGGCAGATCAATGCCGTTCTGTCGCGGCTCGGAAGCGGCTGGATGATCCAGGTCGAGGCCATCCGTATTCCGACAGTCGACTATCCATCCAAGGACCGTTGCCATTTCCCCGACCCGGTGACCCGCGCGATCGATGCTGAGCGTCGGGCGCATTTCGCGCGCGAGCAAGGACATTTCGAGAGCAAGCATGCGTTGATCCTTACCTACCGGCCGCTTGAGTCCAAAAGAAGACTGCTCTCAGCAAATACATCTATTCGGATGAGGAAAGCAGAAAAAAATCCTACGCGGACACGGTGCTCTTCGTGTTCAAGAACGCACTGCGCGAGCTTGAGCAGTATTTTGCCAACTCTCTTTCGATCCGGCGAATGGAAACCCGCGAAACGTTTGAAAGGGGAGGGGAGCGAATTGCCCGATATGACGAGCTGCTGCAGTTCGCCCGATTCTGCACCACCGGGGAAAGCCACCCAATCCGGCTTCCCGATGTTCCCATGTACCTCGATTGGATCGCGACTGCCGAGCTTGAGCACGGGCTGACGCCGAAGGTTGAGAACCGTTTCCTCGGCGTGGTTGCCATCGACGGCCTGCCGGCCGAAAGCTGGCCAGGTATCCTGAACAGCCTTGATCTGATGCCTCTGACCTATCGGTGGTCGTCACGTTTCATCTTTCTCGATGCCGAAGAGGCCCGACAGAAGCTCGAACGCACACGCAAGAAATGGCAGCAGAAAGTCCGGCCGTTCTTTGACCAGATATTCCAGACACAAAGTCGATCCGTCGACCAGGACGCGATGACCATGGTGGTCGAGACTCAGGATGCGATCGCGCAGGCCTCGTCGCGACTGGTAGCCTATGGCTATTACACGCCGGTCGTCGTTTTGTTCGACATTGATCGCGAGGCACTGCAGGAGAAGGCCGAAGCGATCCGGCGGCTAATTCAGGCGGAAGGTTTCGGGGCGCGCATCGAGACGCTCAACGCCACCGACGCCTATCTCGGCAGCTTGCCAGGCAACTGGTATTGCAACATCCGTGAGCCGCTGATCAACACCAGCAATCTCGCCGACTTGATTCCGCTGAACTCGGTCTGGTCCGGAAACCCGGTCGCGCCATGCCCCTTTTACCCACCGAATTCGCCGCCCTTGATGCAGGTTGCTAGCGGCTCGACAGCGTTTCGTCTGAACCTGCACGTCGATGATGTCGGCCACACGCTGATTTTCGGTCCGACCGGTTCTGGCAAGTCGACGTTGCTCGCCCTGATCGCCGCGCAGTTTCGTCGCTACGAAAATGCGCAGATCTTCGCCTTTGACAAAGGCAGTTCACTTCTGCCCCTGACGCTCGCAGCCGGCGGCGACCACTATGAGATCGGCGGCGACAATGCGGAAGAGGGGAGGGCATTGGCCTTCTGCCCACTCTCCGAACTCAAAAGTGATGCCGACCGGGCTTGGGCGACGGAATGGATCGAGATGCTGGTCGGCCTGCAGGGCGTCACCATCACTCCCGATCATCGTAACGCCATATCTCGGCAAGTCGGCCTGATGGCGAGCGCCTCTGGTCGCTCGCTCTCGGATTTCGTCAGCGGCGTGCAGCTGCGCGAAATCAAGGACGCGTTGCATCACTACACCGTCGATGGGCCGATGGGCCAGCTCCTCGATGCGGAAGAGGACGGCCTCACACTCGGCGCCTTCCAGACTTTCGAGATCGAGCAGCTGATGAACATGGGCGAGCGCAATCTCGTGCCGGTGCTGACCTACCTGTTCCGCAGGATCGAAAAGCGTTTGGATGGGTCCCCTAGTCTGATCGTGCTCGACGAGGCGTGGCTGATGCTCGGCCATCCTGTATTCCGCGACAAGATTCGCGAGTGGCTGAAGGTGCTCCGCAAGGCGAATTGCGCGGTGGTCCTTGCGACCCAATCGATCTCGGACGCCGAGCGGTCCGGGATTATCGACGTCCTGAAGGAATCCTGCCCGACCAAGATTTGCCTCCCGAACGGCGCCGCCCGCGAGTCTGGGACACGAGAATTTTACGAGCGCATCGGCTTCAACGAGCGGCAGATCGAGATCGTCGCAACCGCCATTCCGAAGCGCGAATACTACGTCGCCACGCCAGAAGGCCGGCGGCTCTTCAACATGTCGCTTGGGCCTGTCGCGCTGAGCTTTGTCGGCGCGTCGGGCAAAGAGGACCTCAAACGCATCCGCACACTGAAATCCGAACATGGCCATGACTGGCCGATCCACTGGCTTGAAACGAGAGGAGTTCACGATGCCGCATCGCTATTCAAATAGATGGCTCACCAGCTTGGCGGCCGCCGCTCTAACGATCGGAGCCGCAGGCTCAGTGCAAGCCGGTACAGCCACCGGGGCTGCGACGGAATGGACGCAGCTCGCCAACAATGCGCAGCTCGTGGACCTCATGAAAAGCTCCGGCATTCAGGTCGACAATCAGCTGACCCAGATCAGCCAGCTTGCAGAGCAGATTCAGAACCAGCTGAAGATCTACGAGAACATGCTGCAAAACACCGCGCAGCTTCCTGACCACGTCTGGGGGCAGGTAGAAAGCGATCTCAACCAGTTGCGCAGTATCGTCGACCAGGGACAGGGCATCGCCTTTTCGATGGGAAATGCGGACGACGTTCTTCAGCAACGCTTTCAGAGCTATGCCGATCTCAAGACGAATTTGCCGGACAACGCAACGTTCTCCTCGACCTATCAGTCCTGGTCGAACACCAACCGTGACACCATCGCCAGCTCGCTGAAGGCGGCGAGCCTCACCGCCGATCAGTTCGATAGCGAGGAAGATACGATGTCCTCACTGCGGTCGATGTCCGAGACGGCTGATGGGCAGGTGAAGGCTTTGCAGGTCGGGCACGAGATCGCCGCTCAGCAAGTCGCGCAAATGCAAAAGCTTCGCGGTCTCGCCTCCCAACAGATGACGATGATGGGAACCTGGCTGCAGACGGAACAGACCGACAGGGACCTGGCGCAGGCGCGCCGGGAAAAGTTCTTCAACGCCGAGGTCAAGAGCGTTCCGGACGGCCAGAAAATGGAGCCGCGCTGGTGAGCCGCCCAGTCCTGATTGCCTTGGTCCTGGCGGTCGCCGCAGCATCGTCTGCAGCGATAATACTGATCGTCAATTTTCGAAATATAGGCAAACCTGTGCTCTCCGAGGAGCAGCGCGCCGTCCGGGAGAAATTCTTCGGCTCCAGCAAAGAGCTGCCACTAATCAAGGATGGTCAGGAGATGCGCCCGAAATGGTGAAGCCAACTGTTGCACGTTCATTCCTGACTACAGGTCTCTTTGTCCTCGCCTATGCCGTTCCCGCTTTCGCGCAGGAGGGACAGGTCCTCACGGAGCTGGAAAACCAGGTCTCGTCCGCCGCGAAGGGCTGGGAAACCACCATCATGGAGGCCGCGAAATCCCTCTTCTGGATTCTCGCAACGATCGAGATCGGCATTGCGGCCGTCTGGCTGGCGATCCAGTCGGCCTCGCTGGACAGCTGGTTCGCCGAACTGGTGCGGCGGATCATGTTCATCGGGTTCTTCGCATTCGTTCTGACCCAAGGCCCGACCTTTGCGCGAGCGGTGGTCGACAGCCTTTTCCAGATTGGCGCCGGCGGTGGTTCAGCGTCTCCCGCTGAAGTGTTCGATGCCGGCATCCGCGTCGCCTCCCAAATGTCGCAACAGGCACAGTTCGGGGTGTTCGAAGACAATGCGCTCGCCATTGCCGCCGTTCTCGCCATGGGCATCGTTGTTATCTCCTTTTCCTTGGTTGCAGCTATTTTCGTGTCGGTCATGGTCGAAATGTATGTCGGCTTGCTCGCCGGCATGATCATGCTGGGGCTGGGTGGTTCGTCCTTCACCAAGGACTTTGCCATCCGATACCTCGTCTATGCCTTCGGCGTCGGCATGAAGCTCATGGCCTTGGTGATGATCGCCAAGATCGGATCGAACGTGCTGCTTGGCCTCGCTCAAGCTCCGACTGCCTCGTCGGATCAGTTCGTCACGACCTTGGCGATCGCCGGTATTTCCGTCGTGGTCTTCATCATCGCCATGTATGTCCCAAACATCATCCAGGGCGTTGTCCAGGGCGCATCGGTTTCCGGAGGAATGGAAGCGATCCGCCACGGTGGGCAAGCGGCGTCTTTTGCCGCCGGTGCTGGCTTCCTCGCCGCCGGCGCCGCCGGCGCTGGCTTCGCGGCGGCACAAGCCGCACGAGCCGCCGGTTCATCCGTTGCAGGTGCCGCTCTTCGCGGCATGGGTGCGAGTTTCAGTTCTGGCGCACAGGCGGCGGGATCGGCGGCAAAGGAAAAGGCAATCGGCTCTCCCGGGGCCTATGCGGGGTCCATTCTCGGACTGGCCAATGCCAAGCTCGATGAACAGCGGGCGGTTCATAGCGGACCGAAGCCTCCTCCCGAACGCAACGACAAACCGTAATCGAGACAAGGGAAGAATAAATGGCAGCGAACCGCGCCCCGGAAAACCCGTATCTTGCCGCCCGCCAGGAATGGAGCGAACGCTATGGCTCCTATGTGAAGGCCGCCGCTGCGTGGCGCATCGTTGGTATCCTCGGTCTGGTCATGGCCGTCATCGGCTTCAGCTACGCGATGTATCTGAGCATGCAAGTGAGGCTCGTGCCTTACATCGTCGAGGTCGACAAGCTCGGAACTGCGGTCACGGCAGGTTTCCCCGAGCAGATCGAGTATGCCGATGTCCGTGTGGTGCGCGCCACACTCGGCAACTTCGTCACAAGCTTTCGCTCGATCACGCCGGATGCGGTGGTGCAGAAGCAGTATATCGACCGCACCTACGCCCTTCTTCGCACGTCCGATCCGTCGACGGAGAAGGTCAACGCCTGGTTTCGAGGCAATTCTCCGTTCGAGAAGGCGAAGTCTTCGACAGTTGCCATTGAGGTGAACAACATCGTGGCGCTTTCGAACCAGACCTATCAGATCGACTGGACTGAATACGAACGAGACCGCAAGGGCAGGGAAACCGGCACGCGCCGTTTCCGCGGCATCGCAACGGTGACGCTCACGGCGCCACAGGATGAGGCGACCATCCGCCTCAATCCGATCGGCCTCTATGTCCGGGATTTCGACTGGACGGCACAGCTTTAAGGGCAGGGATTCTTTCAATGAAAAAAATGGAATTGATCGCAGCCGCCGGCTGCATAGCCGGACTTTTGCTTGCGGCGGGCGCGCAGGCGCAAAGCATGACGAGCAACGAGGTGAAAGGAACAAATCTTTCCAGGAAGTGGCGCGGCATGCCGGGACTGGTCACGACAGGTCCGGACGGAAAGGTGATCTTTCTGTTCGGAGAGACCCAGCCGTCCGTCGTCTGCTCGCCGCTGCAGGTCTGCGACATCGAACTTCAGGGTGGCGAGATCGTTCGCGATGTCCTCGTCGGCGACACCGTGCGCTGGAAGGTAGAGCCGGCGACCTCGGGTGCGACAGGCGGACAGGCGATCCATCTCATCGTCAAACCATCGGAGCCAGGACTTCTTACCTCGATGGTCGTGACCACGTCACGGCGCACCTATCATATCCAACTCAAGTCCCATCCCAGCCAGTACATGGCGCGCGTCGGGTTCGAATATCCGGAAGACGTTTCGACCAAGCTCGCCGACATCAATTCCCGTCTCGAAACGGGCGGCATTCCGGGCACGGCGCCGGACAAGCTGAACTTCTCCTACTCGGTGAGCGGCGGCGCATCGTGGAAACCGAAGCGGGTCTATTCTGACGGGGTGAAGACCTACATCCAGTTTCCGAAGTCGATCTCCGGTCAGGATGCACCTGTGCTCTTCGTCGTCTCCGGCGGTCAAAATCGCATCGTCAATTACCAGATGAAGAACGACATGATGACCGTCGACTATGCGATCGACAAAGCGATCCTCGTTTCGGGTGTCGGTTGGCGGCAGCAGAAGATCACCATCCGGCGGGGAGGCTGAACCATGCTGAGGCTTCTCGCATATTTCGTCGTGGTCGCAATGCTCTCCGGTTGCCAAACGGCGGATGACGCACTGACCACCAGTTCCACGCCTGTGGCGGTCACCGGACCGGCTGCAAGCGCAATCGCCGGCGACATGGCAAGTCGTCTGGCTGAACAGATCGGCCCGGCCGGTGCTACGACCACGATCAAAATGGAGACGGACACATCGGAGTTCGCATCCGCTCTCGAGGCGGCGCTTAAGGGGTGGGGCTACACAGTGGTCACGGACGGCAAAGTCGCCAAAGACATCAAGCCGGTCGAGCTTGCTTATTCGATCGAGGGCTTCGACGGACAAGTTTTAGCCCGCGTCTCGACACCTTCCATTGCTCTCGCCCGCGCTTATAAGCCGACGGCGGCCGGTGCCACGCCGGCCAGTCCGCTTTCGATCCGCAACTGACGGAGATAAACATGGTCCAGTCGCTCCAGCTTGGCACGTCGAGCCACGCCGACGATCAGCAGGGCATGCGGCGGCTCAACCGCCTGCCGATCATCGTCGCCATCATTGTCATCGTGCTGTTCGTTAGCATCGTCGTGATTGGTCTGTCGCTGCGCGGGCTTTCCTTCAATCGTGGCGGCATCGAGGGTGCTTCCAACAGCCCTGCGACCAGTTTCGGCGACCAGCTTAAACGGGGTGTCACGGATGGCATTATCGGTGAGCCAGAAAAGCAGGAGGTGTTTCAGCCGACACCCGTCGTGGTGGAGAAAAAGGAAGAGCAGGATCCGGTCGTGGATCGCCATCCAGTGGAGCGACACGACCGCAGACAAATTCTCGAATCCGAAGAGGAGTGGAAGGCTCGCCTGAAACGAGAGCAGGATGAACAGTATATGCGCGAGGCACAGCGCCAGCGGATGGCGCGTCTCCAGGCTCGTGCGACGGCGCTCGATTCGCCGCTGAAGGTAGACATCTCCGAGGTCGAGAAGGTCGCAAACTCCACCAACGACACCGGCCGCCAGCCGACAAATGCCGTGGCGAACAGCGCCTCAGACCTTTATTCCGCCGCCATGAAATCCGGCCTGATGGGACAGAACGTCGATCAGAACGGGCAGCCGTCGAAAGAGGATTTTTTCAATCAGGACATCAAGGATCTCGGCTATCTGCCAAACCAGGTCGTGCCGCAGATGTCACCTTATGAATTGAAGCGCGGTTCGGTCATCCCGGCGACATTGATCACCGGCCTCAATTCCGACCTGCCGGGGCGCATTACCGCTCAAGTCAGCCAGAATGTCTACGACAGCGCCACCGGCTATCGCCTTCTCATCCCGCAGGGCGCAAAGCTGTTCGGCCGTTACGATTCCAAGGTGTCCTTTGGCCAGGAACGTGTGCTCGTCGTCTGGACGGACCTCATTTTTCCGAATGGGGCTACGCTGCAGATCGGAGGCATGGCTGGCACCGACGCCGAAGGATATGGCGGCTTCCAGGATAAGGTCGACCGCCATCTCTGGAGGACGTTCGGTTCGGCGGCGCTGGTGGCAATCATCGGGACCGGGATCGATATGTCGATGCCCGAGAGTTCGACGCTCGCGACCCAAGACACCGCCTCGGATGCAGCACGACGTAATTTTGCCGAATCATTCGGCCGGGTAGCGGAAGAGACGATCTCGAAGAATCTGAACGTTCAGCCGACGATTCGCATCCGACCGGGCTACAAATTCAACGTCCTGGTCGATCAGGATATTGTTTTTCCGTCTGTCTATAGCGATCGCTAACCAGCTAATGGACCTCAGATTTTCGATACTTCGCTGAACGTCGCAAGGTCATTCCGCGTGGCGGCGCAGGTGTGACTAAGATTCTCTACAAAGATCATCGTCTTTAGATCAGAAAGAGTTGAATACTCGGGAGAGGTGAATAGACCTAGGCGATGCAACGAACGTGGATCTGCTTCGCGTAGAAGCAACTGCCGTATCGTCCAATGTCCCATGTGGCTCCGGCTAGCCGAACGGTGGCAACCGGTACCTCGTGGCGTCAGAACGGCGCGACGAGTGGGAGGCTTGCACCGTCGTAAAAGGAGAAAAGTTAGTGGACGGTGACCTTCGCTCTCTCATCGATATGACAGAAGCCGCGCATGATGAACGTATGATCAAAAGTGCTCTGAAGACCTTCGCGCACGCATGTGGCTGCGACCGTTTTGCTTATCTGCAGACTGAGGGGTTGGAAATCCGCACATTCAACTCCTATCCGGAGGAATGGCAGGGCGTTTATCTCGAAAGCCAGTACTCCCGCATCGACCCGGTCGTTACTGAAGCCAAGCGTCGCATGGAAATGTTTTCCTGGACGGCCGACGATTGGCCCGCTCGTGGAAATTCCGAAATCAGGCGTTTTCGGGACCAGGCGATCGATTACGGCATTCGGAGTGGGGTGACTATACCCGTCGAAGGAAGTTTCGGGTCGACGATGATGCTGACGTTTGCATCCTCAGCTCAGACGGCTGACGTTAAAAAGCTGCAGGATGCGCAAAAAGCGATCCAGGCGGTACTGGCGATCCATTACCGCCTAAAAATCATAGCTGCGAAGACGATTGTCGCTCCGAAACGGTTGCTTTCACCAAGAGAAGCAATGTGCCTCATGTGGGCGGCAAAGGGCAAAAGCGCTCCGGAAACCGCAATGCTGACGGGGATCAACCCGAGGACAGTGCAGCACTACCTTGATAAGGCGCGCGAAAAGCTCGACGCAGCGACCGTTCCGCAACTTGTCGCGATCGCCAAAGACCACGGTCTGGTATGAGCGTCATTCTTCGCCATCTGGGGCAACTTCAGGGATGTAACCAAGCGCATCGATGATTTCCGACAGCACCTCCTGCTGGGCCTCAGATTTGTTCTGACGCGCGACGTACTCATCCTGCAGACTTTTTAGTACGGCACCGGAAACGGACGGATCGCCGCTCGCGCGAGTCCATTCCTCGTAGACAGCTTCGTCGGCGGCAATCAGGCGGCGGTGTTCGAGAATTGCCGAGACAGCCAACGCCTCCAGCTCCGGCTGTTGCATCGAGCTGAAGCGCGATTCTCTTCCGTTTTCTTGACCATTTGCATCGGATGAGCTCGCTTTGTTCACCCGCTTCTCCCAAACTTTCATTTTCTCACCAAGTGGCCCGAAGGTTCGCCTACATCAAATCCGGCACGGTTACGTCCGAAATCTCTGGGTTGCAGGCAAAGCGCTGATGCTTAGATCGACCCTAACCCATTACCCGCCCCGCATTGGCGGGCATTTATAGGAAAAGCTTTTACATACTTTAGTTGATAAACTCAAAGTGTGTAAACGGCGATCTTTCGGCGCATGGACATGCGCAAATTGGTCGGCTCGAATTTTGCCCGCCTGCGTCGGGAGAAAGGCCTGACACAGGAAGAGGTCGAGGCGCGTTCCGGATTCAGTCAGCAATATCTTAGTAGCCTGGAGCGAGGTCGTCGCAACCCAACTGTAATTACGCTTTATGAACTGGCTCAAGCCTTAGATGTCAGCCACGTCGAATTAGTTCGACCAATTGGTGAGACCCAAGTTGGTGCGAAAGCAGGTGCATAACCTTGTTGTAGCAACACCTCCGGCCTGGGACAGCGAGAATCGTCTTCGCAAGCCGGCGGGATTGAGACTGTTCGCTCCTCGTATATACTCTCTCTAAAAGGAATGATTATTAGCAACGCTCTTCGTGAATGTATGGCTGCCGAAGCCGAAGCCGTCAGCGAGATCGCTGTGAAGGCTGTACACAAAATGCCATCGACAAGCGCATCCTCTCAACCCGACTGTCGCGCAGTTCCGCCCGAGCGCTGGCAGACGAAGATCTGCTTCGTTGAAACTCTCGTACGGTGTCGGTTCGATCCTGTCGGCAGAGCGTCGCAAGCGTTTGTTCGTATCATTGACCAGGACCCCCATGCAGAAGAAACTGTTAGAGCGGACGACTATCTGATCATAGACGTCGCGAGAGCGAGGGAGCACTTGGCCGCGCGCGGCGAAGTGCTCTGGACCGGACTAGATCATCCACTGCGTGAAAGGTTAGTTGGCGGCGAGCCGGTTTTCAAAGGCAAAGGTATGCGCGTCCCAGTCCGAACAATCGCTGGATGAAATTCCAAGAGCGAGGGCTTTCTCCACCTCAGGGATTGTGATACAAATCCTAGGATAATAGATCCAACTTTCCGAGCTTTTATATCAATGCCCGGTCCCTTCACGCAACGCCAGATCGCCCGGACCGTGCTAACTGAGCGCGGAATAGCACGTTTGGTGGAACTGCGGAACGCAGGTGTGACGGCTGCCACCATGAGCCGAATGGAACGAGATGGTGAAGTGCTGCGGCTTGCCCGCGGTCTTTATCAACTTCCTGATGCGCAGCTCGACGTCAACCACAGCCTGGCGGAGGTTGCCAAACACGCACCCAAAGGCGTTGTCTGCCTCGTTTCGGCATTGGCGTTCCACGGCTTGACAGATCAGCTCCCCGGACAAATCTGGCTTGCCATAGGCCGTAAGGACTGGGCTCCGAAACTGGACGGCCCCGCTATGCGCATCGTGCGTTTCGCAGACAGCCTTCTCAACGAAAACGTCGAAACCCATGTCATTGAAGGCGTTCCTGTGAGGGTCTTTGGAATTGCCAAGACAATTGCCGATTGCTTTCGCTATCGAAACAAGATCGGCCTTTCGGTAGCGATAGAAGGGCTGCAGGAGGCGTTGCGGCAACGAAGGGCTACTCCTGGCGAAATCGCCAACCAGGCCGAACGCGGTGGCGCCGGATCGGTGATCCGGCCGTATCTCGAGGCGCTGACCGCCAATGGCTAAAGAAATCAGAAACGTCAGCGCCTCGGTGCGCGCGCGCCTGTTGCAACTCGCCAAGGCAAGCGGGCAAAGCTTCGATCTGGTTCTGACGCGTTTCGCTCTTGAACGGTTATTGTTCCGGCTCAGTCAGTCGCCCCACGCCAATCGCTTCGTTCTAAAAGGGGCGATGTTGATGATGAGTTGGTTCGACGACCCGCACCGAGGCACGCGCGACCTCGATCTTTTGGGTTTCGGTGATCCGAGTCCGGACCCGATGCTTGAGACATTTCGGGAAATTCTGGCGCAAGAGGCCGACGATGGCGTCACGTTCGATCCCGATACGCTGCATGTGGATCGCATTCGCGAGGCACTGGACTATGGTGGGCTCAGGCTGCGGGTGATCGCTACAATCAGTGGAGCCCGGATCAACCTGACGATCGACATCGGGTTTGGCGATGCGCTTGAGCCTGGAGTGGAGATCCTGGATTATCCTTCCATGCTCAATTTTCCGATGCCGCGGTTCCGGGCCTATGCGCGGGAAACGGTCATTGCCGAGAAGTTCCAGGCAATGGTAATGTTGGGGCGAGTAAACAGCCGCATGAAGGATTTCTACGACATCTGGATCCTCAGCAGGTCTTTCGACTTCAGCAATGATCGGCTGGCGCGCGCAATAGCCGCTACCTTTGAGCGCCGCGAGACACCGATCCCCACCGACAGACCCGACGCCCTAACGGACGCCTTTGCCAACGACCAGCAAAAACAGCGGCATGGCGCGCTTTCGTTGAAGGTGTTGCACACAATCCTGGCGATCTGACAGACGTCATCGCGGAGATTGCCACATTCCTGATGCCGCACGCGGTTGCGGCTGCTAGGCTGGACAAATGAGTGCTTGGTCGCAACCACGCGAGTTCATCGCTCAGCGGACGGAAATCTGATCCTGTCGGGTTTTATAGGCAACTCCATAGCTGGAACCCGTCAGTATGCGGTTTTGTATTGGCTCGCCACGGCAACAACCACGTAAGACCGTATGTCCTTCCGGCGGGGGTGGCTTGCCCTACACTCCCTTTGCGAGGGTTGCTCGGATAGGCCGAGCCGATCCTCCCTGGCAGGAGGACAAGCCGTGAAGCATTGTACAGAAGTTTTCGTTGGTATCGATGTATCGAAG
>NZ_JBFTZZ010000041.1:0-50423 GCF_056406515.1 Rhizobium sp. P1_B8 | reverse complement strand
CCCGACGGTTCCTCGGTCTTTAGGACTTTGAGGCGCGGCGTGGTCGACACGCCGAAATCATCAGGCGTCTTCTTGTCGAGCGGCTTCTTCTTCGCCTTCATGATATTCGGCAGCGAGGCATAACGCGGTTCGTTCAAGCGCAGATCCGTGGTGACGACCGCCGGCAGCTTGATCTCGATCGTCTGCAGGCCGCCATCGACTTCGCGGGTCACCTGAGCCTTGCCGTCACCGATCTCGATCTTCGAGGCGAAGGTCGCTTGGGGCATGCCCAGCAGCGCTGCCAGCATCTGGCCGGTCTGGTTGCTGTCGTCATCGATCGCCTGCTTGCCGACGATGATCAGGCCGGGCTGTTCGGCATCGGCCACAGCCTTGAGGATCTTGGCGACAGTGAGCGGCTCGATTTGATCGTCGGTCTCGACCAGGATCGCCCGGTCAGCACCCATGGCAAGTGCGGTGCGCAGCGTCTCCTCGGCCTTGGCTGGACCGATCGAAACGACCACCACTTCCTCGGCCTTGCCGGCTTCCTTCAGCCGCAGCGCCTCTTCCACCGAGATCTCGTCGAACGGGTTCATCGACATCTTCACATTGGCAAGCTCGACACCCGTGCCATCCGGCTTCACCCGGATCTTCACGTTGTAGTCGACAACCCGTTTGACTGGGACGAGTATCTTCATGGGGTCCTTCCTTCAGGAGAAACTGGCTTCAGAGGCTTTTTAGAAAATGCGCGCTTGGGCGCCGCTCCGATTGTCGAATGGCGACATGGATACGCGTTTTTCCTCCAAATTCAACGCTTCCATGACGCCGACAGGCAATTTGCCTCGGCAATATATGGACGTTTACGTTCACGTCAATATTGTCGTCAGCGACGGCCCCAGGGAAATCGCTGTGCCGTCCGCCCGTCCGCGGCGGCTGCGATGGCCGGGCCGGCGCCTGTGTCGTTTCTGACGGCGCGGGGCGTGACGATCTGCCGGTCGAAGAGCGGCACACCAGGTCGGCGTAACACCAGGATCAGGAAAGCCCCGGCCAGGATGCCGCCGACATGCGCCCCCCAGGAAACGTCGCCGTCAGGTGCGATCGCCAGCATGAAGAATTGCTGTCCTATCCACAAAAGCAGCGGCACGAAGGCCGGCAGGGGCAACGGCACACGGAAAAACACCAGCACCCAGACCCTGACGCGTGGATGCAGCAAGACATAGGCGGCAACGACGCCGGAGACCGCCCCCGATGCGCCGACCAGCGGCGCTTCCGAGGTCATGGTCAGCAGGCCGTGGCAAAGCGCGCCGGCGGCGGCGCAAACGAGATAGAAAATCAGGAAGCGCAGATGTCCCATCGCATCCTCGACGTTGTCGCCGAAGACCCAGAGGAAGATCATGTTACCGGCCAGATGCCAGAAGCCGGTGTGGACGAAGGCATAGGTGAGGTAGGTCAGCGGTTCCGGCACGATTTCGAGTCCCTGCGCCAGCATCGCATGGCCGAAGGCAATCGCCGGGATGTAGCCGAGCCCGACGGTCGTCGCCTGGGCTGCCTGTTCGCTCTCCAGGCTGGTCAAAAGCCAGACCGCGATATTCAGCGCGATCAGTGTGAGCGTCACCCACTGAACCTTGATATATTTCAGCGTATTGGCATCGTGAAGTGGTATGAACATAAAGGCCCCCCGGCGATCGTGAACGCGGCAAGCCTATCTGTTTTTTCCCGGAACCCAAAGTACATCCGCATGGCCCTGGTCATTTGCATGACGCGCGGCGACGAAGAGGAAATCGGAGAGGCGGTTGACGTATTTCATCGCCGGCTCGCCGACGATTTCGCCGTCGGTGCGGGTAAGCGCGACCATCAAACGCTCGGCGCGCCGCGCAATCGTGCGGGCAAGATGCATATGGGCGGCAGCCGGGCTGCCGCCTGGCAGGACGAAGGATTTCAGCGGCTCCAGCCCGGCGTTCAGCCGGTCGATATCGTGCTCGACGCGGTCGACCTGCGTCTCGGCGATCCGTAGCGGCTCGTAGGTCGGTGGCTCACCGGTGTCAGGGGTGGCGAGATCGGCGCCGAGATCGAAGAGATCGTTCTGGATCGACATCAGCATGGCGTCGAGTTCAGGCAAGCCGGCCGTGTGCAGCCGCGCCAGGCCGATCGCGGAATTGGCCTCATCGATCGTGCCGTAGGCCTCGACGCGCAGATCGTCTTTTAGCCGGCGCGGGCCGGAAACCAGCCCGGTCGTGCCGTCATCGCCTGTTTTCGTGTAGATTTTGTTGAGCTTGACCATGGTTTCCCCCTTGAAGTCCGGTCAGGTCGGGCGGCCGCCGCCGGTCAGCCAGAGCGTCAGCATGATCAGGACGACGGCGATCGCCTGCAACAGCACACGAAGCTGCATCAGCTTGTTGGAACGGTTGGCATCGCCGCCCTTCATCATGTTGAAGAGACCGCGGATCAGGACGAGGGCGACGACGCCCATGACGATGATTGCGAGGATATAGGTGACCGTGGACATGGCGTTCAGCTTTCTCAGTCAGTCCGTCCAGCGCATCAGGCGGTAGAAGAGGTCTGCCGGAAGCAGCCGCTTCAGGAACATGCCCTGCTTAGCCGGAGTCGTTACAGGATAATGTGGCCTCGGATTTTTCGAGTTCAATGCGTGTTTCAACACGGAATAGACCGCTTCTGGGCCGAGCTTATGGCGGTTGACCGGCCCCGATCCGTCGAGTCTCGCCAGTTGTCTGGTGTAATCGACTGCGTGCGGCGAATTCTCGAGATCGATATGCTCCTTGATCTTGGCGAGCGCATTGGCGGTGAACCGCGTGGCGATCGGTCCCGGCTCGATCAGGCTGACATGGATGCCACTGCCCTGCAGCTCCATGCGCAGGGTGATGCTGAGACCTTCCAGCGCGAATTTGGAAGCGGTGTAGGCGCCGCGAAAGCGATAGGGGACAATGCCGAGGATCGACGAACATTGCACGATCCTCCCCTCTCCGCGTTTGCGCATCAGCGGAATGATCTGCCGCGTCAGCTCGTGCCAGCCGAAGAAATTCGCCTCGAACTGCGCGCGCAGCGTTGCCGTCGATAGATCCTCGACGGCGCCCGGCTGGCCGTAGGCGCCGTTATTGAAGAGCGCGTCGATACGACCGCCGCTGCGTTCCAGAACTGCGCCGACCAGGTCGGAAATCGTCTCGGTCCTGGCATAGTCCATCAGGAAGGCTTCGATGCCTTCCGCTTCCAACCCCTTGAGATCGTCCGGCTTGCGGACCGTCGCGAAGACACGCCAACCATCGGCTTTCAGCGCCCGTGCGCAATGAGCGCCGATACCGGACGAACATCCGGTCACGACGATGGTGCGCTCTCCCGCCATGGAATGATTCCTGTACAAAATGGGACTCGTTTCCCATATTCGGCCAGAGGATACAATCTGGAAAGCCGGAGACGGAATGCTGAAGGTGCTGCGCACGATCTACGACGTGATCTATGACGCGATCTGTCACATGGTCGAGGACGACGGCTTCGCCATGGCAAGTCACGTGGCGCTGTCGAGCCTGCTTGCGGTTTTTCCCTTCCTGATCTTCGGCACGGCGCTTGCAAGCTTCCTCGGCGCCGATCAGTTTTCCTCGACCGCCATCCACCTGATCTTCGACACCTGGCCCGAGGCGATCGCCAAGCCGCTTGCCGACCAGGTGCTGCAGGTGCTGACCATTCCGCGCGGCGGGCTGCTGACGATCTCGGTGCTGGCGGCCGCCTATTTCGCCTCGAACGGTGTCGAGGCGCTGCGCATCTCGCTCAATCGCGCCTACCGGGTGCAGGAAACGCGGCCCTGGTATTTCACGCGTCTCGCCAGCCTGGGCTACGTGCTGATCGCAGTCATCATCTTCACGGCGATCAGCATTCTGCTCGTCGCCCTGCCGCTGGCGCTCGATTATTCCAGGAAGTGGTTTCCGCTGTTTGCCGATACCCTCGATATCGTCTTCAGCTGGCGCATCTATGGCACGCTGGTGGTTCTGACGGTCGGACTGCTGGTCATGCATCTCTGGCTGCCGGCCGGCAAGCGACGGGTCTTCGACGTCATTCCCGGCGTCTTGCTGACGCTGCTTCTCTGGCTCGCCGGCGCGCTGATCTTTGCCTATTATCTCGCGACCTTCGCCAACTATACGGCAACCTATGCCGGTCTCGCCTCTGTCATGATCGTGCTGATCTTCCTCTACATGGTCGGCGTCATCTTCATCATCGGCGCGGAGATCAATGCGGCGCTGATCAAGTTCCGCGTCTTCCGGATGTTCTCCCACACGCTTTCGATCGTCGGCAGAGAGCGTGTCGAAAGGCAATCAGAGCCCGACAAGGCGGCGAACATCCGCCCCTGACATGCCCCGGGCACGCAATTCGCCAAGCCCGCTGTCGCCTTGGCTTTTCGAAAGCTTGCGGCCGTCGGCGTCGAGAACGAGACGATGATGGTGATAGACCGGCTGCGGCAGGCCGAGCAGCACCTGCAACAGCCGGTGCACCGATGTCGCGTGGAAGAGGTCGAGCCCACGCACGACGTGGGTCACGCCCTGCAGCGCATCGTCGATGACCACCGACAGATGATAGCTCGATGGCGCATCCGAGCGCGACAGGATGACGTCGCCCCAGACGTCGGGCTCGGCGGCGATCTCACCTGTCCTGCCGTCGCCGGTTTCCGTCCAGAACAGCAGCTCGCCGATCAGGTCGAGCGCTTTGCGCATATCGAGCCGCCAGGCATGTTTCTTCCCCGAGGTCAGCATGTCCCGCCATTCGTCTGCCGGACGCTCGCGGTCATGTGCGGGATAATGCGGAGTGCCGTCGGGATCCCGCGGCCAGGGTTCACCCGCTGCCTCGTAGGCAGCGATGCGCGCCTTCACCTCGCCGCGCGTCAGAAAGGCCGGATAGACAAGCCCGCGCTCGATCAGCGTGTGCAACGCCGCCTGATATTCGGGGAAATGTTCCGACTGGCGCCGCACCGGGCTTTCCCAACTGATATCAAGCCATTCGAGGTCCCTATGGATGCCGGCCTCGAACTCAGGTGTGCAGCGCGCCTGGTCGATATCCTCGATGCGCAGCAGCAGGCGGCCTTGTTCGGCCTCCGCCATGTCGCGGTTCAGCAGGGCCGAGAGGGCATGTCCGAGATGCAGCGGTCCGTTGGGGCTCGGCGCAAAACGAAAGACGGGTTTTTGACGCTCACTCGTGGTCATGCTTTCTTCTGCCATGGATTCGGCTTTTGAACCACTGCGAGGCAAAGTGCACATCATCCGCAGCGAAGACGATGTCAGGCAGGGGCTCGAAGCGTTGCTTCGTCTCGATCCGCGTCTTGCGCCGATCGTCGCGGAGGCCGGGCCCATTCCACTGCGATTGCGCGAGCCCGGCTTTGCCGGCCTTGCCCATATCATCGTCTCGCAGATGGTGTCGCGCGCCAGCGCCGACGCGATCTGGCGGCGCATGCTGCCGGCGGACGGTTCGCTGACGGCCGAAGGTTACGCACTGCTTCACGCCGAGGCATGGCGCGAATTCGGCCTGTCGCGCGCCAAGGCCGAGACGCTGTCGCGGATCGCCGAAGCGGTCGCCTCCGGCCGTCTCGATCTCTCCGGGCTCTGCCTGAAACCGCCGGGCGAGGCGCTTGGCGAACTGACGGCGTTGAAGGGCGTCGGACCGTGGACGGCAGAGGTCTATCTGATGTTTTGCGGCGGCCATGCCGATGTTTTCCCGGCCGGCGATGTCGCGCTGCAGAATGCCGTCGGGGCGGCATTCGGTCTTGCAGCACGGCCGCAGGCGAAGGCGCTTGCTGAGCTTTCGGAGGTCTGGTCGCCGTGGCGCTCGGTGGCGGCACGACTTTTCTGGGCCTACTACGCCACGAAGATGCGCCGTGACACGGTGCCGATCGGCTGATCGGCAACACTCTTCAAATTGCCTTTATCCTCTGAATTTATTGGACTTCACAATCCTGTAACAACCGGCCTAATATACAGGTGCAGATGCCGAATCGATCAGGAGAGTCCCTTGACGATTGCAGTCTCCCCACAGGCCCTGCCGGCGCTCGTCCTGAACGCTGACTACCGGCCGCTGAGTTATTACCCCTTGTCGTTGTGGTCCTGGCAGGACGCGATCAAGGCGGTATTTCTCGACCGTGTGAATATCATAGCAGAATATGAACATTCGGTTTCTTCGCCGAGCTTTTCGATGCGTCTTCCGAGTGTCGTGTGCCTGAAGACTTACGTTCAGCCGTCCCGCAATCCCGCTTTCACCCGGTTCAACGTGTTCCTGCGCGACCGGTTCGAGTGCCAGTATTGCGGCGCCCATGACGACCTGACCTTCGACCACGTCACCCCGCGCGCCCATGGCGGCGAGACCACCTGGGAAAATGTCGTGGCAGCCTGCTCGCCCTGCAATCTGCGCAAGGGCAGCAAGCTTCCGAAGCAGGCAGGCATGTTCCCGGCGCAGAAGCCCTATCAGCCGACGGTGCAGGATCTGCACAATAACGGCCGGCTGTTCCCGCCGAACTATCTGCATGAAAGCTGGCTCGACTATCTCTACTGGGATACCGAACTGCAGCCCTGATCGAACGGCCTACGCGTTGCGCGCCTTTTCAGACGCGCAACGGACGCTGCAGCGCTTTGAATTGCTGGACAATTTTACGAGGCCGCCTTGCGAACGCCGACAAAGGCGAAGGCGGCGAGCAGGATTCCGGCAATCACGTTCCAGCCCGCAAAAGACAGGCCGAGCACCCGCAGCGCCGCATCGGTGCAGGACGGGCCCTTGATGGTGTTGAGTTCACCAAGCAGATCGCCGGCATTGGTCGTCATGCTGCTTGCCGTCGTCGAGCAGGTGGCCGGACCCGGCCAGAAGTGCCATTCGACGCCGGCGTGATAAACACCCATGCCTGCCGTCACCAGCATCAGCATGCCGGCAGCGAGAATGAGCGCCCGGGTGATCCAGTTCGGCAGGCCGACGAGGTCGGAGATGGCGGCCAGGATTGCGATCGGGATGGCGTAATAATAGGGCTGGCGTTGCAACAGGCAGAGCGCGCAGGGAATATAGCCGCCGATATACTGGAAGCCGAGCGCGGTGCCGACCGCGGCCGCCATGCCGATGGCCAGCAACATGGAATAGATAAAGCCGGGGCGGGCGAGCGGCGAGGAAGTGGCAGTCATGGCGGAACTCCGCGACGTTGGTAGAGCATGAGATGCGAAATCAGATTTCAGGCCTATTCGGCTAAAAATCATTCTCGCCTAGTGAGCGAGATAGCGGTAGGCGGGATATAACACGATCACGGCGGCGGCACCGATACCGACGATCTGGCCGAGCCGCTTTTCGATGAAATCACGGATCGGCTCGCCGTAGCGGCGCAACAGCCAGGCGAGGAAGAGGAAACGCGCGCCGCGCGCGACGATCGCCGAGACGATGAAAAGCCCCAGATTGACGTGGATGACGCCGGACAGGATGGTGACGATCTTGATCGGCGGCAGATGCGCAAGACCCGAGGTGACGAGCAGCAGCAGGATCCACTCGTAGGTGACATAGGCCTTCATCTGCTCGAAGGCTTCGAACTTGCCGTAGAATTCCAGGATCGGCCGCGCCACCGTCTCATAGGCGTAATAGCCGAGCGCCCAGCCGGCGATGCCGCCGAGCACGGAGGCGACGGTTGCAATCAACGCATAGCGATAGGAGCGTTCCGGCCTGGCAAGCGCCATCGGCAGAAAGAGTACATCGGCGGGGACGAGAAAGACGGAGCTTTCGACGAAGGCGATGACGGCGAGCCAGACTTCAGCCGATTTGCGCGAGGCCAAAGACATGGTCCAGTCGTAAAGTCTGCGGAGCATTCCGTTTCCTTCCTGTTGCAGTGCAAAAGAGCTTTAGGGGCCGTGCGCGGCGCTGTAAATGCTCGCCCGTGTCCTTCCTGCCACCGCCGTCCAAAAATTTTCGTGATGCGGGGTATCGGCGCCTCTCCCAAGATTTCACGGGATTGCGAATCGGCCATTCTACGGCAAGCTAGTTTGGGTCGACGTGCAGGGTGGCAAGAGAATGTTCAAAGTGATTGAAGGCGGCCGTGGGCAGGCGGCGCAAATGGATGACTGGTCCGAAGAGCGGCGCGGACCAAGCAAAGACGACGTGCGCCGGGAGGCTGCGCGGCGGATCAGCGAGAGCGGTTATCGTCTGTCCCGCATCCGGGAATTCGCGACCGGCGTGCCGATGCTGGCATCTCTTAAATACTTGTCGCTGCAGATCGATTTCGCAGCCGAGACATTGTCGCGGCTCGATCCGATCCCGGAGGATTTCCGCTCCGATGGCTATTGGCCGGCGGGCTGAAGCAATGACGGTAGCGTGATTGCCGCTGAAATGCGGTGGTATTTGCGTCAGGACAGGTCCATCGACTTTTCCCATTGCTGACGCAGGACGTTCATTTCCGTTCGCTTCTGGGCCATTTCGCTAACCGCGGCGCGCAGATGTGGATGGTGCGACATGAACATATTGAAGTCGCGCCGTTCGAGCACCTCGAACTGGCAGAAGTCGACGGCGATGACGTCGGCTGTGCGCCGTCCGCCGGTCAGTAGCGCCATTTCTCCGAAAAAGGCGCCTGGCTCCAGGCGGATCGCGCCACTGGCGAGCCGCACTTCCACCGCGCCGGAGGAGATGAAATACATGCTATCGCCCCGGTCGCCGCGGCGGATGACGCGTTCGCCGGGCGGTGCGGATTTCGCCTTGAAGAGCAGCAGCAGCTCCTCCTGCGCGTCCTCGTCGACCTCGGAGAACAGCGGGAACGTCTCGATCAGCTGCTGCATCTTCAGTTGATGCTGGCGCTCGCGCTCTTCGCCGAGCGCCCTGATCTTTTCCAGTTCTTTGCCGAGCGCCTTCTGCCTGCTCCTGCCGTAGCTTTCCCAGAGGGAGGGCCATTTCGAATGGATGTATTTCTTAAGGCCGTCGGTCGCGAAGATCACGATTGGGTTGAGCGTGATCGACAGGATCGCGGCAGCCAGGATCAGATCCTGGCCCTCATGCGGCAGGAGCCCGAGTGAGACGCCGAGCCCGGCGAGGATGAAGGAAAACTCGCCGATCTGGGCAAGGCCGCCGGCCAATGTCAGCCCCATGCTGATCGGATATCTGAGCAGGATGACGATGAGGAAGGTGATGATGCCCTTGCCCAGGATCACGAGCGCCAGTGCGCCGATCACGGCCAGCGGCTGGCGCACCAGGATCGAGGGATCGAAAAGCATGCCGACGGAGACGAAGAACAGCACGGAGAAGGCATTCTGCAACGGCAGCGAGTCGGCCGCCGCCCTGTGGCTGAGCTGGGATTCGCTCATGACAACACCGGCGAAAAATGCGCCGAGCGCAAAGGAGACGCCGAAGATCGCCGCCGAACCGAAGGCGATGCCGAGTGCGATCGCCAGCACCGTCAGCGTAAAGAGTTCGCGCGAGCCGGTGCGGGCGATCATCGTCAGCAGCCAGGGCACAATACGAGGGCCGAGGAAGATCGCCATGGCGGCKAAAGCCGCCACCTTCAGCAGCGTCAGCCCGATCGTCAGCATCAGTGGCAGGTCGCCGAGGCCGTGATTGGTCGTATCGGCGGCGTTACCACCCAGTAGCTCTGCCAGCGCCGGCAGCAGCACCAGCGCCAGCACCATCACCAGATCCTCGACGATCAGCCAGCCGACGGCGACGCGTCCGCTTGCCGCGTTGACGAGATTGCGCTCCTCCAGCGCCTTCAGGAGCACGACGGTGCTCGCCACCGAGAGGCTGAGGCCGAGGACGATGCCGGCGCCGAGGCTCCAGCCCCAGAGTTTGCAAAGGCCGATGCCCAACAGGGTGGCGAGGATAATCCGCCCGATTGCGCCAGGCACGGCGATGCCGCGCACGGCAAGCAGGTCGGAGGCGGAAAAATGCAGGCCGACGCCAAACATCAGAAGAATGACGCCCATCTCGGCGAGCTGGCTGGCAAGGGCGGTATCGGCGACAAAGCCCGGCGTGAACGGTCCCATCAGGATGCCCGCCATCAGGTAACCGACGAGTGGCGGCAACCGAAGCCGGTCGGCGGCATAGCCCAGGACCGCCGCGAAAACGAAACTGACGGCGACCGTCGCGATAAGTCCTACTTCCTGGTGCACGTCCGCCCTCTCTGGTAATAGCGGCGGCCACTTTGGACGAAGCGCAAGCAAAATTAAACAGTTGATTTGGATGACCGGCTACTGTTCGGGGCCCTTCGCTCTCATTTTGGCGGGTAGGATAGAATAATGCTGCAATTCCAAATGTTAAAGCGTCCTTCTCAGGTATAAAAAGATGCGTTGCGTTGTAGGCACGGCCCTCTTTCGTAGCGCGGTGGGGCCGTCACCGATGTTGGAACCACTTGTGTCTTGCCTCGTTGCCCTTTCATCAAGAAAGGAGAACGACATGCGAAAGATGATCTTGAACTGTACTGTGGCGGCCCTTGCCGTCTGCTCGTGTGCTGCGCCTGTTCTTGCCGACAGCGTCTATGTCAGGGAGCGTTCCTATGACGACGGCTATCGTCACGAGCGGGTACGACCCGGTATCACCATCAGCGAGCGTGGCGTCACTTTCGGTGCCGTGCGCGAACGTGAGCACCGCCGCTATCGCGATAACGGCTGCGAAACCAGGAGCGTCACCCGACAGACCGACGAAGGCGAGGTCACCAAGACGGTCCGGCGCTGCAATTAACGAAAAAATGTGCGATAAGGACGAAGCCCCGTTCCGACGAGCCGGGTTTTCGCCTTTTGTGGCACGAATATTTCAATGCAGTGGTGAAAGTCGTCTGTCGGTGTTATGAGCACGCCTTTGGTAACAGCGCGTTCCCAGCGCAAGCACCGCCCGCACAGGATCTTTTAGTATGATTGAGCTTACGCCGTCCCAGATCGCCGCACTTAAACTCGCCAGGGATGGAGACCTTTATCCTCAGCCAGCCAATAAATGGACGCACGAGAACGCGACGGTGACTTATGCAAAAACTGACCGGTGGAAAGAGCGGCCTCAGAAAATAAAATCGGTCACTGCCAAGACGCTGGGCGAGTTGAAGGAGCCGGGTTTTCTGGAGCGGCGGCATCTGGATGACGACGCAACAAAAGACGTCTACGGCATCACGATGGCCGGCAAGATGTGGCTGCTGAAAAACAAGTAAGCTCCGCTTAGGCGCTGAGTATTTTCACAAGCCTCCCAGCCTAACGGGATATGACGGCCTCATATCCGACTTTTCGGGAGAGACTTGAGATCGCCGCCAAAGCGACCTTGGCCAATAATTCTATCGGGTACGGGCGGCGGTCGAGGCGGTGATGCAGTGTCGTCTTTCGCTAGCGCGCGGCCGCGCCCATCATCCCGCCCAAGCCATCACAGCATCTTTGGTTCGGAATTATGCGACTTCACGCGCCTGCTCGCAAAGCCATGCGCAGAGCTGCCGCGTCGCCTGGCGCGCGTCATTGGAGCGGATGAGCGCAAAATGCCAGGCTGGCCCGCTCAGCACGTAGGGGAACGGCGCGATCAACCGGCCCTCGGGCAAAAGCGGCCGAAACAGCGACGGCGACAACAGCGCCACACCCACGCCTGCCAGCGCCGCATTGGCATCCAACTCGTGCGTGGGGTAATCGACCGCCAAAAAGCGCAAACCCTGCGGGGTCGCGCATTGAGCCTCCTTAAACCATTGCTGCCAATCAGGGTGCGGCAAAAGCGCGAAGTCAGCCAG
The DNA here is from genome assembly GCF_056406515.1 of Rhizobium sp. P1_B8. Classification (NCBI taxonomy): domain Bacteria; kingdom Pseudomonadati; phylum Pseudomonadota; class Alphaproteobacteria; order Hyphomicrobiales; family Rhizobiaceae; genus Rhizobium; species Rhizobium sp. P1_B8. The sequence goes on along the minus strand of NZ_JBFTZZ010000041.1, from coordinate 38,755 downwards.
CGCCTCCGGCGCGGCAAGTTTCCGCGTTCCAAGCAGGGAAGGCGACAGCATCGGCGTCACCTCTACGGGAGCGAGCCGATATTCTTCCAGCCCGGCCCATCCGCCGCGACCCGTCCTTATGGCGACGTCGAATGCGCCCGGATCACGTATTTCCGCAGAGACGTCGACCTCGATGACGGAAGCTTCTGGCGCAGGATAGCGCGCCAGACGCGGTGCAAGCCAGCGTGACGCAAAGGTCGGCGGCGCCGTGAGCCTGAGTGGCGGCGTCGCCGCCTGAAATTCTGCGAGCGCGTCACCGATCCCGGTTAATGCCTCCCGGACCCGATTTGCCAGAACGGAGGCGGCGGCCGTCGGGACCACTCGCCGACCGGCGCGCGTAAATAGCGGCTGACCGAGCTCAGCCTCCAGAGTGCGAATACGAAGGCTGACCGCCGCCGGTGTCAGAAACAAGCGATCGGCTGCGCGCGCGAAGCTGCCGGCTGAGACACAGGCTTCCAATACGCGCAGAGACTCTAAGGACGGTCGCATGATCAGCTTCCCTTCACGATCAATTTATCTTGCGGTGACGACAAGCAAAGCGCGTTTTGAAGGCGGAACGCTCTGGTGCAATTTGGAGGTAGCCAAGAATAGGAGATCTACTGTGTCCCTGCAATCTCAGCACCTGTTTACACTCTTCATCGCGCTTCATCCGACGCTGGAGCTTGGGCAGACGCCAGCCGGCGGCCGGCGCATTTTTCCTGTCTCGGGCGGATATTTCCAAGGGGAGCGCCTGAAAGGAGAAGTATCGCCGCTGATCGGATCGGATCTCCTGCTCGCTCGTGCCGACGGCACATTTCATCAAGATGTCCGGCTCCTCCTCGTCGCCGACGACGGGGGGCTCGTCCTCAAGACTTATCGCGGCATAAGGCGTGCGTCACAGGCCGTCGACGAGCGTTTGGCGCGCGGCGAGACGGTCGACGCTTCCGAATATTATCTGCGCACGACACCGTATTTCGAGACCGCGGCGCCTGCTCACGCTTGGCTTAACAGCATTGTCGCGGTCGCAACGGGCGGCAGGTGTCCGGGCGGTGTCGAATACGAAGTCTTTGAAGTTCTGTGACCACGATATTGTTCTCGCCGCTCTCTCACATTACGGGCGGGGCTCGTCCACGCGAGACGACGCAGTCCGCTTGCGTTGCTTGAACTATCCGACAAAGAGCTTGAAGATTTTGGTGGTGCCCCATGCCGATGTGCCATGGGGCAATTATTTCAAGTGTTTGCGAGATTGTGAGACAATCTAAGCATCTACCAAATTGTTATGTTTTTCGCGCTGATGGTCTCACATAACGCCGTGTCTTCGGTGATAAGACAGTCCTGTTCGGCCCTGCCTTGCCGAAGTGCAGAGACTGTCGCTATCGACGCCATCTTTGGGGGCGCCAGGAAAGGCGGTTTCTTGTAAGTCCCCGAGACCGAAGCGCCGGATGGAGCTAACGATGACATTGATTGCAAGTTTTAAATGGAGACAGATGTACTTTGCGTTCGGGGACGCCTTGATTACAACCTCGAAAAGGATCAACGAAGATACTCCGATACCAACGCAGAACCTCCCCAATGAGACGGAGCAAATGGATGGGATCGGTATTTGGGTCGCGGGGCTAACAAGGAAGATTTTCACAATAGGCCCTTATCTTGTCTTCGGGTGGAGCGGGCCGATGGCAAATTTTAAAAATGCCCTCCGATATCTATACGCATCCGCGCTCGATAAGCCTGTATCGGTGGCGGATTTGCAGGCTATTTGCAAACGAGCGGGACTTCCGCGCGATCAGGCTTCAGCTTGGTTCATCGACGCGTTTACGCGTGATCGAGGGTTGGTGGAAATCAGCCACAACCTCCAGAAAATTGCGCAGGAGAAGGACGGCGCGATTTTGGTCGGCGGCTCGGGAGCTAAGTCATTCCGAGAGAGGCTAGATATAGACACCGCCCCGGAGATAAATGGTGTATCCCTGTTCGAACGCACACTGGTCGCTCAAGCTCGTTACCTGCTCGAACAACATCGTCAAGGCCACCATCTCGACCAAGGATTTGGCGGCGCATTCGAATTCATTACATGTGAGAGTGGCTACTTTGCGAGTTTTGATCGTCTGCTAATCGTTTTTCGTGACTATTGGGATGCTGAGGCGGAAAGCGACGCCATCAAGAATGCTGAAAATGTTTCCCGTGTCGGCGACACTTGCAGCAAAATTGACGCCGCCTACTATATGACCCATGTCGACGACCAGCTAATAGTCTGCCGGTGGTTTCCCGGCTCATACAAAATATTTGCAGTGCCTCGCCCCTTTTCAGACGATGGTCGGGCGTTAGCTGGCGCCTCACGGTTTGGTGTAGATCATGTCATCGAGGTGTTGTCGCACCATAGCGGCAAATCGTCCACAGTGTTACAGCCGCGGCCGGACGAATACAATTTCGAAGTACTCGCGAACGGCGCTCGACTGACCCTGCCAATGTCGCTCACGGTAGACCTAGAAAACGCGCTTCGCAAACACCTAGCTGAGAAAACCAGGTAGGTTCATCGCCTCGTCTTCCCGTGGTATCAGGCTTGCCGCTTTTATTAGGCCCGGAGGGCGTGAGAAATGTCTTGAAAATCAGATGGCTACCGAACCGGTTAGCCACCAAACCTATCGCATCCATCACAATCGGTATGTTGAGCCCAAACTTGTTAAAAGGGAAATTCGCCGGAAGCCTTATTCAGCCTCGGCCTCATAGGAGCGCTTCATAAACTGTAGACTTTCAATGACCCTTGCCAGCAGCCCGACAACGTCCACGATTGCGTGTTCAATCTCGTGGAAACTCGCCTCAAAACGATCAGGGTAGATTGGGTCCGCAATTTCCCCGTCGAGGTAGCCAAGATGGAGCCGAAGTGCTGGAATGACGATTCCATTTGCCCTAGTCAGTTGATCGAGGTAGCGGGTCGTAATTCCATCAAAAAGCGTAACGCCGAGCAGAAACTGCACTCGCGTCAACACGGACGTTATTTCTTCAAAACAGCCGAAGTACCGTCTGCCTACCACCGTTACCCACTGGAAGTCGGTCATTTCTCCCGCCTCTATCTCGTTTCGGGCGTTATTGAAGGCTTTGAACTGAGCGTGGATGTGCTGCAAGTCTGCGATTTGTGGATGCAGCGCCCGCTCCATTCTCAGTTGGTCAGGACTACGCTGGAGCTTTACGAGTTGGCGATGCCGTTCAGCGCTCGCGCTATCTGTTCTCTCCATGACGCGAATGGTTTCTTCCATCTTCGCAATGGTCAATGCTGCGGCGCCAACTGCCGCGAGACCAGATATCAGCGTCTGAAACTGGTAGATCCACGCCTGCCAAACCGGAAACACCAACATCGCGAGCAACGCGAAGATCGCGGCGCCGATGCCGGCTGCTTTCACATATAACCCCATAAGAATCGCCCCCGACGCTTTTCGACGGGAGTCATCGCATGAGTAGCTCGATCGCTGCAATGCATGCCGCCAAAAGGCACCTCGGCCTCGCGCAGTTGCATGACATCACCTTCTCTGAAGCCGGTCCCCAGCTGACCAAGAGGTAAAGCTGGTGATGGAGACGGTGCCCCGTATTCATTGAATGCCATTGAAATCAAGAGCCGGAGCAATTCGAGATGATGCGTAGTCGCGCTATAAGGAAGGCTGGGCTCGCGTTCGTGTCAACACGCTGGCAAGCGACTGCGCGAGGGCGCGGCTAAACACCTCGCGACCTCGCTCATTGAGGTGTGTGTCTTGCGCGAAAAGCTGTCTGCCCATCACCGGCGGCGTATCGACGATATTGGCGACAGGAATGCCGAGGATGCCTGCCAGCTCGGCGGTCGCTTTCCCTCTGTCCCCTGCCTCCCCACCTTCAGGAATCGGGGAAAGCACAAGATAAACTCTGCTCCTGTCGATGTGAGACAATTCTTCGACGAGCGGCAGCAGAGAGGAGCGATATGCTGCGGAGAGCCGATAGGGCACAGGCGCGGGGGCACGCACTCCAGCGCTGGGATCGAGCAATGATCCCGTCTGCCTCAGTTCAGAAACCAACTGGCGAGGCGTCTTGTACTTGTCGCTGAACGCCCCCTGAAGGCGTGTACCGGCGGAACCTTCCAAATCAAGAACACCGTCCTTATTCTCAGCGCTTGCCGTCGCGAAATCATCCCACGTCGTCACCACAGCCGCTCGGCCGAGTTGGGCAGGGTGGACCATATAGACAATCGTCTGGGGCAGAACACGTCGTTCCCTCAGCACCCGCAAAGCCGTAGCGTCCGCGAATGGTCCGGCGCTACCGAACATGCAGTACGATGCGACGTCGGTCCTCAGCTCAGTCGACACAATCGGCGAATAGACACCTGTCAGGCATGAGCTATCGCCGAAGAAGCCTACGGCCGGCGACGGTGACAGGGCGGCTCTCCTGATTTGCTCTCGGATAATATATCGCTCCGCGGTCCATTCGCGGACTGCAGCATTCGCCGTCCAGGCGTAGACGCCTGAGAATAAGACGGTGGCGAAGGCGGCGCACATACCACCCTTCATCAGCGGCACTGGGGACCACCGGCGGGCCGGGATCTCAACAAACCTCCACGTGACATAGGAGAGGGCAAAGACGCCTGCGACAAGGGCCAAGAGCATGGCGCCGGCCGGCTCTTCCCCCGTAGTGCCGCGATAAACGACGATGACGGGCCAATGCCAAAGGTAGAGCGAGTAGGAAATGAGGCCGATTGACCGGATAGGACGCAGGGACAGAAGCTCGTCGATGCGACCACGGGTGCTGAGAGGAAAGACGATCGCGGCGCCGGCGGCGCAAGGCGCGAGAGCATAGATACCCGGGAACGGAAGCGTGTCATCGTAAACACCGACGCATACGATTAGCGCCAGAAGGCCTGCTCCCCTCAGCAGGTCAGCAATATTTCTGGAAATGTTCACCGGCTGGACCGGTGCCAACATGGCGCCGATGAGAAGCTCCCATACCCTGTACTGGGGAAGATAAAACGCCTCACTCGGGGTTGAGGCCGTGGCATGAAGACACAGCGCGAAGCTGAATGCTGCGAGGCCAATCGTGAAGAGCACGATATACGCAGGCTTCCTGAGTAAACCGTAGGCCACCGCCAGCGTGAAAGGCCATACAAGATAGAACTGCTCCTCGACCGCCAGAGACCAGAAATGCAGGAGCGGCTGTGACGAAGCCTCAGTGGCAAAATACCCAGATCCCGCCAAGAAGTAGAAATTTGCCAGGGACGCCGCTGCAAAGAACGCACTCTCTAGCGTTACTTGGCGATCGATAACCGAAGGAAATGCGACTGCAACCAGGCTTGCCACACAAATCACGACAAGCGCGATCGGGACGATCCTCTTGATGCGGCGAACATAAAAATCGAGGGAAAAAGTTCCAGTCCGCATCTCGTGCAGGATGATTGAAGTTATGAGATAGCCGGAAATAACGAAGAAGACGTCGACGCCGACGAAGCCGCCCCGCGCAGCAGAAACGCCGTAGTGATAGAGGATCACAGAGACAACTGAAATTGCGCGGAGGCCATCGATTTCAGGACGATAGTCCAGACCGAAACGGTTTCCGGAAGTCCCTGATGGCGGTGTCCGCTCTAGCATGAAAGGGTGTCCAAAGTGGTTAGCTCAAGGGCCTATACCACACCTTCTACGCCTGACATGCCCCTTACCGGCAGGCCCCAAAGGATTTCTGATCAAGTGCGGCGGCCATTTTCGTTATTGACTCGCCTCGTCATGAGAACATATTAGCAACATAGCTCGGGCGGGAGCATCCACGAAACTGCGGCATGGTGAAGTTTACATCATGGCAAGAAGAAATCCGCTTATGCGCCCCGCGCCCGGCTGCACTCTCGACGATATCCCGGAATGGATCGCCATTATCGGCGCGTGCCCTCATGTGTGCGGGGCGACCGGATCTTTAAATCGCGCCTGATCCGCAGGCAGCACGCCGGGAGCGCAGAACGAGGTCAAGCGCGCGATCTCAGCGATGTTCTCATGGGCCATCGACAACGACCTCGCCGAGACAAACCCAACCGCGAAGATCAAGTTGCTCTATTCCGGTGACGGCTTCCACACATGGACCGTGCCGGAGGTTCGCCAATATGAGGCAGAGCATCCTGCAGGATCGAGAGCCCGCCTTGCGATGCACCTTGCGCTCTACACCGGCCTTCGTCTCAATAGCCTGGCGATCGTCGGTCGACAGCACTTTCGCGATGGGCAGCTAACCATTCGGCCGGAAAAGACGAAAAAGAGCAGCGGCGTTGTTATCGATATCCCGGTGCTCGCCGAACTGCAGAAGACGATCGACGAAAGCGAGACGGGAAACCTCACCTCCCTGATCACCGAATTCGGCAAGCCGTTCGCTACCAACGGCCTAGGAAACAAGATGCGCGATTGGTGCGACCAGGCGGGACTCTTCCACTGCACCACCCATGGCCTACGCAAGGCCGACGCCACGATCGCCGCCGAAAACGGCGCGACGGACGAGGAGCTGATGGCGATTTTCGGCTGGACGACGAAGAGCCAGACGACGGTCTACACCAAAAAAAAGCCCGCCGCAAAAGATCGCAGCAGGCGCAATTCGGAAGCTAATCCCGGAACAAAATTAGCACAAATTTGTCCCACGCTTTCGGAGGTTGAAAAACGTGGGGCAAAAAGGCCGAAAATTCACAATGAAAACAACGACGATTTAAGAGAGTGGTGCCCCATGCCGGAGTCGAACCAGCACTTCTTTCGAAACTCGATTTTGAGTCGAGCGCGTCTACCAATTCCGCCAATGGGGCAACGGATACGAACGGGCGGCTGTCTAACATGCGAGCGCCCGGACGCGCAAGACGGGCAAGCGAAGTTATCGGACTGATCCGGTAGAGAGATCCGGCATCGCTTCGAGGCCGGATCCTGTCTGATATCAATGGGCGGCGGCCGGTGCCGGGTTGCTCAGACCGGACTTCTTCAGCGTGATCGCCAGGATCGAGGCCAGTAGGCAAAAGGCGCCCGCGACGAAGAAAGCCGGCAGGTAGCTCGAAAGCTCGGTGCGCGAGAGGCCGGCGCCATAGGCGGCGGTGGCGGCTCCCAGCTGATGTCCGGCAAAGACCCAGCCGAAGACGAGGCCAGTCTTTTCGCGGCCGAAGCGGTCGGCGGCGATCTTGACGGTCGGCGGCACGGTGGCAATCCAGTCGAGGCCGTAAAAGACGGCGAAGATGGAGAGGCCGTAAAAGCTGAAATCACTGAAGGGCAGGTAGAGCAGCGACAGGCCGCGCAGGCCGTAATACCAGAAGAGCAGCCAACGATTGTCGAATCGGTCGGACAGCCAGCCGGAACCGATGGTGCCGAAGAAATCGAAGATGCCCATGACGGCCAGCACACTGGCGGCAGCCACCGGTACGATGCCGAAATCGCCGCAGAGGGTGACGAAATGGGTCTGGATCAGGCCGTTGGTGCTGAGACCGCAAATGAAGAAGGTGGCAAAGAGGATCCAGAAGGTCGAGGTCTTCGAGATTTCCTTGAGGACAGTGATCGGCGTCATCAACGCGGCGCCGAGGGAGGTGCTTGCCGGTGGCGGCGTCACCTGCGTCTCACCGAAGGAGGGCAGGTTGAGGTCGGCGGGGCGGTCGCGCATGAAGGCAAGCACGGCAAGGGCTGCGACCATGATCATGGCGCAGACGAAAAACACCGTCGAGCGCCAGCCGTAGCGTTCCGTCAGCTCCGCCATCAGTGGCAGAAAGACGAGCTGGCCGGTGGCCGAGCTTGCCGAGAGCATGCCGACGACGAGGCCGCGATGCTTGGTGAACCAGCGGCTGGAGACCGTTGCGGCGAGCACCATGGCCGTCAATCCCGTACCGAAACCGACGACAATGCCCCAGAGCAATAGCAACTGCCACAGCGTCGTCATGAACAGCGAACCGACGAAGCCCGCGCCGATCAGCGCCAGTGCGAAGACAATGACCTTGCGCACGCCGAAATAATTCATGAAGGCGGCGGCGAACGGACCCATGAAACCGAAAAGGATCAGGCGGATCGCAAGGGCCGAGGAAATCTGCGAGGTCTCCCAGCCGAACTCATCCTGCAGCGGCTTGATGAGAACGCCGGGTGCGCCCATGGCGCCGGCGGTGACCAGCATGGTGAGAAAGGTCGCGGCAACGACGACCCAGCCGTAATGGATGTTGCGCCGGGCAAGGGTGGAGGCGAGGGCTGTGGAAACCATGGGCAAGATTCCGTTTGAATTCAGGTTCGAGAAGATACTGGATCGATTTACATGATGGTCATCATATTTCTTGCGTATTGATGATGGACGTCATATATTTTGTCAAGCGACTATTTCTGGAGACGATAATGCGGGTCAGCCGCGAAAAATTTGCCGAAAACCGCGAAAAGATCCTGAGCGTTGCCGGCGTGCTTTTCCGAGAAAACGGTTTCGACGGGGTCGGCGTTGCCGACATCATGAAAGCGGCGGGTCTGACGCATGGCGGCTTCTATGGTCATTTCGATTCAAAGGACGACCTGGCGCTGGAGGTCAGCCGCAAGCTGATCGACAGGGTCGAAACGCGCTGGAAGGAACATATCGCCGAATCGCCGGACCGACCGCTGGAAGCGCTTCTCGACCATTACATCCACTGGCGCACGGTTGACGATCCGGGCGGCAGCTGCGTCTTCGCAACGCTGATCCAGGAGGTGAGCCGCAGCCGCGGCGCGGTCCGTGCGGTCTTTAGCGATGGCCTGTCCGTGCTGGTCGATACACTCGTTGATATCGTTCCCGGCGAAACGGAAGAGGAGCGCCGCGCCAATGCCACGACGACGCTCTCGTCGATGATGGGTGCTGTCATTCTTGCCCGCGCGGTCGAGGACAGGGCGCTTGCCGAGCAGTTTTTGGTGACGATGCGCCGTCAGCTCGATCCCGGCAGTAGGACATAATCTCAGTCGCGGAAGCCGTGGTTTCGCTCTCCCCCTCCAGGCGGAGAGGAAGAGAATCCGCCTTGCATATGCCTGAGGACCGAGAAGCCAGCGACTATTTGAAGCCGGCGATGGCGTGCGGGATGTAGGGTGCTTCCAGGGCCGCGATTTCCTCGGCGGTGAGCTTGACCGAGAGTGAGGCAACCGCGTCTCTGAGGTGGTTCGGTTTGGACGCACCGATGATCGGGGCGGTCACCGCACTCTTCTGCAGGATCCAGGCGGTTGCGACCTGGGCGCGGGAGATGTTGCGGGCCTTGGCGATTTCGGCCACGGCTCCGACGATCTTGCGGTCGGCATCGATGGACTGCGTGTAGAGCGTCTTGCCGAATTCGTCGGTTTCGCTGCGTGCCGTCGTCTCGTCCCAATCGCGGGTCAGACGGCCGCGGGCAAGCGGGCTCCAGGGGATGACGGCGATTTTCTGATCCTCGCAAAGCGGCAGCATTTCGCGCTCTTCCTCACGGTAGAGCAGGTTCAGGTGGTCCTGCATGCTGACGAATTCGGTCCAGCCGTTCAGCCTGGAGACGTAAAGCGCCTTGGCGAATTGCCAAGCATACATCGAGGAGGCGCCGATATAACGCGCCTTGCCCGATTTGACGACGTCGTGCAGCGCTTCCAGCGTTTCCTCGATCGGCGTCGTGTAGTCGAAGCGGTGGATCTGGTAGAGATCGACATAGTCGGTGCCGAGACGACGCAGGCTATTGTCGATCTCGTCGAAGATCGCCTTGCGCGACAGGCCGGCGCCGTTCGGGCCCGGCCGCATGCGGTTGAACACCTTGGTCGCCAGCACGATGTCCTCGCGCTTGGCGAAGTCTTTTATGGCGCGACCGACGATCTCCTCCGAAGAACCGTTGGAATAGGTGTTTGCGGTGTCGAGGAAATTGATGCCGAGGTCGATCGCCTGCTTGATCATCGTCCGGCTTTCTTCTTCCCGCAGGCTCCATGGATGATTGCCGCGGCCGGGATCGCCGAATGTCATGCAGCCCAAGCAGATTTTCGACACTTCGAGACCGGTCTTCCCAAATTTTGCGTATTCCATGAAACGACTCCGTGATGAATTCGATGACCCCAGGCTGGCTTCCATGATTTAGCGCGAGATGGCTAAAGTCGCAGGGGCGGCAAATGAAGAATTTATGCTGCGTGCGCACAATGATCCGTGATCGGCTTTTGAAGCCGCGCTCATCACTGCCGCTTCTGGCTTCGGCTTGCACATCCCAGCTGCAAGGTGTTAGCTGATGCAGCATTTTACCGGAATCCGACCATGCAACTGCCGTCCCACGATCGCTACGACGATCTTTATCGCGATTTCTCCTGGCGGATTCCGGAGGATTTCAATATCGGCCGCGCCGTCAGCGACGACTGGGCCGCGAGAGATCCCGAGCGCGTCTGCCTTGAGCATTTCAGCCCCGACGGCGATCATCTTTCGCTGACTTATGGTGAGCTTGCCGGTGCCTCTTCCATGTTCGCCAATGCGCTGGCTTCGCTCGGCATTAAGCGAGGCGACCGCGTCGCCCTGCTGATGCCCCAGTCCTTCGAGACCGTGGTCGTTCATGTTGCGATCTACAAGATGGGCGCAATCGCCTTGCCGCTGGCGCTGCTCTTCGGCGTCGAGGCGCTCGAATACAGGCTGAGGACCTCAGGTGCAGCGGCAATCGTCACCAATGATTTCGGCCTCGATCGCATCCGGCAAATTCGCGATCGGCTGCCGGAGCTTCGGCATGTGATCAGCCTCGATAATGCCCACGATGCTCTCTCCTTTGCCGATCTGATCGTGTCATACGAGCCCTTCTTCAAGGGAGAAAAGACGTCTCCCGACGATCCGGCTCTGATGATTTTCACCTCGGGAACGACGGGGCCGCCCAAGGGCGCGCTGCATGGTCATCGCGTTCTGCCCGGCCATATTCCCGGTATGCAGTTTGCCCATGAGGGCTTTCCGAAAGTGGGCGACAAGGTCTGGACGCCGTCCGACTGGGCCTGGGCCGGCGGGTTGCTCAATGCGCTGCTGCCGAGCCTTCTGCTCGGCGTTCCCGTCGTCTCGTCGCCAGCGCAGAAATTCGATGCCGACATGGCCTATCGCATCATGGCGGAGATGAAAGTGCGCAATGCCTTCATTCCGCCGACGGCGCTGAGGTTGATGAGATCCGTTTCCGATCCGCGCTCGAAATACGATCTGGTGCTGCGCACCATCGGCTCGGCCGGGGAGGCGCTCGGCCGCGAGACTTATGAGTGGGCGCGGGGTACGCTCGACATCACCGTCAACGAATTCTACGGCCAGACGGAGTGCAATTTCGTGCTCGCGTCGAGCGCTGCCTATGGCGTCACCAAGGCGGGCGCCATCGGACGGGCGGTGCCCGGACATCGCGTCGCGATCGTCAGCGAGACGGGCGACGAGCTGCCCGTCGGCGAACCGGGCCAGATCGCCATCGCCAGTCCCGATCCGGTGATGTTCCTCGGCTACTGGGACGATGCGGCGGCGACGAAACGAAAATTCGCCAAGGGCTGGCTGCTCACCGGCGATATCGGCCGGCAGGACGCCGAGGGCTATGTTACCTTCGAAGGCCGCGACGACGACGTCATCACCTCATCGGGATATCGCATCGGCCCGGCCGAGATCGAGGACTGTCTGATCGGCCATCCCGCCGTGCAGCTTGCCGCCGCCGTCGGCAAGCCCGATACCGTGCGCACCGAAATCGTCAAGGCCTATATCGTGCTTTCACCAGGCCATCACCCAAGCGAGGCGCTGGCCGCCGACATAAGGGAGTGGGTGAAGACGCGGCTTTCGATGCACGAATATCCCCGCGAGGTGGAATTCATCGATGCCTTGCCGCTGACGACCACCGGCAAGGTGATCCGCCGGCTGTTGCGGGAGAGGGCGGCCAGCGAGCGATAGAGCATTTCCGGACGCAAAACCGCTAAAGCGCGTCGCAATCTTTCAGATTCGCCCCTCGCGCTTTAGGTCTTTGTTTTTACGCATGTCGTTATCGCAAAACCGCGCACACTTTCGCGCGACATGCTTTAGGCACTTCTGCTGGAATTGATTTAGCCCCGCCCGGCGAGCGACATGATCTTCTCGCGCAGCATCTTCGCCATGTTGCGGGTGCTGCGGTACATGTGGAGCTGGGCTGAGACCTGGCGCATGTCGCGGTCGCTGTTCTGCGTCAGGCCGATCACCAGCGTTCCCATCTCCTCGCGCTCCTGCCAGAAGCGGCTCATGATCGGATGATCCGAGACGGCGCAGGAATCGGAGCGGACGATGTTGGCATCGTCGAGATGCCATTCGGTGAGTTCGTTCATCAGCAGCTTGCCCGGCGAATAGCGGGCATAGTTTTCATCGTAGGCGGTCTTCCAGGTATAGGCCTCGCCGCCCATCATCAGCACGACGATGGCGGCAATCGCCTTGCCGTTGAGATCGATCGTGTGAATACGCACGGCATCGACGGCGGCAAGGTTCGACACCGCCTCACGGGCGAAGGCCGTATGATAACGATCGGTGACGAGAGCGCTTCGCCGCTTGCCCTTCCAGCCGCCGGCTTCCATTGCCAGGAATTCCTCGAAGCGGATATGGATTTCGCGCGGCTGGCGGGCGACGGCATAGACCGCTGTTCCCAACTCCTCCAGCAGGCGCCACTGGCGGCGCATCTCGCGCATATGCGAGGAGGAGATGGTTTTGCCGAGATAGACCGGCGCCTCATCCTCGCTCTGCAGCATCGGGCGCTCGTGAGGATTGGTGACGGTGACTGGAAGATTGCGGCTGAGCGCCACGGCCTTGACCATGCGCACGAAGATACCGTTCAGCCGCAGATCCGGCAGAACCAATATGCCGGGCAGATTGAGATCGCGAGCGGTCAGCCCCTCGAAAAGATTGTCGAGGGTCTCGGCTGCATCCTCGCCATCGACAAGCGGCGTGCCGAGCGGACCGAAGCTGTTCGACCAGCCGCGGATGATCGACGGGCCGACGGCGAAGCCCGGCTTGTCGACCGAAAACGGCAAGAGGAACCGCATGCGGCTGCGGCCGGCATTGTGATCGCGGATCAGGGCGAAGTTCACCTGCCGATCTTCGAGCCGTGGCATGGCGGGGGCGAGGAAGCGGCCGGAGAAAAAGACGTTCGGTTCCATCGCCCGGTTGGAGAGGAAATCGAGCTCATCCTGGAGCTCATAGCCGAGCTTTCCGGGGTAGAGGCAGAGCTCGCGGCCCGGTCGGCCGATCTCGGCGCGAGCCTCGGCCTGCGGCGCTTCGAAATTCAGCGCGGCGAGATCATGCAACATGCGGTTCGCGGTGCTGTCGGTGCTTTCGGTAACGGGGGGAACACGCACCATCTATCGAACTCTCATTTCTGGCGTTGCAGCGGAGGGGCTGGCGAAGGCGAAAAGGACGATGCCGAGCGTGCGGCGCACGGCGACATGCAGCAGGATCGCCTCGACGGCCATGGCCGAGGCCGTGGCGATCGCCGTGCCCTCGATGCCGTAATGCGGGATCAAAGCGAGGTTGAGGCTGACATTGGCCGTCAGTGCGCCGGCATAGAGCGCGACGCAGAGGTTCTGCTTGCCTGCCATCATCAGCAGCGTTTCGGCCGGGCCGACCAGCGACTTGGCGAGGATGCCGGCGAGCAGGATCGCCATCACCAGATAACCTGACGTAAAGGCGCCGCCGAAGAGCGACAGCAGCAAATGACCGGCTGCAAGCACGACAAGACCGACCCCGAGCGCCGGCCAGAAGGTCCAGCGGGCGGCGTCGATGGCAGCGCTTGCGAGCTGAGCATGGTCGCCTTCGGCGATAATCGAGGAAAAGCGCGGGCCGGAGGCTGCCTTGACCGAGAAATTGATGAAATGCACCAGTGCCATCGTCTTGGCGGCGGCGAAGTAGATGGCGACGTCGTGCGGCTCGAGGAAGATGCCGACGACGACGACGTCGGAATTGGTCAGCAGGAAGCTCACGCCCTCGATCAGGAAAATCGGAAAGGCGACGCTGAACCAGGCGATGAAATCGACCTTGCGCGGGCCTTCGTCATAATGCCGGCGCAGGCGGTAGAGCGTTGCGGCATACTGGCCGAGGGCGGTGACGAAGGTGGCGACGAGTGCTGCCTGCATCGCGGTGACGGCCGTGTGCTCGGCGCCGATGGCAATCGCGATCAGCATGAAAAGGATGATGAGGATCGGGCGGACGATATAGACCGGGCTCAGCGCCATCACCGGCCAGTGGTTCGCCCGTGACGTGCCTTCCAAAATGTCGCCGAGCGCGATCATCGGCATGGCGAGCAGGCCGATGAAGATCGGGACGAGATAATAGACCTGGATCTTATCGCCGAAGAAATGCAGGCCGAGCATGCCAGCGGCGAGCACCGCCGTGCCGGAAAGCAGCGCAAAGATGCGCGCGGTGCCGGTCAGCCCGCGGATTTCCTCGAAAGCGCCCGCTGCCCTGTATTGCGGCAGGAAGCGGATGATCGCGGTGTGGAAACCGAGGCATGAGAGATCGCCGAAGACGACGACCAGCACCCAGACGAAAACGAAGATGCCATATTCATATTCGCCCATCAGCCGGGCGAGCACGATCTGGGAGACGAAGGCGAGTGCGGCGCTGAGGATACGAATCGAAAAGGCCGTCAGCGCCATGCGCTGGGCGGCCGCCTTTTCACCGCGTTCGGTGAGCACGGCAGCAAGCATGCGCAGCGTGCGGCCGCCGATCGGGCGCAGGCCCGCGGGCAGCATCTTCTCCGCTGTTTCTATGACCGCCATGATGAACACGCAAAACTCTAAAGGTCAGGCAAATCGTCCCGGAAGTCTTGACAGAACAGGGTTAAGAAACGGTTCTGGTTTGGGGTTGCCGTCGGACGCTGAAATTCCGGTTTTCCGGCGTTGCCGCAGAAAAGAAAATGCCGCCCGGAGGCGGCATATTCGCGGATCTTTGCGGCTTGCCTCAGACCTGCTCGAAGGCGCCGTGGCAATGCTTGTATTTCTTGCCGGAGCCGCAGGGGCAGGTCTCGTTGCGGCCGATCTTGCCCCAGGTGGATGGATCATCTGGGTTGCGGTTTTCAGGAGAAACGATGACTTCCGATGCCTGGTAGATCGCCGGGGCGAAATCGTCCTCGCCGGTCGTAGGATCCAGGTGATGGGCCTGCATCAGCGGCGGTTCAGGCTCGGCGGGCGCCTGCTGCACCAGTTCGACGCGCATCAGCTGGGCGGTGACGGCTTCGCGCAGATTGTTGAGCAGCGCCGTGAAGAGCTCGAAGGCTTCCGACTTGTATTCCTGCAGCGGATCGCGTTGGGCATAGCCACGGAAGCCGATGACGGAGCGCAGATGGTCGAGGTTGACGATGTGTTCGCGCCAGAGATGATCGAGCGTCTGCATGACGATCGAACGTTCGACATAATGCATGATGTCGTCGCCGAAACGCTCGGCCTTTTCCGTGAAGGCCGCATTGGTGGCTTCCGTCAGGCGCTCACGGATATCGTCCTCGCCGATGCCTTCTTCCTTCACCCAGTCCTCGATCGGCAG
This sequence comes from Rhizobium sp. P1_B8, assembly GCF_056406515.1. NCBI lineage: Bacteria > Pseudomonadati > Pseudomonadota > Alphaproteobacteria > Hyphomicrobiales > Rhizobiaceae > Rhizobium > Rhizobium sp. P1_B8. The sequence goes on along the minus strand of NZ_JBFTZZ010000041.1, from coordinate 23,302 downwards.
GTCGAGATTGAGGATGTTCAAAGCGCCGGTCTTCAGGCCGGCGGCATCCCATTGTTCGGCATAGGCGCGCTCGGGGATATGCTTTTCGACCATGTCTTCGATCACCTCACGGCGCATGTCGGAAACGGTCTCGGAAATATTGGTCGATTCCATCAGTTCGAGGCGCTGCTCGAAGATCACCTTGCGCTGATCGTTGAGAACGTCGTCATACTTCAAGAGGTTCTTGCGGATGTCGAAGTTACGGGCTTCGACCTTCTTCTGGGCGCGCTCCAGGGCCTTGTTGATCCAGGGATGGACGATCGCCTCGCCCTCCTTGAGGCCGAGCTTGGTCAGCATGCTGTCCATGCGGTCGGAGCCGAAGATGCGCATCAGGTCGTCCTGAAGCGAGAGGTAGAACTTCGAGCGGCCGGGGTCGCCCTGACGGCCGGAGCGGCCGCGCAGCTGGTTGTCGATGCGGCGGCTTTCATGGCGCTCGGTGGCAATGACGTAGAGGCCGCCGGCTTCGAGCGCCTTCTGCTTGAGTGCCTTGATCTCCTCGATGATCGCCTGGATCCGGGCGTCGCGCTCCGGACCGGCTTCGACTTCGCCGAGTTCGCGCTCAATACGCATGTCGAGGTTGCCGCCGAGCTGGATGTCGGTGCCGCGGCCGGCCATGTTGGTGGCGATGGTGATGGCACCCGGCACGCCGGCCTGGGCGACGATATAGGCTTCCTGCTCGTGGTAGCGGGCGTTCAGGACCTTGAAGTCGTCGAAGCCCTGCTTACGCAGGCGCTCGGCAAGCAATTCCGATTTCTCGATCGAGGTGGTGCCGACCAGCACCGGCTGGCCGCGCTTGTGGGCGTCGAGGATCTCCTCGATGATCGCCTTGAACTTCTCGTCGAAGGTCCGGTAGACCTCGTCGTCCTCGTCGAGGCGCTTGATCGGGAGGTTGGTCGGGACCTCGATGACATCGAGATTGTAAATGTTGGCGAATTCTTCCGCTTCCGTCTGCGCCGTGCCGGTCATGCCGGCGAGCTTGTCGTACATACGGAAGTAGTTCTGGAAGGTGATCGAGGCCAGCGTCTGGTTTTCCGGCTGGATCTGCACCTTTTCCTTGGCTTCGAGCGCCTGGTGCTGACCTTCCGAATAGCGGCGGCCCGGCATCATGCGACCGGTGAACTCGTCGATGATGACGACTTCGTCATTGCGGACGATATAGTCCTTGTCGCGCTGGAAGAGCTTGTGGGCCTTCAGCGCATTGTTGACGTGATGGACGATCGCGACGTTCTCAATGTCGTAGAGCGCGTTGCCCTTCAAGAGGCCGGCCTGGCGGAGCAGGTTTTCCAGCTTCTCGGTGCCCTCTTCGGAGAAGTTGGCGGAGCGCTGCTTCTCATCGATCTCGTAATCGCTCGGCGCCAGCAGCGGAATGAAGGCGTCGATCGTATTATAGAGTTCGGAGCGGTCGTCGAGCGGACCGGAGATGATCAGAGGCGTGCGCGCCTCGTCGACGAGGATCGAGTCCACTTCGTCGACGATTGCGAAGTTGTGGCCGCGTTGGACCATCTGGTTCTTCTCGTACTTCATGTTATCGCGCAGATAATCGAAGCCGAGTTCGTTGTTGGTGGCGTAAGTGATGTCGCAGGCATAGGCGGCGTGGCGTTCCTCGTCGGAAAGGCCGTGGACAATGACGCCGGTGGTCATGCCGAGGAAGCCGTAGACGCGGCCCATGGTCGCGGCATCGCGCTGGGCGAGGTAATCGTTGACGGTGACGACGTGTACGCCCTTGCCGGAAAGCGCGTTCAGATAGACCGGCAGGGTGGCGACGAGGGTCTTGCCTTCGCCGGTCTTCATCTCGGCAATCGCATTCGAATGCAGGATCATGCCGCCGACCAGCTGTACGTCAAAAGGTCGCAGGCCGAGAACGCGGCGCGAGGCTTCGCGCACGACTGCAAAGGCCGGGATCAAAATGTCGTCGAGCGTCTTGCCCTCGGCGAGCAGGGCGCGAAACTCCACGGTCTTTGCCGCGAGCTGCTCGTCCGTCAGGGCCTTCGTCTTCTCTTCGATAGAGTTGATGGCAGTGACGTTCGGCTGGTAGGACCGCACGCGGCGGTCGTTGGAAGACCCAAATAACTTGCGGGCTATACCGCCAAAGCTGACCATATGACTGGCCCTTTCTCAATATTCATCCCCGGCGTTTCTTGTCCGCGGCCCAGCCGAAAATCAGGCGCGCGCCTTAAAACGCCCGGAAACTGTTCTGGACGCGAGGTTGCGTGACAGATAAGAGGGGGGTCGAATGATGTCAACGGATTTGGCGGATACAGAAAGGCCACAATCCGGTGTTGATGGCTATTTTGGGCTGGATTCAGGGGATGCTGAAACCGGCAATGTAACTGTGAAGGGTATTTCATGTTGAGCACCAACAAACTTGCCGTTCTGGCGTTTGCAACTTTTGTTGCGCTCCAGGGCCCGGCCCATGCCGATGACGCCGTCATCGCCAAGGTCGGCACTCTGGAGATCCACCAGTCGGAACTCGACCTTGCGGTCGCCAATCTCGACCCGCAGCTGGCGCAGCTTCCAGATGACCAGAAGAAGGTCGCAGCCCTTTCCGCCGCCATCGACGTGAAGCTGCTCGCCGCCGACGCTGCGGCTGAGAAGCTTGATCAAACCGACGAATTCAAGAAGCGCATGCAGTATCTCACCGACCGCGAGCTGCACAATGCCTATTTCAAGAAGCATGTCGTCGACATCGTGACGCCTGAGGAAGTCAAGGCCCGCTACGACAAGGAAGTCGCTGCCCTGCCGAAGCAGGAGGAAGTCCACGCCCGTCACATCCTCGTCAAGACCGAGGACGAAGCCAAGGACATCATCAAGCAGCTCGATGCCGGCAAGGATTTCGCCGAACTCGCCAAGGAAAAGTCCACCGATCCGAACAAGTCGGAAGGCGGCGACCTCGGCTATTTCACGCGCGGCCGCATGGTCAAGGAATTCGAGGACGCAGCCTTCGCGCTTGAGAAGGGCACCTATTCCAAGACGCCGGTTAAGACCGATTTCGGCTTCCACGTCATCAAGGTCGAGGATAAGCGCGACGCTCCGCCGCCGCCCTTCGAGCAGGTGCAGGATCAGGTTCGTCAGCTCGTCATGCGCGACAAGTATCTTGAGCTTCTGAACAAGGCGAAGGCCTCCGCCAAGATCGAGATCACGGACGAGACGCTGCGCAAGGGTTACGACCAAGCCAACAAGCAGCCGGAGCCGGGCAGTGAGCCCGTCGCGCCAGCGCCGCAGCAGTAATATTCGCATCGGGGCCCGGTTCTTCCGGGCCCTTCATTAGATCCGGATGATTTTGGGCCTGATCGGCCTAAAATCATCCGGATCTAAATCAAAGAAGGTGAGCATGGTGTTGTCCGAAAGCCGCTGACACTTTTCGGCATCATGCTCTGGCATCGTTTGTTGTCGCATTTCCGGACGGCGAACCGGTTTCCATTTCGCCTGGAAGTGCTCATTGGCAGGTCTCATCATGTCCGGTTCCGTCTCTCCGCTCGCCCCGAAATCCTTCGTCTCGATGCCACCGCTGCGCGGCGTGCGGATGGCGACGGCTTCCGCCGGCATCAAGTACAAGAACCGCACAGATGTGCTGATGATGGTCTTTGACAGGCCGGCGACTGTTGCGGGCGTTTTTACCCGCTCGAAGTGCCCGTCGGCGCCGGTGGATTTCTGCCGGGCCAATCTCCCCCATGGCAGCGCCCGCGCCGTCGTCGTCAATTCCGGTAATGCTAATGCTTTCACCGGCCTGAAGGGCCGGCAGGCGACCGCGCTGACGGCGAAGTCGGCTGCCGCTGCCGTCGGCTGCGCCGAAAACGAGGTCTATCTGGCCTCGACCGGCGTCATCGGCGAGCCGCTGGATGCCACCAAATTCTCAGGCGTTCTGGACCGAATGCAGGTCGAAGCGACCGGCGATTTCTGGTTCGAGGCCGCCAAGGCGATCATGACGACCGACACCTATCCGAAGGTTTCGACCCGCAGCGCCGCAATCGGCGGCGTGGCCGTGACGATCAACGGCATCGCCAAGGGCGCCGGCATGATCGCGCCTGATATGGCGACGATGCTCTCCTTCGTTGTCACCGATGCCGACATTGCGCCTGCCGCGCTGCAGGCGCTTCTGTCTGACGGCGTTGGCCCGACCTTCAACTCCATGACCGTCGACAGCGACACCTCCACCTCCGATACGTTGATGCTGTTTGCGACGGGTGCCGCGGCCGAGGACGGCCAGGCCCGCATCGAACGTGCCGACGATCCGCGCCTTGCCGCCTTCCGGGCCGCACTCAACGAAGTGCTGAAGGACCTGTCGCTGCAGGTGGTGCGCGACGGCGAAGGTGCCACCAAGATGCTTGAAATCACCGTGACGGGTGCCGAGAGCGATGCCGCCGCCAAGCGTATCGCGCTATCGATCGCAAATTCGCCGCTGGTCAAGACGGCGGCCGCCGGCGAAGACGCCAATTGGGGCCGTATCGTCATGGCTGTCGGCAAGTCCGGCGAGATGGCCGACCGCGACCGGCTCGCCATCTGGTTCGGCGACATCAGGGTCGCCGTCAATGGCGAGCGTGATCCCGATTATTCCGAGGAGGCCGCCTCGAACGTCATGAAGGCGCAGGATATCCCCGTCAAAGTCGATATCGGCCTCGGCGGCGGCACAGCAACCGTCTGGACCTGCGACCTCACCAAGGAATATGTTGCGATCAATGGCGACTATCGGAGCTGATCGTTCATTGGCGCAGGTATCCATTTTCTCACACAATCTGCCGCTGGTGCGCAGGCTGGAGGCCGTCGGCTTTCGCGCCTGGCCGGCGGCATCCGTGCAATATGACGGCAGCTGGCAGGTGCGGCTGACGGCCGGTCACCCGTCCAACCGGCTGAATTCGATCGTGCCGCTCGATCCCTCGGATCATCGCGATGTCGAAATCCGCCTGGAAAAGGCGCGCCGAAAGTTCGAGGCCTATGGCCGCGCCGCTGTGGTCCGCCAGACGCCGCTTGCCTCGCCGGTGCTGATCGAACTTCTGCGCGCGCAAAACTGGACGCGCTTCGACGATACAGTGGTGATGACCTGCGACCTTGCCGAGGCGGAGCTGCCGGATACGCTCGATCACCTGCCGACTCACGATGTCGGCCGTTTCGTCGACGCCAACCTCGCCGTCGACCGGGCGCCACTGAGGCTGAAGCCGGCGCTTGCCGAAATCATTTCGGCGATCAAGCCGCCATCCGGCCTGTTCATGATCGAGAATGCGGCGGACGGCCCGCTTGCGACCGTGCTCTGCGTCCAGGACAATGACCTTGCCGGGATCATGTCGCTTTCGGTCTCCGAGGCGCGGCGGCGCGAGGGGCTCGGCACCGAAATCCTCACCTCGGCGCTGCGCTGGGCGCGCATGCGCAGCGCCCGTTCGGCCTGGCTGCAGGTGAAGCTGTCCAACCACCCGGCCATCGCACTCTATGAGCGCCTGGGTTTTCGCGACGCCTATCATTATTGCTATTGGCAGCAGGAGCCGCGATGAGCGAGGCAGGCCGGAAGATATTGCTGGTCGCCGCCTGTGCGCTGATCGATGCCGATGGGCGTATCCTGTTGGCACAGCGTCCCGAGGGAAAGTCGCTTGCCGGGCTCTGGGAGTTTCCCGGCGGCAAGGTCGAGCCCGGTGAGACGCCGGAGGAAACGCTGGTGCGCGAGCTTGAGGAAGAACTCGGCATCAACACCAAGATTGCCTGCCTTGCGCCGCTTACCTTTGCCAGCCACTCCTACGAGACCTTCCACCTTTTGATGCCGCTTTATATCTGCCGGCGCTATGAGGGCATTCCCCAGGGCCGGGAGGGGCAGGCGCTAAAATGGGTGCGTCCGCAGGCGCTACGCGACTATCCGATGCCGCCGGCTGACGAGCCGCTCATCCCGATGTTGCAGGATTTACTTTAGCGTTATCTGATTATTATTGTGCCACATCGTTTTCGGCTGTGGATATTAATGGATCGTTTAACACCTTCTGCCAAAGATCGGCCTCAATCAAGCATCTGGCGTGCGTGTATTAAAAGGCTTGACGTCATGGACGATGATTTCTGGAAAGCTGTCCGGGAAAAGGAACGGGCCTCGTCTGCCTCGCGCAGGACGGGTGCGCTGAATATCGCCCTTCTGTTCGGCACGGCAGTGGTCGCGCTGACGCTCATTCTGACGCCAATGCTTGCGGATTCCTCGAAGAAAAGCGTCTTTGCCAGCGCGCCGGCGGATTTTGATACGATCACGACAGGATCGATCCCGAAGAGTGACAGCGGCAAGCGTTATACGATCCGCCGCAGCGTCCTCCAGGATACGCCCGGTTCGGTCTGCGTCGTCCAGGGCTATGGCGTCGGCGCCGGTTGCTGAAAAATGCCGGCCGTCGCCCGATGGTCGTGGAATTGTTCGTTTGCCGTCGGTTTCGCTCAGGGGTCGCGAAATAATGCGTATTTTGAAAGCATTTCTTGCAGATAACAGGGGTGCGACGGCAATTGAGTATGGCCTGATCGCGGCCCTCATTTGTGGCGCTCTCGTCTCTGGTCTCGGGGTCTTCACCGGCGCCCTGCAGGACGTCTTCAACGTGATCAACAACAATATGACGGTGAATTGAAGAAGCAGCCGGCCGTTACTGCTTGAGCTTGTGCTCGTCCACCTTCAATGCATCGGCAAGGCGCGCCTTGGCCGAACCCGGCCTGAGCGGCTTTTGCTGGCTCTCATGGGCAGCCCATCCCGAGACATAGATGATCGAGAAGGTGGCGCGGATACGTCCATCGGGATCGGAATAACGTTCGGCGTAGATCTCCGCTGCACGCAGGAAGAAGGCGCGCGTCAGCGGCATCCGGGCGCGGGCTGCAAGCGGATTGCTCATGCCCATCGCTCTTAGATCCCGCATCAGCGGAAAGAGCGAATCATAGCGCACCGTATAATTCTCCGCGTCGATCACCGGCAACGTGAAGCCGGCGCGCTGCATGAGGCTGCCGACATCGCGCACATCGGCGAAGGGGATGACACGCGGGCTTGCGCCACCCGTCATCTCGACCTCGGTGGCCAGCAGCACATCGCGCAGTTCCTGCAATGTGCCGGCGCCGGGGATCGCCGCCATGAACAGGCCGTCCGGCTTCAGGGCGCGGCGGATCTGGATGAAGACACCTGGCGTATCGTTGGTCAGATGCAGGCTGAGCGGCGCAAGGATAAGATTGGCCGATTGCTGTTCGAGCGGCACGTCCTCGAGCGGCGCCTCGATCAAGGTTTCGCCCGGCCCGGCATAGGCTTTCTGGCTTTCGATGCGGATCATCGTGCCGATTTTGCCCGTCGCCAGCGCGGCACGGGCGGCAGCACCGGTTGCGCCATGCAGTTCGACGGCGGTCTCGAAAGTCCGCTCGACCACAGTAAGCCGCTCGGCCATTTCCTCAGCGGCAATGTCGAGCAGGAAGGCGGCTTTCGGGTCGTTGTTTACAAGCGCGCGATGGCGATGTGCGGCGATCAGGGCTCTGTCGAAGATCGTTTCCATGGCGATGTCCTTAGTCCCGTGTCGCCTGTGCGGCAAGACGATTTTCCTTTCGCGAAGAACAGGCTAGTCTCCGCGGCATGGGACTGATCAACGTTGAAAAACCGTCAGAGTTCTTGCGGGCGCAACTCTTGCGGCCGTTTTCGGCGCTTGCCGATTTCTTCTATCCGCCCGCCTGCTCTGTCTGCGGTATTTCCACAGGCGGCCATCGCGGGCTCTGCGCAAAATGCTGGTCCGGCATCCGCTTCATCGAACGGCCCTATTGCGAGGTGCTTGGCATTCCCTTCTCGCACGATCTCGGCGTCGGCATCCTCAGCGCCGAGGCGATCGCCAACCCGCCGCCCTTCGACCGGCTGCGGTCGGCCGCGACCCATGACCATGCGGTCCGCGATCTCGTTCATGGGCTCAAATATCGCGATCGCACCGATCTGGCGCTGATGATGGCTGCCTGGATGCTGCGGGCTTCCGACGGGACGGTCGAGAGCTGCGATGCGCTGATCCCGGTGCCGCTGCACCGCACCCGCATGCTGGCGCGCAAGTTCAACCAGGCAGCCGAGCTTGCCCGCCATATGGCAAGGCTCTCAGGCAAGCCGCTGCTTGCCGCCACGCTTGTTCGCGTCAAGCGCACCAGCCAGCAGGTCGGCCTCGGCGCCAAGGCGCGTGAGGACAATGTCAGGGGTGCTTTCACGATTGCCAAGGGTTGCGAAAACGACATTTTCGGCAAGCGTATCGTCCTCGTCGACGACGTCTATACAACAGGGGCGACGGTCGCTGCGGCAAGCCGGACACTGCGCAAGGCGGGTGCGGCTGACATAACGGTTTTGACCTTTGCAAGGGCTCTCTCCGAGCCTATATGACAAGAATACCCGGCATCAGTCTGGAGAGATTATGGTACCCGTCACCATCTATACACGGCAGTTTTGCGGCTATTGCACCCGCGCCAAGTCCCTTCTCGAAGAAAAGGGCGTCGAATATGTCGAGCACGACGCGACCTTTTCGCCGGATCTTCGCCAGGAGATGATCGGCAAGTCGAACGGACGGACCACTTTTCCGCAGATATTCATCGGCGCCGATCATGTCGGCGGTTGCGACGATCTCTTTGCGCTCGATCGGGCCGGCAAGCTCGATCCGATGCTGGCGGCTTGAGGAAGAACCGATGAGCTTCAAGGCCGCAGCTGTCCAGATGTGCTCCGGGGTCGATCCGGTGAAGAATGCCGCCGCCATGGCGCGGCTGGTGCGCGAGGCCGCTGCCGAGGGCGCGACCTATGTGCAGACGCCCGAGATGACCGGCATGCTGCAGCGAGACCGTGCGGCGGCACGCGCCGTGCTTGCCGACGAGGCGCATGACATCATCGTCAAGACAGGCTCAGATCTCGCTAGGGAATTCGGCATTTACATGCATGTCGGTTCGACAGCGATTGCCCTTGCTGACGGAAAGATCGCCAATCGCGGTTTCCTGTTCGGTCCCGACGGCAGGATTCTCAATCGCTACGACAAGATCCATATGTTCGACGTCGATCTCGACAATGGCGAGAGCTGGCGTGAAAGTGCCGCCTATACAGCCGGCTCGGAGGCCCGCGTCCTATCGCTGCCCTTTGCCGAAATGGGCTTTGCAATCTGTTACGACGTGCGGTTTCCCGCGCTCTTCCGCGCCCAGGCCATGGCCGGCGCTGAAGTGATGACGGTGCCCGCCGCCTTCACCAAGCAGACCGGCGAGGCGCATTGGGAGATCCTCCTCAGGGCACGGGCGATCGAGAACGGTGTCTTCGTCATCGCTGCCGCACAGGCAGGCCGGCACGAGGACGGGCGCGAGACTTTCGGCCATTCGATGATCATCGATCCCTGGGGCACGGTGCTGGCGTCGGCCGGCGCCACCGGTGCGGCGGTTATCGTCGCCGAGATCGATCCCGCCGCGGTCAAGGCCGCGCATGACAAGATCCCGAACCTGAGGAATGGCCGGGAATTCTCGGTCGAGAAGATTGCGGGAGCAGTCGCCGGAGGCGTCGCCGCTTGATCCGCTATTCCCTCACCTGTGACAATGCCCATGAATTCGAAGGCTGGTTTTCGGAAAGCGCCGATTTCGATCGTCAGGTCGAAACCGGTTTTCTGACCTGCCCGGTCTGTCATTCCGCCGCCATTTCCAAGCTGTTGATGGCGCCTTCGGTGTCGACGGCGCGGAAGAAGGACGAGAGGCAGACACTGGCGATGGATGCCATGCGCCGCGAGGCCCTGCAAAAGCTCAAGGAGGCCGTTGCGGCGGTCAAGGCCAATTCCGAGGACGTCGGCACGCAATTTCCCGAGGAAGCCCGCAAGATCCACTACGGCGAGGCGGATGCCCGCGGCATCATCGGCCAGGCGACGTTCGACGAGGCGCAGGCCCTCCTCGAAGAGGGCATCGAGATCGCAGCCATTCCTGTTTTGCCGGAAGACGTAAACTGACGTGTAGTCCACGCCGCTCGCCTTCTATGATTTCGGCCTGCGTATCGCGCTGAAAGTGTAGCCGGCTTATTGACGACGGGACTAAAGCGCGTCGCGATCTTTCAGATTCGCTCCTCGCGCTTTAGGCCTTTGTTTTTGCGCATGTCGTTGTCGCAAAACCGCTGCACAGTTTTGCGCGACATGCTCTAAGCCGGCCGCTTCGCCAGCAGCATATAATTCACTTCCATATCCTTGGACAGGTTCCATTGGTTCGACAGTGGATTGAAGAAGACGCCGGTGCGGTCGGTGATCTCGAGGCCGTTTGCGGCCAGCGGCCTTTCCAGCTCTTCCGGGCGTACCAGCTTTTCATACTGATGCGTGCCGCGCGGCAGCCAGCGCAGAATGTTCTCGGCGGCGAAGATGGCAAGCGCTGCCGCCTTCATCGTACGGTTGATGGTGGCAACGAAGATCAGGCCGCCGGGGCGGACCATTTTCGCGCAGGTCGTCATGAAGAATTCGACATCGGCGACGTGTTCCACCACCTCCATGTTCAAGACGATATCGAAGGTCTCGCCAGCCTCGGCGAGCTCCTCGGCGGTGACGGCGCGATAGTCGACCGAAACGCCGGAGGCCTTCGCATGGGTGGAGGCGATGCCAATATTCTTCTCGGACGGATCGGCGCCGACGACGGACGCACCCATGCGGGCGACAGGTTCGGATAACAGACCGCCGCCGCAGCCGATATCGAGCACGCGCAGGCCCTCGAGCGGGCGCGCGCTTTTCGGATCACGGCCGAAATTCTCGCAGGCTTTGTCTCTTATATAGGCGAGCCGGACGGGATTGAACTTGTGCAGCGGCTTGAATTTGCCGGTCGGGCTCCACCATTCCGCCGCCATCGCCGAGAAGCGGTCCACTTCACCTTGGTCGATCGTGCTTCTGGCGCCTTCCGTCATCGTCCACTCCTTCATTCGTGAGATGTGAAGTCGGACGATCGGGGGCATAAGTCAAGGGCGCAGACCAGAGGACTGACGAGGGCGGAACCGCTCGCCAATAGCTTTTATCGCCCGCGCTTGCCTCCCCCCGCCAAACTCGCTAAGAGACGCCGCAACTTGGGGCCTTTGGGGACCTGGGCTTTAGAGCGGTTCCGGAAGTTGGGAATCCGGCTCTCTGGCCAAGCGGTCTGCCCAGAGCTTTCGTGATGCCGGGTCCGGTTTTCCGCTTTCCCGGCGCCAGTCGTGGTAGAGGCATATGGCACGCATCGTAATGAAATTCGGCGGCACGTCCGTCGCTGACCTGGACCGCATCAAGAATGTTGCCCGCCACGTAAAACGCGAAGTCGATGCCGGGCACGAGGTCGCGGTGGTGGTGTCGGCCATGTCCGGCAAGACCAATGAACTGGTTGGCTGGGTCCAGGGCACGCCGAAGGTGATCGGCGCCAATTCTCCGTTTTACGATGCGCGGGAATATGATGCGGTGGTCGCATCCGGCGAGCAGGTGACATCAGGGCTGCTGGCAATCGCATTGCAGGCGATGGATATCAATGCCCGTTCCTGGCAGGGATGGCAGATCCCGATCCGCACCGACAACGCGCATGGCGCGGCACGGATCATGGAGATTGACGGCTCTGACATCGTCAAACGTATGGGTGAGGGGCAGGTCGCCGTCATCTCCGGCTTCCAGGGGTTGGGACCCGACAACCGTATCGCGACGCTCGGGCGCGGCGGATCGGACACTTCGGCCGTCGCAATCGCGGCAGCTGTCAAGGCAGACCGCTGTGATATCTATACTGACGTCGATGGCGTCTACACGACCGACCCGCGCATCGTGCCGAAGGCGCGCAGGCTGAAGAAGATCGCCTTCGAGGAAATGTTGGAAATGGCCTCGCTCGGCGCCAAGGTACTGCAGGTGCGCTCGGTCGAGCTTGCCATGGTGCACAAGGTGCGCACCTTCGTGCGCTCATCATTCGAAGACCCCGATGCTCCGGGCATGGGCGATCTGCTGAACCCGCCCGGAACGCTGATTTGTGACGAGGATGAAATCGTGGAACAGGAAGTAGTCACCGGCATCGCCTATGCCAAGGATGAGGCTCAGATCTCGCTTCGCCGTCTTGCCGACCGGCCGGGCGTGTCCGCGGCGATCTTCGGACCGCTCGCCGAATCCCATATCAATGTCGACATGATCGTCCAGAATATTTCCGAGGACGGGTCGAAGACCGACATGACCTTCACCGTGCCATCAGGCGACGTCGAGAAGGCGATCAAGGTGCTCGGCGACCATAAGGAGAAGATCGGCTACGACGTCGTGCAAAACGAATCGGGGCTGGTGAAAGTATCGGTCATCGGCATCGGCATGCGCAGCCACGCGGGCGTTGCCGCGACCGCATTTCGTGCACTTGCCGAAAAAGGCATCAACATCAAGGCGATCACGACCTCCGAGATCAAGATTTCCATCCTGATCGACGGTCCCTATGCAGAACTCGCTGTCAGGACTTTGCATTCCTGCTACGGTCTGGATAAGAATTGATTCCCAGTGGGCGGCCTGCCCCTTCAGGTTGAGGAGGCGAGGGCCGGCCTGCCGGGACTGAGTGCGTTGTTTCGGGAGCTTGAGACGCCATGAGAGACCTTTCCGGCGGTCCGCGCGTGCTGCTCAGGCGGCTGCGCGAGTTGATGGCGGAGCCGCTGGAGCCGCAGGAGCGTCTTGACCGGATCGTCCGCCAGATTGCCGGCAATATGGTGGCGGAGGTTTGCTCCGTCTATGTGCTGCGTGCCGACGGCGTACTCGAACTCTACGCGACCGAAGGCCTCAACCGCGAGGCCGTGCATCTGGCGCAACTGAAGATGGGGCAGGGCCTGGTCGGCACGATTGCAGCCTCGGCCCAGCCGCTGAACCTTTCCGACGCGCAGTCGCACCCTGCTTTCCGCTACCTGCCGGAAACGGGCGAAGAAATCTACCATTCCTTCCTCGGTGTGCCGATCCTCAGGACCGGGCGCTCACTCGGCGTTCTCGTCGTGCAGAACAAGGCAAGCCGCAACTATCGCGAGGAAGAGCTGGAAGCGCTCGAGACGACCGCGATGGTGCTTGCCGAAATGATCGCCACCGGCGAGCTCAAGAAGATCACCAAGCCGGGCCTCGAACTCGACCTGACGCGTTCGGTGACCGTCGATGGCGACACTTATAATGACGGCATCGGCCTCGGTTACGTCGTGCTGCACGAGCCGCGCATCGTCGTTACCAACCTGCTGAACGAAGATGCCGAGAAGGAAATCCGGCGGCTGGCCGAAGCCATGGGCTCGCTTCGGATTTCAATCGACGACATGCTGTCGCGTCGCGACGTGTCGATGGAGGGCGAACATCGTGAGGTGCTCGAAACCTATCGCATGTTCGCGCATGACCAGGGCTGGGTGCGTAAGCTCGAGGAGGCGATCCGCAACGGCCTGACGGCGGAAGCAGCAGTCGAGAAGGTGCAGAGCGACACCAAGGCGCGGATGATGCGGTTGACCGACCCTTATCTGCGCGAACGCATGCATGATTTCGAGGATCTGGCGAACCGGCTGCTCAGACAGTTGACGGGTTATACCGGCCGGACGACCGCCGAAGGTTTCCCCAGCGACGCAATCATCCTGGCGCGCGCTATGGGGGCAGCCGAGCTGCTCGATTATCCGCGTTCCAATGTGCGTGGGCTGGTGTTGGAAGAAGGGGCGGTGACGAGCCACGTGGTGATCGTCGCGCGCGCCATGGGCATTCCGGTCATCGGCCAAGCGGCGGGTGTGGTGGCGCTCGCCGAGAATGGTGATGCCGTGATCATCGACGCCGACGAGGGGCATGTGCATCTGCGGCCGATGGCCGATCACCGGCGTTCCTATGAGGAAAAGGTCCGCTTCCGCGCCAGGCGGCAGGAACAGTTCCGAGCACTGCGCGCCGTCGAGCCGGTGACCAAGGATGGGCAGCGGATCTCGCTGATGATGAATGCGGGGCTGTTGGTCGACCTGCCGCAGCTTTCGGAATCGGGTGCCGAGGGCATCGGCCTCTTCCGCACCGAGCTGCAGTTCATGATCGCCTCCACCATGCCGAAGGCGGACGAGCAGGAGCAGTTCTATCGCAATGTGATCAAACAGGCGGCGGGCCGCACCGTCACCTTCCGTACGCTCGATATCGGCGGCGATAAGGTCGTGCCCTATTTCCGCGGCCATGAGGAAGAAAATCCGGCACTCGGCTGGCGCGCCATCCGGCTGTCGCTCGACCGGCCGGGACTGTTGCGCACCCAGTTGCGCGCCCTGCTGAAGGCATCGGCCGACACCGAGCTGAAGCTGATGGTTCCGATGGTGACCGAGGTTTCCGAGTTGAAGATGGTGCGCGAGCTTTTGCAGAAGGAAGTGCAGCATCTCTCACGCTTCGGCCACGGCTTGCCGCGCAAGCTGCAATTCGGGGCAATGCTGGAGGTGCCGGCCCTGCTTTGGCAGCTCGACGAACTGATGGAGGCGGTCGATTTCGTCTCGGTCGGCTCGAACGACCTCTTCCAGTTCTCGATGGCGGTCGATCGCGGCAATGCACGGGTTTCGGACCGCTTCGATCCGCTGGGCAAGCCGTTCTTGCGTATCCTGCGCGATATTGTGCGCGGGGCGGACCGGAACAAGACGCCGGTGACGCTCTGCGGCGAGCTCGCCAGCAAACCCATCTCGGCGATGGCGCTGCTCGGTATCGGCTTCCGCTCGATCTCGATGTCACCGGCCTCGATCGGACCGGTGAAGGCGATGCTGCTTGGGCTCGATGTCGGGGCGCTGACGAAGGCGATGGACGAGGTGCTGGACGATCACCACGCCTTGACGCCGATGCGCGAGGTGCTTGCCCGCTTCGCCGAGAGCCACAATATTCCCCTTTAGACAGAGATTAAGAAGAATCGGAGTGAAGGGTGGCGAAGCTTCCCGTTGAAAAGATGCGCGAGCTGGAACGTCGTTTCGGCGAGATCGAGGCGCGCATGTCGGCTGGCCCGGCTGCCGATGTCTATGTGAAGCTCGCATCCGAATATTCCGAGCTGCAGCCTGTCGTGACGAAGATCCGCGTCTATGAGAAAGCGGTCGCCGAGCTTGCCGATCTCGAAACGCTGCTCGAGGACAGGTCGGTCGACCGCGAGATGCGCGACCTCGCCGAGCTGGAGCTGCCCGAGGTAAAAGGGCAGATCGAGGTGCTGGAACAGGAGATGCAGATCCTGCTTCTGCCGAAGGATGCAGCGGACGAAAAGAGCGCGATTCTTGAAATCCGCGCCGGCACGGGCGGCTCGGAAGCCGCTCTTTTCGCCGGCGATCTGTTTCGCATGTACGAGCGCTTTGCGGCGGAAAAGGGCTGGAAGGTGGAGGTGCTCTCGGCGAGCGAGGGCGAAGCCGGCGGCTACAAGGAAATCATCGCGACGATCACCGGCAGGGGCGTCTTTGCCAAGCTGAAATTCGAATCCGGCGTGCATCGCGTGCAGCGCGTGCCGGAAACCGAGGCGGGGGGCCGCATCCATACGTCGGCGGCAACGGTGGCGGTGCTGCCCGAGGCCGAGGAGATCGACATCGAGATCCGGGCTGAAGACATCCGCATCGACACGATGCGCTCTTCGGGCGCGGGCGGCCAGCACGTCAATACGACGGACTCGGCGGTGCGTATCACCCACCTGCCGAGCGGCATCGTCGTCACCAGCTCGGAAAAATCGCAACACCAAAATCGCGCCAAGGCGATGCAGGTGCTGCGCTCCAGGCTTTATGACGCGGAGCGGCAGAGGGCCGACAGTGAGCGTTCTGCCGATCGCAAAAGCCAGGTCGGCTCCGGCGACCGCTCGGAACGTATCCGCACCTATAATTTCCCGCAGGGGCGGGTGACGGACCATCGCATCAATCTGACGCTCTATAAGCTTGACCGAATGATGGAAGGCGAGATCGAGGAGGTCGTCGACGCGCTGATGGCCGATTACCAGGCCAGCCAGCTGGCGCAGCTCGGCGAGCAACAATGAGCTCGACGGTCGCCGATATGCTTGCCGAAGCGCGCCGTCGCTTCACCGAAGCCGGTATCGTCGACCCGGCGACCGATGCGCGGCTGCTTGTCGCGGGCCTTCTGAAATTGTCGCCGACCGAGCTGTTGACGCGATCGGCGGAGCGGCTTTCTCCTGAGCAGGCCGAAGTGATTTTCAAGGCGCTGGAGCGGCGGCTCGGCCATGAGCCGGTGCATCGCATTCTCGGCGAGCGGGAATTCTATGGCCTGCCGCTGCGGCTCTCGGCGGAAACGCTGGAACCGCGGCCGGATACGGAAATCCTGGTCGATACGGTTCTCGTCTATCTCAAAGACCTTGCAAAGGCGCAAAGCCGTCTCCATATCCTTGACATGGGAACCGGGACCGGGGCGATATGCCTTGCGCTTTTGAGCGAGTGTCCTGATGCGTCAGGTGTCGGCAGCGACATATCGGCGGATGCACTTCTGACGGCAAGATCGAATGCAGAAAGAAACGGGTTGCAGGATCGTTTTCAGGTCGTCCAGTCGAGTTGGTTCGAGAACATCCAGGGATCGTTTCACGCGATTGTCTCAAATCCGCCCTATATTGCTTCCAATGTCATTCACGATCTCGCTCCCGAAGTGACGAAATTTGATCCGGCTGCGGCTCTGGATGGCGGCCCGGATGGGCTTGACGCTTACAAAGCCATAGCCAAGGATGCGGCAAGGTTCATCAGGCCCGATGGGGTCGTCGGACTGGAGATCGGCTACGATCAGCGAAACGACGTGACGGCGATCTTTGAAGCGAAAGGCTTCAGGTGCCTCAAATCCGTGAAAGATTATGGTCAGAACGACAGGGTGCTCGTGTTCGCGCTCACGTGAGAGACGATAATGCGGCATTGAACAGGACATTATTGTTATTGCGAAGAAAAGGCTTGGATTTCCCGGTGAAGCAATATAGGTTGCGGTCACGTGTTGGGCAGATAGGAATGAACGAGATTCGTTCGGTACTTGGTTTGCCTCGGGGGTCCGCTCTTTTAAACGAGAGTTTCAACGGTTGAACACGACCCAATGCGTGAATCAGTCAAACTGACTTGAGAACCAAGCGGCAGGTCGGCGCAAAGGCGCAGTATGCTCGCGGCACAAAGGTCCTGACCCGGTTTCCGGTCATGGCGGTTGGTGCCATGTATCCATCACAAACAGAGAATTCAGGTGAACGATCTATGAGGCCAGGACAGCAGAACAAGCGCGGTCGAGGGCGTGGTAACAATAACAACGGCGGCGGTGGCGGCGGCGGTGGAAATAACAATAACAACAATTTCAACCGCAAGGGCGGCAATCCGCTGACCCGGACCTATGACAGCTCCGGCCCCGATGTGAAGATTCGCGGTACTGCGCAGCATATCGCCGAAAAATACGCGCAGCTCGCCCGCGACGCCCAAAGCTCCGGCGATCGCGTGATTGCCGAGAACTATCTCCAGCACGCCGAACATTATAATCGTATCATCGCCAGCGCCCAGGCGCAGATGCAGGAACGCTTCCAGCGCGACGACCGCGGCGAGTACAATGATCGCGAAGGTGCGGACCGCGACGGCGACGATATGGATAACAATGAGAATGACAATGACAATGACGGCGACGACGTCGTTATCGTCCAGCCGCCGCAGAACAGGCAGCACCAGCCGCAGAGCAGGCAGCACCAGCCGCAGCCGCAGGCACAGCAGCAGCAGCCGAAGCCGGTACCCGCTCAGGCACCGGCACCGGCACCGGCACCCCAGTCCGAACTCATCGATGGAACCGGCCCACAGCCGGAGATCGAAGGCATTCCGGCTGAAGTCGCCATGGACGAGGAAGGTGCCGGCGGCCAGCCGCGCGAACGCCAGCCTCGCCGCCGCAGCACCGGCAGCCGTCCCCGTCGCCCGCGTCGCGGTGCTGAGGGCGAAGAAGCCGCGGCTGAAGGCGAGGGCGCCTCTCCCGAGGCGCCAGTGCTGGCTGACGTCGCATCGGAATGAGGATTTCGCTTTCCCCTCAGGGGAGAGCGTGAAGCTCATGCCATCTGCTCGAATTAGCTTGAAAATCCCCGGCCTTGTGCCGGGGATTTTCATTTTACGGGCTCTTTAAACTCGCAGAACAGGCTACCATATTCTCTTCGAACTGCTTCGCCCGAATCCCAGACGGGCAAAGCGCGACCTGCCTTTTCAGGGGGTCGATCTCAATCATCGGTCTGCGCCTCGTCAGGGCAGGGCGATCCATGGAGGTACCATATGAATATCGAGAAATATTCGGAGCGGGTGCGCGGTTTCATCCAGTCCGCCCAGACCTATGCGCTGGCGCAGGGTCACCAGCAATTTACGCCCGAACATGTGCTGAAAGTCCTGCTCGATGACGATCAGGGTATGGCGGCATCGCTGATCGAGCGCGCCGGCGGCGATGCCAAGGCCGCCCGCCTTGCCAATGACGCAGCTCTCGCCAAGTTGCCGAAGATCTCCGGCGGCAACGGCAACATTTATCTGGCGCAACCTCTCGCCAAGGTCCTTTCGACCGCTGAAGAAGCGGCGAAGAAGGCCGGCGACAGCTTTGTCACGGTAGAGCGCCTGCTGCAGGCGCTGGCGATCGAATCCACGGCCTCGACCTTTTCGACGCTGAAGAATTCAGGCGTGACGGCCCAGGGCCTCAACCAGGTCATCAATGACATCCGCAAGGGCCGGACGGCGGATTCCTCCAATGCAGAGCAGGGTTTCGATTCGCTGAAGAAGTTCGCACGCGATCTCACCGCCGAAGCCCGCGAGGGCAAGCTCGACCCGGTGATCGGTCGCGACGACGAAATCCGTCGCACCATCCAGGTGCTTTCGCGCCGCACCAAGAACAATCCTGTGCTGATCGGCGAACCCGGGGTCGGCAAGACGGCGATCGTCGAGGGCCTGGCGCTGCGCATCGTCAACGGCGACGTGCCGGAATCGCTCAAGGACAAGAAGCTGATGGCGCTCGACATGGGCGCGCTGATTGCCGGTGCGAAATACCGCGGCGAATTCGAGGAGCGGCTGAAGGCCGTGCTCAATGAAGTCCAGGCTGAGAACGGCGAGATCATCCTGTTCATCGATGAGATGCACACGCTGGTAGGCGCCGGCAAGGCGGATGGGGCGATGGACGCCTCCAACCTCTTGAAGCCCGCCCTTGCCCGCGGTGAGCTGCATTGCGTCGGCGCGACCACGCTTGATGAATATCGCAAACATGTCGAGAAGGATCCGGCCCTTGCCCGCCGCTTCCAGCCCGTCGTCGTCGACGAACCGACGGTCGAAGACACGATCTCGATCTTGCGTGGGCTGAAGGAAAAATACGAGCAGCATCACAAGGTGCGCATCGCCGATGCGGCGCTGGTGGCCGCGGCGACACTTTCCAACCGCTATATCACCGACCGTTTCCTGCCCGACAAGGCGATCGACCTGATGGACGAGGCGGCAGCGCGCCTGCGCATGCAGGTGGATTCCAAGCCGGAAGAGCTCGACGAGCTCGATCGCCGGATCATCCAGCTGAAGATCGAGCGCGAGGCGCTGAAGAAGGAAACCGACATTGCCTCTGCTGACCGGCTGAAGCGGCTGGAGACCGAACTCACCGGCCTCGAAGAGGAAGCCGATGCACTGACGGCTCGCTGGCAGGCGGAAAAGCAGAAGCTCGGCCTTGCCGCCGATCTGAAGAAGCAGCTCGACGATGCCCGCAATGAACTGGCGATCGCCCAGCGCAAAGGCGAATTCCAACGTGCCGGCGAGCTGACCTACGGTGTCATTCCGGATTTGGAAAAGCAGCTCGTCGACGCCGAGAAGCAGGATGGCGAACGCGGCGCGATGGTGCAGGAGGTCGTCATCCCCGACAATATTGCCCATGTCGTTTCCCGCTGGACCGGTATTCCGGTCGACAGGATGCTGGAAGGCGAACGCGACAAGCTGCTTCGGATGGAAGACGAACTGGCGAAATCGGTGATCGGCCAAGGTGATGCGGTTCAGGCCGTGTCGCGCGCCGTCCGCCGCGCGCGTGCCGGCCTGCAGGATCCGAACCGGCCGATCGGCTCGTTCATCTTCCTCGGCCCGACCGGCGTCGGCAAGACGGAGCTCACCAAGGCGCTTGCCCGCTTCCTCTTCGACGACGAAACGGCGATGGTGCGTATGGATATGTCGGAATATATGGAGAAGCACTCCGTTGCCCGGCTGATCGGCGCGCCTCCCGGCTATGTCGGTTATGACGAAGGCGGAGCGCTGACGGAAGCCGTGCGCCGCAGGCCTTATCAGGTCGTGCTGTTCGACGAGATCGAAAAGGCGCATCCCGACGTCTTCAATATCCTGCTGCAGGTGCTGGACGACGGACGTCTGACCGACGGCCAGGGCCGGACGGTCGATTTCCGCAACACGATGATCATCATGACCTCGAACCTCGGCGCCGAATATCTGACGCAGCTGAAGGACGGCGACGACAGCGACACGGTTCGCGAGCAGGTGATGGAGGTTGTGCGCGGGCATTTCCGGCCGGAATTCCTGAACCGCATCGACGAGATCATCCTCTTCCATCGCCTGAAGCGCGAGGAGATGGGCGCGATCGTCGATATCCAGCTGAAGCGGCTGGTGGCCCTGCTGTCCGAGCGCAAGATCGTCATCGATCTCGACGAGGAAGCCCGCCACTGGCTGGCGAACAAGGGTTACGACCCGGTCTACGGCGCAAGGCCGCTGAAGCGGGTGATCCAGAAGTTCGTGCAGGATCCGTTGGCCGAGCAGATCCTGTCTGGCCAGGTGCCGGACGGATCGACCGTAAAGGTGACGAGCGGTTCGGACCGGCTGCAGTTCAGGACGATGCAGACGGTGAGCGAAGCGGCGTAAATCGGTTTGCCGGATGAATGGGAAATGGCGGCTTCGGGCCGCCATTTTTCGTTTGGTGGCCGAGGCGTCTCGTGGAGGGGAACCAGCGTAGATGGACGCTACTTGCTCGCCACCTGGTCTGGCGTCTGGTTGTTCAGCAGCGTATCGATGCGCTTGCGCTCGTCCTCGAATTTCGCCAGCGCCTCGCCCTGCAGCGATTTACCGCCCGGCAGGCGGATGCGCAGCGGATCGACCTTGGTGCCGTTGACGATCAGCTCATAATGCAGGTGCGGGCCGGTGGATTCGCCCGTCGTGCCGACCCAGCCGATCACCTGGCCCTGGCGGATCTTGGCGCCGGGGACGACGCCTTTGGCGATGGCGCTCTGGTGATTGTAGGAGGATTCATAGCCATTGGCATGGCGGACGATCGTCTGGTTGCCGTAGCCGCCGGAATCCCAGCCGGCTTTTTCGACCGTGCCGTTGCCGGCGGCGATGATCGCCGTGCCGCGCGGCGCTGCCCAATCGACGCCGGTGTGCATGCGGGCAAAACCGAGGATGGGGTGGCGGCGCATGCCGAAGCCCGATTTGAAGATGCCGTTCGGCACCGGGTTGCGCAGCAGGAACTGGCGGATGCTCTTGCCGTTCTCGTCGAAATAATCGACCGAGCCGTCGTCGGGGTCCTGGAAGCGGTAGAAGCGCGTCTGCGTGTCGCCGAAACGGGCGTTGACATAGAGCAGTTCGGAATCCTCGGTCGCCTGACCGGCGCTGTCGGCGACGGAGAAGAAAGCCTCGAGACTGTCGGTCGGCCTCAGCTGCGCCTGGAAATCGACATTGCTGGCCAGCAGCTTGATGATCAGCGCCGTCATATCCTTGGTCATGCCGTAGGAAAGGGCAGCACGATAGATGCCGTCATAGACGCGCGGCAGGTTCTGGCCGGGGGGCGGTGAGAAGGAATTGTCATCGAAGGCGGTGGCGATGGCATCCAGCATCGGCGGCTCGCTGCCGGGCACATATCTGCCCTTGTCGTCGACGGCCACGGTGACGAGATGGCGCGTGCCGCGATAGACGCTGGCTCGGATGATCTTTGCCTGTTCGCCCTTCTGAATGATGCCGATGCGCAGCACGTCGCCCTTGTCGAGATCACTGGAACCCAGTTGCTGCGCGATGTAGCCGGCAATGCCATCAGCATATTGCTGCGGATAGCCTGAATCCGTCAGCGCCTTGGCGATCGGCGTGTCGACGCGCACGGGAAGGATGTCGTCGGCGAATTCTTCGGTCTGCGGCGTGATCGATTCCGATGCGGAGACCGTCATGTTCTGTTCGAGTACGCGGGCGGACAGACCGGCGGTCAGATCGACATCGGCATCCTCGTTGGAGAAACGACGCGGATCGACGTAATAAAGGGCTGCGAGCTGAGTATTGCCGTCGGTCAGCACCGAGCCGTTGGAGCGCACATTCTCTTCGACCTCCTCGAGCGACAGGCCGGATGCCATCTGCATGCCGGTCTTGCCGGTCGGGAACGGAATGGTCTTCAGGCTGACTTCGGATTCGACGTCGGAGCCGTAAAGCGCGCCGGTGCGGCTTTGCGGCGCGGGCTGCGGCTCGTCGGCGGAAAAGATCGCCAGGGGATCGAAGTCGGGATAGTCCTCCGTCGCCACATGATTGGCGGCCAGCGTCATCTTCACATGCGCGAAGGGCTGGCGGCGCACCACTTCCTTTTCGCCGTCGTGGATGACGGTTGAAACTTCCATGATGGCACGGTCAGACGGTTTTGCGGCAATGGCGGGCGCGACCAGCCGGCCGCCACGGACCACGGTCGTATCCTCATGCGCGTCAGCCGCAACGCTCGCATAGGCTTCGGCGGGGATCGCCAGTTGCTGGCGGCCATCAAGGGCGGCAAAAAGGGCGACACCCATCAGAACGGATGATGTAATGCCGGTGAGGAACGTGCCCGAGAGCCAGCGCAAGGAAACCTCGCGGCGGTCGGGCGCACGCCTGCCGTCGGCCAGAAGCGGAGGCTCGTTGCCCAACGAGCGGATCATCATTTTCTCCGTCATCATGGCAGTCGGGTCCGCGTCCTTACATCAGGCGTCTGTGGGAGCATTTATCGGCCATCCTGGCTGGGGCGAAAGATGTGCATATTTTGGGCATGGAAGTCAAATCACTCAGGAAAAGGCAGTTTGCCTGCATTTGCCTGTGTGAATCATGTGTCTCTTAAGACCAGCAGATTGTGATGATGTCGGGGCGCAGGAGACAAAAGAGCGTTCTTTCCACGAAAAGTCGAAAGACGTTCATCTTTCCGGGCCGTATCAGGCCGGTCGGAATCCGGGAAATGACCGCATTCGACTGTCGCCCGAAATTTTGTCTTAAAAAACAATGACCTGAAAGAAAAATCAATTTTTTCAAAAAGCGCTGTTGACTGTTTGGGAGGGTTAGTTCTATAAGCCCACTCACTGAACGAGGGCGGCGGCGCTGCTGGCGACGAAGTCTTTCGTTCTAAAGAAACTCAAGCGGATTAGCGGTAAGCTGGTTTGTGTTCTGGGCGCGAGTTTGGAACGGGTT
>NZ_JBFTZZ010000040.1:0-63927 GCF_056406515.1 Rhizobium sp. P1_B8 | reverse complement strand
AGTCGCCGACCGCGTAGTCACCAGTATTGGTATTGGATGGAAATTCCAGTCCGACCGGCCCGGTGACATCGATTGCCTCGATGCGTGCCCGGTGAACGGAAGCGACGCGTCTGGGGATCAAGTCAGCTTCGCTGGGCTGGACCTGGTCCGCGAAGAATTCTGACCACCCAAGCAGTTCCAGCGGCGAAGAAAGTTGGGAGCTGGTCAAATCCTGTTCCACATTCGTTAAGGCTGCCATAAAGGGTTTTCAATGATCTTCCGCGGTTTCTCGCCTAGCTGCGTGGATGATCCCGTTTTGGCAACGAGGTTGCGTAAGCAGCAGCTTCGCCGGGGTAGGGGAAATCGTCCCCGAGCTGACGGTCGCCATCGTAGACTTTGAAGCTGGGCCCTTCAACGAGGCACGCGGGACAGCGGCGATCCGGGGACAGACAGCGTTTTCTTCCAGACGGATCAGCACAGAACAATGCACCTAGCAGTCGATCGATGGTCTTAGCAAAGTTCGGGTTGCAATTGTGTATAGTGCTCGCTAAGGTAACATATTCCTGGTGCGCGTAGCCGAACGGTAGGGCCTGGAGCAATACGCACTCTGTCAAATCCAAGGTTAAATCTCGATCACGGGGTACTTCCAACCAATGAAGACATTGTTGACGCTGGTTATCGTCATGGCGGCGTGTACGGCATTGATTTCCACAAACACAGATTGATTCCTGCCCTCTTTTCTGGCATTCGAATGCAACCGGGATATACATACACTTCGCAGTCTGCTGCGTTCAGGCCGGAGATAGAAGGCTACGGAGCCGAGAGTCGGCCTGCCGCCGCGTTCGCGCCTCCGTCATGGTGTGACTTCCACGATTGTTAAATGGCCACGGGGTAACGACGTCGCGTCGCAACTTGTAACGCTTGGGTTCCGGAAGTGTCATGTTTTCATCTCGTCACCATGCATTTGTTGTCGCTGCTTTGGTTCTAATTGCATCGTTTCTCACAAGTATAGAAGCGATGGCAACAGCAAAGCATACTGAAGTTGCGGATGATCCTCGAAGCTTTGCTCGTAGTTTAGTCAATTTTGGCGCAGTCGAACCAGTATTTATGTACTGCTGGGCAGACATACTTTACTTTGACAATTATAGAAGCGCAAGCTGCATCGAAACTATTGCTAGGCTTAGCATCATTGCTAGAGGCATGAGTATAGTTCCGCTTTCCTCACGGGACCGGAATTCGCTCAGGTTGGTTCTTGAAGAAATAGATATTTACTACCGGGAGAAAAAAGATGGCAATTGATGATGTTTTTAACAGTATTACGTTTACAAACTTCTCTACAAGTGAGGAGAATGAAATAAAAGTCGCCTTGGCTATTATTTATAGTTCTGGCAAGGGCGAGACTTTGCTCGAGGAACTCGCGAGAACGCGAACTGTAAACTATGTTAACAACTACGGGTACGGAAATAAGCACATAGTCGTCGATGGTAAGGATTTCGTTGGCATCGACAAAGAAGAAATCGAAGAGCATTCGTTCATTGATGATAGAGGGAAAGTGTTCGCCTGGGAGTTCGTGGACATCGTTCTGCATGAGACTATCCATGCTGTGAAAGGATTCGATGACAATGTAGCGAGCAACTATGTCACGCTCGGGTGGGATTATGTTGGAGACGTTGTGAGGCTAGAGCGTGATATAACGGCCGAACTCAACATGGATGTTCGGAATAGTTATGAAGCCGTTCTGAAAAATATCGACTTAGCTTCAATAGGAGCAACGGTTGGGCAGAGTCTTACTTTCGGCCGTCAAGTTGATCTTGTGTTGTCGGATATCAAACCCAAGGATGCTGAAGACATAAACGTGTCAGATAGGGAGGCCCCTGTTCTCGTTATTGGTGGTCATGGAGACGACTCGATCCGTGGTGGCAAGGCGGGCGATTTCATTTACGGAGGCGTAGGTCAAGACAGGATAATAGGCCATTCGGGGGTGGATATTCTGTTTGGTAACGATGGAGATGACGTTATTATCGGTGGAACCGGCAACTTCGGATCCATCGAGGCCGGACTTCTGTCTGGCTCATTCGACAAGCGTACGTCGACGAGCGACAACGGCGCGGACTACCTGACTGGCGGCGCGGGAAACGACAAATTCTTTGTTGATGGCTTCTGCGGGTACGCGAGCGCTTTCCAATATGACGCCCAGATCCATGATTATTCATTTAACCAAGCGGTGAGAGGGACGTTCGACGTAATACGCGACTTTTCGCCCGGGGATAGTATCTACGTCACGGTGGAGAACGCGGATTGGATGAGAATGGAGACGGTTGCATTCTCCGCGTTCGCCTTGCAAAACGCGGGCTTTGCTTACGGAAATAAGGCGATTTACGTCGCCACTACCGGCACGTTTTCGCTGAGCGCCGCTTACGACACGTATTTTGATGAAAGCCTGCAGCAGTCAATAACTGTGCTGTTTTTCTTCGAAGCGGAATTGCGCACCCCGATTTTTGGCCTCGAGTATCATCTCCCGACTTTGCAACAGGGGTCGGCTGGCGACGATACCCTGATAGGGACAGCCTGGAGTGACGAAATCAGCGGCGGAGATGGTGATGACGCGCTGGAGGGTGGCAACGGAAGCGATGAGTTGACAGGCGGGAAGGGTAGCGACCTTCTTGATGGCGGAGGCGGCAGCGATACCTATCACTACGCAGAAGGTGATGGCATCGACGTAGTCGCTGATGCGGGTGATAGCTATTCTAAAGATTTCCTTCAATTTTCCGACTTGAATTTCCGAGATCTCACTTTTTCAAAATCGGGCGATGACCTCCTGATCGTCGCTAATGATACGTCGGAGAGCATCAGGCTTCAAGGGCAGTATCGGGGCGCCAATGAAGCTCAGGGTATTGAAATCATCCAATTCGCCGGGGGCGGTAGATTTGAACTGGACCACGCCATCGATACGAACTGGATCACAGGCTCGTCCGGCGCAGACAGTCTTCAAGGTGCTTCTGGAAGAGATTACATGATTGCCGGAGAAGGCGCTGATCAAATCAGTGGTGGCGCAGGCAATGACTTTTACATTTATCGCAATGGCGACGGTAGCGATACCATCGATGATGGGTCGGACTCTCAACAAGCGCCCGATGTCCTGCAGCTCATCGACCTTTGGAATTTTCAGGTAACATTGGAGAGGGACGGGGACGATCTTCAAGTCATCACGGCGAATGGTGACACTATTATCGTAAAGAACCAGTTCCGCTCAGACAGCATCTATTCGGGTATTGAGCGAATCGAGTTTGCCGACGGGAGTGCGCTCGGTTTGACCGACATCATGGCTATGTTCCCTAACGTCACCGATGGAACCGACGATGATGATACCCTTGTAGGAACAATTCGAAACGACGTGATGAAGGGCTTTGACGGCGATGATCAGTTCGATGGTCTCCTTGGCGACGATGTCCTTGATGGTGGTCTCGGAAATGATTTCCTTAATGGCGGCGAGGGGAGCGACGTTTATCAATACGCGGCCGGGGACGGCAGTGACACCATCGCAGATGTGGCCATCAACGTTGGCGAGGCAGACGTTCTGCGTTTCTCGGACCTCAACATTGGCAATCTCACGTTCAGCCGTGCCGGGGAGGACTTATTCATAACGGTCAATTCGACCGGACAGGTCATAACTGTTGAGACGCAGTATTATAATGCCGGTCAAGGATGGGCCTTGGAACGACTTGAGTTTGCAGACGGCACGTCGCTCCAACTCGACCACCTGCCGGACACCAATTGGATCTATGGTACGGCGGCCTCCGAGACCATCGATGGCAACTGGGGCAAAGATTACATTACCGCGGGCCAAGGGGACGACATCATCAACGGCAGCGCTGGTGGCGACGTCTACATCTACGCTAGCGGCGACGGCAATGATCTCATTAACGATGAGGTCGGCTTCACCGACGCCGCGGATGTTTTGAGATTTACCGATTTGAACGCTTCCGATCTGTCGCTTGCTCGGCATGGCGATGATCTCGAGCTGACAATCGTAGCGACGGGCAATGTGGTGACGCTCAAGGGCCAAATGTTTGAAGATCCGGGTGACTGGGGCGTCGACAAGATCGAGTTCGCGGACGGCGCCTCATGGGATCGCGACGCTATCTTGGAAAATGGCTATAATGCAGATGACACCATTACAGCTCTGGGAACAAGCGGTGATGACGTCTTAAACGGGACCTCGGCGCATGACCTTTTCTGGGGAGGCCAGGGTAATGACTTCCTCTTGGGGGGCTATGGCGGCGACACCTACCTCTACTCGGTTGGAGACGGCAGTGACTACATCGATGATGAGGCGAATTCGCCCTATCAGCTCGATGTTCTGAAATTCATCGATCTGAACGAGGAGGACATTAGCGCGGTCCGTGATGGCGTAAATCTGAAGCTGACTGTGCTCAGCACGGGGGATACGATCAACCTTGACGAACAGTTCTATTCCAGCACTCAGTACTGGGGCATTGAAAAGATCGAGTTCGCTGATGGCTCTTTCTGGGACCGGCGTGACATCCTGAGCATCGAGGAAAGCGGAACGAACCTGTCCAGCAATCAGCTGGTTCAATCTACTCGGGCAAATGCGACCGAGGATGATGGCCTACCTCAGGAGAACGTTATCCAGTTTCCTGAAGCAGGTCTCGAAGTAAATGTGACGAACCATGATCTTCCTGCCTCGGCGTTCAACCAGATGGGAAGTACTTCAGCAGATGCCGACACCGCCTCGGCGGAGATCATATCGCTCAGTGATTTCCTGAGCGCCGCGGAGCACATGAATACAGCTACCGACCTGTGGTACGAGCCGGAGCCCATCGGTGCGGTCATCTGAATCATGGGGCGGTCTTGAATCCATTAGTAGGCGCGTTCCCATGGCGATGGCTATTTTAAGCAGGTTGCGCGCCACCATTGTGGCAGCCTTGGCTGCCCTAACAGCTAGCAGTTTCTCTCCTGCGTCGGCGAATGAGCTGCTTCCGCTCGAAATCGGCGGAGTCTCATTTTCCATCGATTTGCGAGGCGGGTTCTACATCCAAGCCCAACAGCTTGGTAATGATTCTTCCTTCCGCAAAAACACAGGCGCGCCAACGGCTGATGAACTCGCCCAGCTGAGACGGCGCGACGGAAAGAATGGGCGCTTATCGGCAACGAGGGTCGGATTCGATCTTCAGGGAGACTGCTATACCCTGGCGAAACAACAGCTCTTCTGTAAGCTTTCAGGGCCGTTTCAGGGAGAACCCGTAGCAATAACGGGCTTTGATGTCGCCACCCGCCCCGGCAGCTACTCGCCGTTAAAGGAGTGGTTTTTAAGCAGCCGCCTCATTTCGCAACCCGGTGATCGTTGGCGCGTGGAAGTCCTGACAGGAAAACAAAAAGATGGCCTGGCCTGTTTACCAAACTGGCCAACGAGTTGCGATTACTACCTGCTCGTCGACGGACGGGTGTTGGTTCGAGTGGGGCTGCACGTCAAATCCAAGAATCTGGAAATAATCAGCTCCATCGAGAGTGCAGCGCTCGAACTTATTCGATTTTATATGAAATAGGGGGATCAGATGGCGTACCAATTTACGGGCAGCGAGCTTTCCGCATTGCAAAATGCATATAACAATGCCGTAGCGGGCGGCAGCTGGGCGACAGTCTATTCGACGATCAGCGCGTCAATTTCCACCAACGGGCAACCCGAGGCTGGAGTTGATCAAGCCGTTCTGTCATGGGTGAACGGCGCGCAGCAGGTCAATGCGGGGGTCGGTGACTTCTCGCATTTCATTCGTCAGTATTCGACGGCGCAGTACGTCTTGCGTTTCGGCGAAGCATCGCAAACCTCGCTCCAGGTGGTATCGGACGCCGTTGCTCGCAGAGTTGCAGACGACATCTTGTCCACCGGAGAACTTCCGTCTCTTGCCGTGATCGGCAGCCGTGATGCCGGGGAGACCATTGCGCTTTATTTCAACAACGACAAGGGCGGATGGTCAGGCAACTCTCTCTTTATGTTCCTCGGCGACGACTCTTTCTTCCGAGACAGCATCCTCCACACGACGGATGCGAACGATCCCGCAGCGGGTGATCCCTATGACTTTTGGACTTTCGTCGGCAGCAGCATGTACGCGTTGGGAGGAATAGAAGACCTTATTGATCTCGCAAAGCAGGTCTATCAGACGATGGCTGCTAACGGTGTAGGCGTGCTGGGGACCTTTACCACCGTTTTTAAGGCGATGTGGGATTCCGATGCAATGCTCCACCAAGCCTACGGGCTCTACACCCCGAGTATCCTCAGCAGTTATCAGCTGGATCTCGGAACGCAAAACCATAACGACGAGATCAATCTCGATAATGACCATCAATGGCTGTCCTCCGGAGGTAAAGGGGATGACACGATCATCGGCGGATCGCGCGGCGATATTGTCGACGGCGGTCTGGGAACGGATGTGCTGCAGGGAGGTGGGGAAACGGATGTCGTCGTTGGAAACGCCGGAGATGACGTCCTGGTCGGCGGAAGACTGATCAACATCAACCGCAACACGTCAATAGACATGACCACTAATCACGCCGAGTGGAATGACGGCGCCGGCGACGAACTGCGGGGTGGCTTTGGGAATGATCGATATCTTGTTCGTTCAACCGAAGGTGACACCTGGGATTGGGCATCCCTCTACGATTTTGACGATCAAAAAGCCAGTGAACTGCTGAATATCATCGACACGATCGACGAAACGTCAGGTGATGGTGTCGGTGAGATTTTGATACAGATGGAGTATCCGTCTCAGGAGCCGGAGCTCCAATTTCAGCAGGTAGCCGTGGCGGGTAGTTATACTTTTGCCAGCATGGACCAGTTCGACCGGGTCGCTTACTATTATAATGGGCAGAATTCAGTCGCTCTTTATAATGTGACTGACGAATTCGGCGAATCTATTCCCTACCTCTTCGTCTTGGCCGGTTATCCGCCGAGCCCGGTAGTCGCGATCAAAAATTTCTATCAGGGCGATTTCGGCATCGTTCTGAGCAACTATGATCGTGAAAGACCCGAGCAGGATTCGAGCGACATCGGACAGGACTTTCACGGCTCAGCCACGGCAGATGTATTTCACGGCGGTGCCGGCAGCGATTCTGCAGATTATTCTGGGTCTGACGACGGGGTCGATATTAATCTAAGCGTTGGAACAGCCGCCGGAGGGTTTGCGGAAGGCGACACACTGCTCTCGATCGAAAGGGTAACCGGATCGAACTATGGGGATCATATTACGGGCAATGATCGTGATAATTTCATTTCCGGCGGCGATGGGGACGACGTGATTATCAGTGGTGCTGGCTTCGACTATTTAGACGGCGGCAGCGGCGACGATCAGATTACCATCGGCTTGGGCGACAAGTTGGTCGATGGAGGTGCAGGGACAGATCTCGCCGTGTTCGGGTTTAACCGCGATCAATATGCTGCGGCGCTTGACGGGGGATTCGTCAGCATCATCGGGTCCGGGGTGGACGTCACCTTCTCAAATGTCGAAGTTCTACGGTTCGCCGACGGCGATGTGCTCGTCGACGAACTATTTGGCACCGCGATAGTGGGAACGTCGGGAAATGACATCCTGACCGGCACGACCGGTGCCGATGTAATGGAGGGCCTTGATGGCGACGATGAGTTCGACGGGCTTGTCGGTGACGATCAACTCTACGGTGGTCATGGCAATGACTTTCTCAACGGCGGCGAGGGTAGCGACGTCTATCACTACGCTTCGGGCGATGGAAACGACACGATATCGGACGTTGCCATCAATCTTGAGGAAACAGATGTGCTGCGCTTTTCCGATCTTAACCTAGGCAGTCTCACCTTCACCCGCTCCGGCGAAGATCTCTTCATCACGATCAACGCGACCGGCGAAGTGATTACGGTTGAAACGCAGTATTACAGCGCCGGCCAGGGATGGGCGCTTGAGAAACTCGTTTTTGCCGATGGCACTTCGCTCGAGCTGGACCACATGCCGGACACCAACTGGATCTACGGGACGACTGCGTCCGAAACCATCGATGGAAATTGGGGGAAGGACTACATTTTCGCAGGCAAGGGCGACGATATCATCAATGGCAGCGCCGGCAGCGACATCTACTTCTATGCGAGCGGTGATGGAAGTGACGTCATCAATGATGAAGTCGGCTTCACCGATGCTGTCGACGTCATCAGGTTCAGCGACATCGATTTCAACGATTTCTCAATCAAGCGTCACGGCGATGACCTCGAGCTAACAATCGCAGGGACGACCGATGTGATCACGCTGAAGGGCCAAATGTACGAGGACCCCGGCGATTGGGGTGTCGACAAAATTGAGTTCGCCGATGGCACTTCGTTGAGCAGGGCAGCCATCATCCAACTTGGGCTGAATGCCGAGGATACCGTCACGGCTCAGGGAACGGCCGGCGAGGACACCCTCACCGGGACGTCGGCGCACGATCTTATCCAAGGCGGGCACGGCAATGACTATCTATTTGGCGGATACGGTGGTGACACATACCTCTATTCGCTGGGCGACGGCAGTGACTACATCGATGACGAGGCCAACTCTCAATATCAGACCGATATTCTGAAGTTCACCGACCTCAATCAGAGCGACATCGGCGCGGAGCGTGACGGAGTAAATCTAAAGCTTACAGTTCTGAGCACCGGTGACAGCATAACATTGGATGAGGAATTCTATTCCAGTTCTGAATATTGGGGTATCGAGAGGATTGAATTTGCAGATGGCTCCTTCTGGGATCGCAATGCCATTCTGAGCATTGGAGAAGCAGCGGCCTCAATTCCAAACCCAATTTCAGCTCCTAAGCACGGACCACTCCCATTTGATGGCACGATCGCTTCGGCGGAGGTGCTTGCCTTCCCCGGCTCAACCCTCGAGGTTCCGATTGCAGATCACGGGCAATCCGCGGCGGCAGCTGGCGAGGGCGCGGGCTCCATTAGCGCAACTGAGGTTGCGACCGCCGAGATCATATCCTTCAGCGACTTTCTTGACGCTTCGGAGCACGCTGACGCGGCTGCCGACCTCTGGTTCGAGCCGGAACCAATTGGGGCCGTTATCTGAGGCAGCCCGAACGTCTCGGGGAGTGGCTGAAAAACACTTCCCGGGCGGATATCCTCTAAACAGCGTTGAAAGCAACAGCAAATGTGGGACGTTCGCAAACACCTGCGCCGGGCATGGGTCGAGGTCATCTTCTTCTCGATTCTGATCAACCTCTTCCTGCTCGTCCCGTCGATCTACATGATGCAGGTCTACGATCGCGTCTTACCCTCGGCGAGCATACCAACCCTTGTCTATCTCTCCTTGATTGCGCTTGGAGCGCTGATCTTCCTCGCGACACTGGACGCTGTCCGTGCTGTCTATTGCCAACGCGTGGCGCTGTCTCTCGACAAGCATTTTGGAGAAGATGCGTTCATCGCTTCGATCAGTTCGCCGAAGGCGGCGATGGGTGACATCCAACCTTTACGGGACCTCGCCACCACACGTTCCTTCGTGGCGTCTAAAGGCTTGGCGAACCTTATCGATCTGCCGTTCGCGCCGATCTTCGCGGTCATTCTGTACTGCATTCATCCGGTGCTGTGCCTGGTGACGGTGGCAGGCGCGGCGGTGATGATCCTGATGGTCGTCGCCAGCCACTACGCAACGCGCAGCGCGGCTGGGAAAGCGCAGGAGGCGGCCGTCGCCGCGAACCTCCTCGCCCAGGCCTTCACTCGCAATCGGGAAACTGTTCAAGGCATGGGGATGATCGGTCACGTCACCGAAAGATGGGGAAGGCGATTTGCGGATGCTGCAAATCTCCAGGACGGCGCGTCTGCGATCAATGCCATATTCGCCGGCTCCTCGCGCACGTTGCGTATGGTTCTACAGCTTGCAATCCTGGGGACCGGTGCAGTGCTGGTCTTGCAAGGGCAAATGACAGCGGGGATGATTTTTGCGTCATCGACGATATCCGGTCGGGCACTGCAGCCGATTGATCAACTCGTCGCCGGCTGGCGTCAGATCGTCGATGCAAGAAAAGCCTGGAAGCGTCTCGGATCGGTGATCGCCAGCGGAAAGGGACATCGGGCCGATCGACTCATTCTTCCCGAACCCGAGGGGCGGCTGACGGTCAAAAATCTATTCTGGGCACCAACGCACGCCCGTGCCGACACCTCGGCCGCAATCATCAAAGACGTAAGCTTCGATCTGAAGCCGGGCCATGTGCTCGCGATCCTTGGTCCAAGCGGCTCAGGAAAGTCATCTCTGGCAAGGTTGCTCGCGGGCGTGGCCGAGCCGACCGGCGGTACAATTGCGCTAGATGGTGCTGATTACCCGACGTGGGACAGGAAGCAGCTCGGCGGCTATATCGGCTACCTTGCTCAGGACGTTCAATTGCTGCCCGGATCAATCGCCGAAAACATTGCTCGATTCGATGCCGGTGTCTCGGATGCCAACATCACCGAAGCTGCATCCCGCGCACAGGCTCACGCGCTGATCACCGGTCTCAAGCAGGGCTATCAAACCACAATGGAGGCCGCCGGTGGTTCGCTCTCCGGTGGGACGCGTCAGCGAATCGGGCTCGCCCGGGCGTTTTTCGGCAACCCAAAACTCCTGATTCTCGATGAACCGAATTCCAATCTGGATGCCGAGGGCGAGGCCGCGCTGGAGAGAGCTCTTCTTCAGGCCAAGGCCGGAGGGACCACGGTGATCATTGTCACACATCGGCCAGCGATCGTCCTCAAATGCGATAAGGCGCTGGTGCTGCGCAACGGTGCAGTCGATGCGTTCGGACCGGCGTCTGAAATTCTGCAACGTCTCTCGGGCGCGAAACCCCGCCCGGTCAATGCAAACAGAGTCTCGGTCAGAAATAAGTCCGAAACCGCCGACGCCCCGGAAAACCGTGACGCCGGCCTTGTTGAGAGCACGGCATGACAGTTTCTACCGAACGTTCAAGTTGGACTAGCACGCTCCGGCCCTCTGCCCGAATCCCAGCATTGATTGGCTATGGTGCTGTATTGCTGATGGGAGGCACCCTAGGCCTATGGGCTGCCTCAGTGCCAATTTCGGGGGCAGCGGTGGCGGCCGGAACGATCGCGGCGGCGGGGCGCAACATTCAGATGCAGCATCTCGAGGGAGGGATCGTCCGTTCGATATCAATCCGCGAGGGTGATGCCGTGCGCCGCGGTGACACGATCATGGTGCTCGACGACACCGCTGCTCGTACCCAATTGAACAGGCTTGCAAAACAGTGGCTCTCTTTGTGCATCCGGATCGAGCGTCTGGGGGCCGAGCGCGATGGCGCAACCGTGCTGGTTGACACCCTTTGCGGCAAGCGATTGCCTATCGACGTAGATCCGCGCGAAATCATTTTGGAGGAAGAGAAGGAATTCAACGCCCGTCTTGCCCGTTTCCGGTCGGAGCAGACCATACTCGAAGAGCGCCTTGACCAGCTTGACGAGACCCTCACTGGCTTGGGTGAGCGGAGAGCTGCCGTCCATAAGCAGGCGGAGGTCATAAAGGATGAGCTGCGGCGCAAACAGTCCCTAGTCGAACGGGGGCTGATCAATCGATCAGACTACACGGAACTCTTGCGCATAGATGCCGATCTCTTAGGGCAAACGGCCGCTATCGCCTCCGAGCAGGCAACGACCGGTTCGCAAATCGCCGAAGCAAAGGAGCAGGTAGAACGCCTACTAACCCAGCGCACGGAAGAAGCCGTTACGAAACTCAATGAATCCAAGAACTCGCTGCGCGACGTGGAAGAGCAACTCGCGGCTTCTTTCGCGGTCTTGGAAAGGACAGTGATCAAGGCGCCATCTGACGGCATCGTGGTCACGTCGGCGTACAACGTCATCGGCAACGTCATCGGACCGGGTGAGAAGATCATGGAGATTCTCCCCACCGCAGACCGACCGCTGGTCGAGGCGAGACTGCAACCGAAGGATATCGACGTCGTCCATTCCGGTCAGCAGGCGCGGCTCCGATTTACGGCCCTCGATGCCCGCCGGACCCCAGAGGTCGAGGCGGTCGTACAACAGGTGTCAGCCGATCGGCTCGTCGATCAGGCAACGCAGCAACCTTATTACAGGGCTCTCCTCGAGATAAAGGAAAGCCTACCGACTGGCGTCGCCAAGGATGATCTCCATCCGGGCATGCCTGTCGAGGTATTTATCAGCACAGGAGATCGGACGTTTTTCGACTACCTGATCAAGCCGTTGCGGGATTCCACGAGCCATGCCTTTGTCGAAGATTGAATTTAGCAACGTTTTTTGCTGCTGCCGCTTGGAATAGTGCTTCGCCGATCGCCAACGCATGCTCGCTCCGGCATCAGAAAGGGTTCGGCTGTTGTCGATTTCTCAACCTCGCCAATGCAAGATCGTCCGAGAGTAGACCGCAGCGGGCATTGCGTACACCCGAAGGAATTCAGGCGTCAAAGCAGACTTCCCTGTTCCACAAGCTCTCCGGATTTCGAAACGATCGTCGATCCGTACGGTTCGCGGGACGAGATGATCAGCGCGTCATTCGGTAATGGGCGGGCCAGTTCCTTGGCCTCTTGCCATGGCGCCCGCATCCAGGTGTCCGTCTCTTCCTTTGTCTGCAACGGCCGTGTTGCAGCGATCAGCTTTTTGACGTGATAGCCCTACCCTTTGGATTTTTCATGCAACGCGACTGAACTCGGGATGGCCAAGTTCAGTCATCCGGTTGAGAACTCGGACGCCGATTTTTGCTTCGGTCTTCTGATTGTCGAGGTTCCTGGCTTTGAGTTTCGGCCCAATGACCGTCTTCCATCGGCCCATTTGGGTCTCTACCCGGCTGCGCTGATTGTAGCCGGTGGATTTCTGCCAGGCCATCCGGCCGCCCTTGGTCTCGATTTTGGCGATATGCCGGTCGCGAACCGTCGGATTGAGCGCTGATTGAGAACTGGCAACGGCGGTCTTGGGAGGCGGGATAATGACCTCGACGATCTCACCAAGGCGTGTCGTCAGAAGATCACGGGTCGCCGCGCCATCATAGGCGCCATCGGCGATAAACTTGCCGACCGGACCATCAATCTGGCCCAGAAGATCTGACAGGGCTATGGGAGCAGTTTGCGCCATCTTTTGCGTTTCACCTTGATCTTGTGCTTGTTTTCCAACCATTCGCCTTCACCAAAGACCTTCAGACCGGTGCTGTCCACCACCAGATGAACCGGCCTCCAGCAGGCCGTTCGCCGCCGCACTGGCGGCAAAGCCAGTCCCTTGCTCCGRCGCGACAGGGTGGAGAAATCCGGCACGGTAATTTCAACTCCCATCAGCGCCGCGATACTGCGCATCAGGCCTTGGGTTTGACGCAAAGGCAATTCGTAAACAACACGCACGGTCAGGCACATCGTAATCGCCAGGTCCGAGTATTTCGGCTGGCCGCTACGAGACGTCCGGCGCTGGGCCGACCATTGAGAAAGCGCCTTATCGCTCACCTAGACAGTCAAATCACCACGCTGGCGAAGGCTTTCATTATAAGCCGCCCAGTTCGTGACCTTAAACTTCTGCTTGGCTATCTTGTGCCTACGGTCTTCATTGAACTTATGCGGCATCCAAATACCCTGAGACCAAAAACGGTCGCCTGGTATCAGATCCGCGCCGATCCACGCAACACGGCCAATGCATGGAAATTCCGAGATGGTTCGGACCCTGCAACAGATGCGCGACAAAATGTACAGGCTTTCGCGGCGCCTGCACCGAATTCATCCCGAGCGGCTGAGTTTGAACGCGCAACAGCACAGGGCAATTGTAGATGCAATTCGCGAAGGCGAGATTGATAAGTCGCGTAGGAGTATGCAGGCGCATCTGGCCTGGGGACGTGCATTCACCCTTGATCCCAACGGGCGAATGGGAGGGGACTGGCAGCGACTAACGGTCGCTGCAGGCTGATCCTAAAACTGGCGAAGGCCGTAGATTGTGTCGTCCGCGAGAGGAAAGCTTGGACTGATCGGAGGAACGTTGCGGAGGGTATTTCGCCCGACTGTTACAACCCCAGTTTGAGCTAGCCATGGCGCGAACAACGCCAAATTCGCTCGACAGCCTGTGCTCAATAATAACGAAGCCATCTAACTGATCGTATGGTCGCTGATCGACTGCCTAAGCCTGCGAACGTCGCGGACGGGCGGAGCCCCGAATCGCCGCAGATATTCGCGGCTGAACTGAGAGGGGCTCTCATAGCCGACCGCATAGGCGACGTCGGAGGCACTATGGTCGCCGGCGAGCAGCAACTGGCGCGCCTCCTGAAGGCGTATCTGCTTCTGATACTGGATCGGGCTCAATCCAGTCAGCGCGAGAAAGTGGCGATGCAGGCTCGCACGGCTCATGCCAGCAGCTTCGCACAGAGCCTCGATCCGCAGCCGCGTATTACCGTGGTCGCGGATCCATTCGACCGCGCGGCGGATGCCGCCGATCGCGCCTTCTGGGCGGGCGATGTGGCGCAACAGTCGCCCCTGCGGGCCCTGCAGGAGACGATAAAGCAATTCGCGTTCGGCCATCGGCGCGAGCGCCGGGATGTCCGCAGGCGTGTCGAGCAACCCCAGCAGTCGCAGCAGCGTGTCGCGCAGCGGCGGAGTCATCGGATTGATCGCGATGCCGCTGCCTGGCGCGTCTGCGTCGCGCACCGCCGGCATCGTCGATGCGACCTCGGCCAGAAGTGCCGGATCAAGGACTAACGAAATCGCCACATAAGGACTGCCGTCGTCAGCGTCATGGATCTGGCCGCTCAAAGGCAGATCGAGTGCGCTGACCAGATATTGAGACGCGTCGTAGCGCAGGAGGTCGTCGTGGATGGCCACCTCTTTCGATCCCTGCAGAATGAAGCAGATCATCGAGCGGTAGAGACACGGTGACGTTCCCGAGGTCGTTTGTCCTACGCCGATTTCCAGGCGCGGGATCGGCGTCAGGGTCATTCCGGTCCGCCCGTGGCGGAGCGCGATATCGCGATGCGGCTGTAGGTTGTCGGTCATGCCAAGGAGTATGACACCATTTCTCCCATCTGCAAAGCGCTTGAGACAATTAGGCAAGCAATTGAGAGCATTAGGCGGGGCGCCGGACTCACCAATCGCCTATTTGACTGGCAGCGAATGCGGCGCCCCAGCGGCGTGCCATCCGATAATCAGAATCACAAGGAATGTAGCCATGTCTCAGAAGATCGCACTCATTACAGGAGCCAGCCGCGGCCTCGGTCGCAACATGGCGCTGCATCTCGCCAGGCGTGGTGTGGGCGTCATCGGTACCTACCGAAACAGCGCCGCAGAAGCCCAGACGCTGGTCGACGAGATCGAAGCCCTGGGCGGAAAGGCAGCGATGCTGCCGGTCGACGTCACCGACACGGCAAGCTTTTCCGGCTTCGCGCAGGCGGTCACCCACACGCTGGGGACCACGTTTGGCGTCGACCGGTTCGACTATCTGGTGAACAACGGTGGCGAAGGCCTCTATGCAATGGTCGCCGAGGCGAGCGTGGACCAGTTCGACCAGATGGTCGACATGCACCTGCGCGGGCCGCTGTTCCTGACCCAGAAGCTGCTGCCGCTGATCGTCGACGGCGGGCGGATCCTCAACGTCTCCTCGGGCTTTGTTCGCACGACCATGGCGGGCTACGGCCTCTATGCCGCCGCCAAGGCGGCGATGCAGACGCTGACCAAGTTCATGGCGGTCGAACTGGGCGCTCGTCAGATCCGCGTCAACGCGATCGCGCCGGGCGCCATCGCCACCGACTTCGCCGGCGGCCGCGTGCGCGACGACAAGCATATCAACGACTTTGTTGCCGGTAATATCGCGCTCGGCCGCGTCGGCCAGCCCGACGACATCGGTGGCGCGGTCGCCGCAATCCTGTCCGATGATCTCGGTTGGGCCAACGGCACGACGTTTGACGTGTCGGGCGGCCAGTCGCTCTGATCTCTGTTCCAGCACATCGAGACACCGTCATGACCGAGCAAAACCTCACTCTCGTCAGCCACCCGCTGTGCCCATTCGTCCAGCGTGCCGCGATCGTCCTCCTCGAAAAGGGGGTGGCGTTCGACCGGGTCAACGTCGATCTATCGGCCAAGCCTGACTGGTTTCTGGCCCTGTCGCCGACCGGCAAGGTGCCGGTACTGAAGGTGCGCCAGCTGAACGGTGAGGAGGCGATCCTCTTCGAAAGCGTGGTCATCTGCGAATATCTGAACGAGACGCAGGATGGCGCGGCGATGTACCCCGACGATGCATTGCTGCGTGCACGGCATCGCGCCTGGATCGAATTCGCCACCCAGACCTTTACGGAGGGCTGGCAGTTCCTCCACGCCAAGGACATGGCGACCGCCGACGCCAAGCGGGCCGCCTTCCGTGATCGGCTGAGCAAGATCGAAGCGGAACTGGGCGACGGCCCGTATTTCGCCGGGCCGGACTTTGGTCTGGTCGATGCGGTCTACGCACCGCTGTTCCGCTATTTCGGGATCATTGATCCGGAAGTGGCGGACCCGATCTTTGCTGGCCTGCCATGTGTGACGGCGTGGCGCGCGGCACTTGCCGAGCGATCCAGCGTCAAGAACGCCGTGATCGACACCTATCCCGACCTGTTTCGCGACCACCTGCGCCAGCAAGGCGCGATGATCGCGGCTTAACAACCAGAATTCCACGGAGTGATATCATGACCGACCCATCCAATAGCGCGCTGATCCTGATCGAATATGTCAACGACTGGCTCTCCCCGACCGGCGGCATTTATCCGGTGTTTCAGGACCGGGAGCAGGTCGACACCGCGATCGCCAATTCGAAGATCATCCTCGAAGAGGCCCGCCGTCGTGGCCTGCACGTGATCCACGCAGCGCTGAAGTTCGAGCCGACCTTCAAGGTGCTGGGCGAGGCCAAGTACGGCCTGCGTAAGATGACGCGCGACCATGGCGCGTTCCTGGGCGAGCAGGCCGATTTCTTCCCCGGCTTCGAGCCGGCGGAAGGCGAGCATGTCGTTCGCGAGCGCGCCGGCGGCAGCAGTGTCTTCGTCGGAACCACGCTCGACGGCTACCTGCGCAACAACCGCATCGACGAGATCTACCTGTCGGGCTTTTCGCTGCGCCAGTGCGTCGAGTCTTCGATGCGCAATGCCCACGACCTCGGCTACCACACCAACGTCATCTACGACGCGTCGGCCGGCTATACCCGCAAGCAAAAGGACGACTTCGTGGCCGAGATCGCACCCTTCTACGCCAACGCTATCACCACGCAGGAATTCGTGTCGCACGAGTGAACTACCACCGCCCGGCCCTTTCAGGGTCGGGCCTTGGTTTATCAAAGCTTCGGAGGCACTACGATGATTGGATTGATGGTCGAACTCGCAGTCACGCCTGACAGCGGTGCAGCATTCGAACGTGCCTTCGCCGTTCAGGCGGCTGCGGTACAGGCCAACGAACCGGGCAACCGCCTGTACGAACTGTTCAAGTCGACCACTCTGTCTGACAGCTACACGCTCGTTGAAATCTACGAGGATGATGCCGCGCTTCAGGCGCACCGCGCATCGCCGCACATGGCGGCCAATCGACCAGTAACCGCGCCCTTTCTGGCCGGGCCGCCCGTCATGCAGGTGTTCGAGGTCATCGCGCACCGCCTCTGACCGGTGCGTTGGCCGGGCTCTTTTACCGAGGCGAGCCCATGGCTGAATTACCCGAAAGTCGCATCGGTTGAGTTTGCCGAACCGTCGCTTACATCTGGGCGTGGTTGCCCAATACTTGGACGACTATTTCTCGCATAGAACGAAGGTAACCATAACTTTAGAGTTCCATAAATCTGCTTACGGATCAAAACCTAGATTTATCGGGCATTTTTGCCTTCCACCTGGCAGCTGAACCGGTGATCAATTTCCGGTCCGGCCAGCAAAACCGATGGCATTGGAGAGCCTATGGAAGCCCTATTTGTGATGATCGCCAGCGCACCTCGCATAACTAGCGAATGGGGGCGGCGGGGTCAGCAGGTCGCGCGGGCGCGGGTCGGACCCGCCTACCTGCTATTCTGCTCAAGCATCGCCAGATGCTCGCAGCACACCGTCTCAACT
The DNA here is from genome assembly GCF_056406515.1 of Rhizobium sp. P1_B8. NCBI lineage: Bacteria > Pseudomonadati > Pseudomonadota > Alphaproteobacteria > Hyphomicrobiales > Rhizobiaceae > Rhizobium > Rhizobium sp. P1_B8. The sequence continues at coordinate 45,898 of NZ_JBFTZZ010000040.1, read as the reverse complement.
AGTTGGAGCAACAGGGCAGTCTGCTCCGCAAGCCAGCTAAGCGCCTCCTCGCTGATCTCGAAATGTTTGGAATACCGCGCCTTAACATAGGCCTCGTTTAAGGTGTTGAACCAGGCGCGGTCACGGTGTTGATCGCGAGGAAAGGCCTTGGCAAGGCGCCGATCCTGTTCCTCGGCAAGCGAGCGCAGGAATTTTATGTTGTGGGAAGGTGGACCGTAGTTGGTGAGTGTCAATAGGATGCAGGAATACGCTTGCTCGATCGATTGATGGAGCTCGAAGGCACCCACGCGAAGGTCCTTCTCTTCAACATAAAACGTAGAACCCTTCAGAAACGTCCGCGCCAGCGAAAACCGATCAGCAAAATGCTCCTTCGCTACCCGCAGTCGATCGGCTTGTGAGAGGGGTGCGGGCTCAGCTAGCGGCTCGTCATCCAGTTCGTAAAGAACGATACCTTCCCTCCGGATATCGGAGAAGAAGTATTGGCCCTCCTTGAGGTAGGTGTTCACCTCGCGCCTGGAATGGACGATGAAACTCACGGGCGTTTCGATCGACTTGTCGTGGATCAGCCGGTCAGCGGCCTTGTGCCAGTACTCGGCGAACTCGCAGAGCTTGCGATTGTTGACGATAATCAGAAGATCGAAGTCGGAGCGATATCCCTTCATCGTGAAGGGCTCGTCCACCCATCCACCCTTCGCGTACGAACCAAAGAGGATGATCTTCAGGATGCGGCCGCGCTTTTTGAATTCCGCCGTACCATCCTTCAGCGCATCCTCGAATTCCTCATGGAGGATTTCCAGAACGCGGCCAATCTCGCGCTGCTTGCGAAGTGGCATATGGTTGAGGGATGATTTCATCATAGAGGGCAATGATCGCGGGCGGCTGGAAAACATTATGAAAAATCAGATCAAGCTCGATTCTACACTGGTTACCTTAAACCACAACCGTAAATGGCCTAATGATGCGCCGTAGAAAGAGCGAGTGGACGGCTCGAGCCGCTTCAAGGTGGCCGTCATCGCGCGATGCGCACAAGCCCAGCCAAGCAAGGGGATGTGCGCGCTCGACCCATCCGTTGAGGATCAGCTGGGTCAGGAGACCAATCAGCGAAAGTTCAGCAGCGTCTGCGTGGCCTCTCGCTTTCCTCATGCCGCAAGCTGGCACGTCACCTATTTTCTCGCTTCAATCAGCCGCCATAAAGATTTCAAATGGTCAAGCCTTGACTTTCAATTGGTCATGACCGCAGTTTCAAACAGTCATCGAAACGAATGAAGCCGTGGCGCTGTATCCAAGGCTTGTTGAGCAAGGCGTTGCCGACGCAATGTCAGACACGCGAGTCGTACTGATCGTAGGTCCCCGACTAGCAGGAAAAACGACGTTGGCCAAGAAAATGGCCAACGAGGCTCCACCCATGAGGCTCACATCCTTGCCTCCGGCCGCCGACTTCGCCTGCTTCACCGCGTCGGGAATTGAACCAGCCGCGCGATAGATTCCAGTGCTGTGCGAGGCGAGTAAAGGCCGGTGGGTGACGACGAAAAGCGGCAGCTTTAACGGCCCCGTCGGCCCGTTCTCGTCCCAGTATGGGATCGAGTCGTCATAGCATTTGCGCCCGCAGATCACGGCGCCAACCTTGCTTGGTGAGGCGCTGCACATATGCATCGCCCTCTGCACCGCCGTTGAAGAACCATCCGTGAAGAATTTCGCCGTTCTTGCCGAGCGGTTCCTCCCTGGTCTGGTTTCCTGCGGTAATGAAGCCGTCGAGCGACATGCTGATATTGAAAGCGACCTTGGTCATTTGCGTTCTCCGTGACCGGTTGAGGTTACGCCTTCAAGACGTATGAGTGTTGATCAAATCTACATCTGGAGCAACGAATAACTCGTCGCGGCCTTTTGATGCGTCCGAACTCCTCGGCCATTTCGGGCTTACGGCGTTGATCCGGATGCCGCGGGTCGAGGTTAAGAGCGGCGGAGCGGACGAGGCCATCGACTTCGCCGTTTGCGACCGGGAGGCCGGTCGCTGCTAGGGTCGGATCGTCGAGGAGGTAATCCGACACAGGGCGCACCTTCGTCCGAGATCAGCGGACGGTCCTGCGAGGTGATGAGAACAGTTAAAAGAACCGCAGCGGTGTCCCCCACGCCTTTGGCCCATCGCAAGTACCGGCTGTAGAGCGTCTTATTCGGTCCATAATCGGCCGGCGCGTCGATTAGCCAGCGATATGCGTCGGCGTCGTACCCATGAAACCTTCAAAACTGCAGGTGGGCCGGTTCCTATCTCATCAACTGCATGATTGTGGAATGGCTGATCCGCGCGATGACACTGAGACGAGGGTAGCCGCTTAGTTCGGCTTTAGGGCGCGAGGTCGCCCCAGATCTACCCATTAAATTATTCGCCGAACAGGATTGCGCCATAGTCCGTGGCGCCGTGCAGGATATGGCTGATGATCACCTTCGCGTTCTCGAGCGGTAGAAGATCAGATAGTTGCCATGAACGCGTCGGCGGATACCATGGTGCTCGTAGCGGGGAACGAGGGCGAAACCGTTGGGGCTGTCGACGAGGTCTTCACACTTGCTGCGGAGCTCCCGGACGAATGAAAGGGCGCGGCGTGGATTGTCCCATGCGATGTAATCGGCGATCTGCTCAAGATCGTTCTCCGCTTCGTCGGAAAATTCAAGGATCATGCCGATTTTTCGGCCTGATCAGCCATCACAGTGTACTTTGCCTCGAGCCGTTCGAAGACATCGCTCGCTGGCTTAGTCCGGCCCGCCTCGGCATCGGCAATGCCGCGCATGATGGAAGCATCCAGTGCGGCAAGCCGGGTCTCCCGGTCCTGAACCAGTCGAACACCTTCGCGGAGGACTTCGCTTTTCGAGCCATAGCGACCTGTGTCGACAAGTTGCTGGATATAGGTTTCGAGCTGCTTTCCCAGATCGGCACTAATCATTCTGCTCTCTCTCTCTCTCTCTCTCTCTCTCTCCTGCTGTCCGCGCCGGCCATTGCTACCTCAGCAATCTGGCTGAAGCACCTTGACCGCAGGACCATCGCTCCATCCGCAAAAACAATGCAGGCGTCGTCATCGGTCGGGTTTGGGCGGCATCAAATTGCCGAACTCCATCGGAAAAGGAAATATGATCGTCGAGGTCTTTTCGCCGGCGATGACGTTCAATGTACTCAAATAACGAAGTTGCATGGCCTCGGGTTTCCTGGCGAGGATTTCGGCTGCTTCAAGCAGTTTGGCTGCAGCCTGCTGTTCGCCTTCGGCATTGATGATCTTGGCGCGCCGCTCGCGCTCGGCTTCCGCCTGCCGGGCAATTGCGCGGATCATCGATTCGTTGATGTCGACATGTTTGATCTCCACATTGGCGACCTTGATGCCCCAGGCATCGGTCTGGGCGTCGAGGATTTCCTGAATGTCGATGTTGAGCTTGTCGCGTTCCGCCAGCATCTCGTCGAGGTCATGTTTGCCGAGCACCGAGCGCAGTGTCGTCTGGGCGAGCTGGCTCGTCGCCATCATGAAGTCCTCGACCTGGATCGTCGACCTCTCGGGATCGACGACCCTGAAATAGATCACCGCGCTGACGCGGACCGAAACATTGTCATGCGAAATGACATCCTGGCCGGGCACGTCGAGCACCCGCGTGCGCAGGTCGACCCGCATCATCTGCTGGACATAGGGGACGAGCAGGATCAAGCCGGGCCCCTTGACACCGGTGAAACGGCCAAGCGTGAAAACCACGCCGCGTTCGTATTCCCGCAGGATCTTGATCGCAGATGCGACGACGACGAGCAGAATAAAGATGATCACAAGATAGAAGGCGAGATCTGCAAACATGCCCATGACTTTTTCTCCTGCATTCTGAAGGCCGTTAGGCCTCCTGCGAACTGCGGACCACTTCGAGCGTCAACCCATCCCGGCCGGTCACTTTCACACGGTCGCCGGCGGCAAGCGGCTCAGTTGAAATGGCCTTCCAGCGTTCGCCATGAGCGATGACGAAGCCCGAGATGCCCGTCCAGCTGTCGACCTTGCCTGAAATTCCGATCATCTGCTCGCCGCCGGTGACGACATCGTGCCAGCGCGAGATGAAGGCGAGACGGGCAATGACAAGGCTAAGAGCGAGGCAGGCGACGGCGATTGCGCCAAGCACCGACCAGGAAACTTTAAGCCCGGGTATGTCCGTGTCGAACAAGATGGTAGCGCCGAGCACCAGTGCGATGCCGCCGCCGACGCCGAGTGCGCCGAAGGACGGCGAATGCGCCTCGGCCACCGTCAGACCCACGCCGAGTATGATCAGCCCGAGGCCCGCAAAACTCACCGGCAGCAAGGCCAGAGCATAGAGACCAAGCAGCAGGCAGATGCCGCCGATCGTTCCCGGCACCAGCGTCCCGGGCGTCAGAAATTCAAAGATCAGGCCGTAGATACCGACCATCATCAAGATCAGCGCGATGTTCGGATCGGTGATCACCGAAAGCAGGCGGGTTCGCCAGTCCGGTTCAAGTTCCTGGACGATTAGACCCGATGTTTCGAGCCGGACATCCGTTTGACCGACCCGCACGACCCGGCCCTGCGCCTGTGCGAGGAGATCGTTTATATCGGCCGCCACGAAATCTATGACTTTCTCACGCAGAGCTGCGGCGGAGGAAAGGCTCGCGGCCTCGCGCACGGCGCGCTCCGCCCAGTCGGCGTTGCGATTGCGCAGTTCCGCAAGACCGCGGATATAGGCCACCGCATCGTTGATCGCCTTCGCCTCGCCGGCATCGCGCGGCACTTGCCGCTCCTTGCCGGTCGTATCAGGGCTGTCGTTTCGGTCACCATCGGATGGTCGGCCGCCAAGTGCGATCGGCGTCGCCGCACCCAGATTGGTGCCTGGTGCCATTGCCGCGATATGGCTTGCGTAAAGAATATAGGTGCCGGCGCTGGCGGCTCGTGCTCCGCTGGGTGCAACGAAACTCGCGACCGGTATCGAGGAGGCAAGGATCGCACGAATGATGTCGCGCATCGACGTGTCGAGACCGCCGGGCGTGTCGATCTGCAGGACAACCAGGCTGGCGCCACGTTCATTGGCCCGTTGAAGGCCGCGTCTTACATAGTCGGCCGTCGCCGGGCCAATCGCCCCGTTCATCTTCAGGACTATGGCGACACGCTCAGCTTCAGATGCGGGCGTCGCCAGGCCCAAAGCCAAGAACAACGTCAGCAGCAAAGCAAGGATTGACGGCATCCACCGCCAAAGCTCCAAACGCCACACAATCGTCCGCCGGACTCTCATATTCTGAAATATATGGCAGAACTGCGAAACGGTAAGAGACAAGTCTTTTCTCTGCGCCAGTCAAGCGCGGCTAGAAACATTGGAAGCGTCCCCCCGCAGCACAATCCCATCCGCATGTGATCAGTTAGCGCTGCGACAGAGCAGGTCTCGGACCTCCGAGGGTTCGCCGATAGCGAAAAGCCGCTCGGCGGTTAGAGCCGAGCACGATCGCGCAGGACATGATTGAACCGATGGACGCCGAAGGTGTTGGACGCTTCCATATCCTCAGCCATGACCTTGGTGGCCCGGCCTCCGTCGCGCCGGCCTATTTGGCAGGTGACAGGGCAATCTCCCATTTCGTTCTTCGGGCTTTCGCGTTTTGTCAATCAGTTATAGGTAACGCCAACTCGCTTATGAGATTGTCGATCATCCACCTCCCACCCTGCCCGGGCGGCCGTGATCGCTTAAAAGCAATTGACAGGGGTATTGGCTTCCACCCATCCGGTGAATTCTCAACTTCGGTCCGAGGTCTCCGGAGGCGTCCTGTCTTCAAATCCTCTTCGACGAGATGGACTGGCATCAACCCCCACCCGAGGCCAGCACGCAGGAATTCCTGTTTCGAGCCCAGGTCGGCCACCCGCCAGACCTTCTGCGAAAACACCCCGAAAGATCGCCCAGTTGATCGAGAAGTCTTGTCTGATATTATAAGCTGGTTGTGCTGAGTTAACGCCGAATGCGTGATCGGTTCTCGTTCCATTGAGAGAGGATGGCTACTTCCGACGACGAGACACATGGGTATGTCGCAAAGCGGTGTCGTCACGAATTCGGAGGGCGCGTCGGGCAAGGTGCCAATGACCGCAAACGAAGCCTGGCTGTCCCAGACGGTTTGCAACGTCGATCCGAGCGACTCCGAATATACCGAGAGAGCGGTATGGGGAAACTCCCGCCTGAACCTGTCTATGACGGCTGTCAGTCTCGATGTTGGCAGCATCACATCCACCGCGAACGCAAGTTCCGCTTCTATGTGACCCTGAAAGTTCGCCGCCTTGGCTCTGAACGCATCGGCTGCATCGAGCGCAGCCTTCGCGTCCGGCAACAATGCCCTGCCATGTTCAGTCAGTTCGGTGCGCCTACCATTCTTCCGGAATAGGGCATAACCAAGTTGGGACTCCGTGGCTATGACGGCCTCGCTGACCGCCGACTGCGCCTTGCCGAGGAAGCGTCCGGCCGCTGAAAGGCCTCCCTGCTCCGCTACGGCGACAAATGCCCTTAGGCGCTCAAGCGAAACGTCTTTCATACCAGCCCCATCGGAAAGTCCGATAAAACATATCGAGTTTCATCGGCTTCTCAAGCGACCTCTTGATGCTTATTCGAAATGAACTGCAGCGCCGAAAGCAATGGAGACATCAATGCCAGACTCTACACCAATTGAGATCGCCAAGACGTTTTTCGGCCACTGGAATGCCAATCGCGTCGACGAGGCCTTGGCAATGCTCGCTTCCGACGTTGTCTACGACAACGTCCCGCTCCCTAATATCGTCGGCGCTGACGCCGTCGCGAAGTTCCACAAGGAGTTCGGCATCGGTACCGCATTCACCTTGGATTGGCAGGTGAAAGCGATCGCGGCAGACGGCAACGTCGTCCTGAACGAACGTGTTGACATCTTTCGTCACCAGAGTGGTGGTACCATTACGCTCCCCGTCATGGGGACCATTACGGTAGTTGACGGGAAGATTACCGTGTGGCGCGATTATTTCGACGCAGGTGATTTCGACCGGCAGCTGTCGCAGATCAAACTCTAAGCAGCAGAGCCAAGTCCATGAACACGTCACCCTCCGCCGGGCCTTTCCAGCCCGGGGCGCAGCCGTGCGCCCTCGCGCATCGCTAGGAGAACACGAATGACCCCTCCGATATAGCTCGCCGTGATGTGCTAACGCTGATGGCCGCTGGAGTCGCCGTTAGCGGCCTGCCGCAACTGGCAGCAGCGACTTCGGCCGCGAAGGGCGTTTCCAAATCACAGAAGGCGTCTCCGCAAAACGCCGTTTGGAATCACGACCAGGTGGCTCTGCTGATCATTGACTATCAGCCCGAGATGTTCGCCGCGATCCTTCGGGAAAAAGACCTCACAAAGGGAAACACTTTCGCGCTCTGCGCAAGAAACAGCCCGGCTGTCGGTGCGACGCTACGCAGCGCCGTTAAACCGATGCCGCGTCCGTTGAAGCTCACGTCCAGACTTCCAGGTTGTGAGAAGCTCCGATGTAGTCTCCATGGAGAAAATTCCATTGCTCGTCCATGGAAAGAAGATCACAGATTAGGACGGCGAGGGCAACGTGGGGCCGGAACAGCGGTTACGCAACAGCTCGGGCGCGCGCTGGATTTCGTCGCTGATCACCCGGTCAAGACCGTGGACGAATCCGGCGGGATCGGACTGCGCAGCGGCGAGGACCGTCTGGTCGTCCAGCGTGATGTAGCGGCGGCTCTCATCATCCATCTTTCGCACGAGCGTGGTTTTGCCCGCCCGGCGAGGCCCGACGATCAGGACAACCGGGGTGTCGCTAAGGGCCTCCTCTACCCGTCGCTCCACAAATCGGTGGTACATGCTGGCTCCAATCGCTCGAAAATTGGAACTATCAACAATGATAATTGGAAGTCACCAGATTGTTAATTGGAAGCAGCGGAGTTGAAATCTGGAAGTGGGCCTAGCCGAGGGCGTGATGATAGGGGGAGAAAGGGGTCTGGCAAAGGTTGGCCTCATCGTTTCGGGAATTGCTGCGAGCGTTGTCTCGAAGACCGTATTCGCAAACACACCGCTTGACCGCGTTCCACTCGGATCATTGCGGTGGAATCATTTGCTGACATGCTCGCTGCCAACGCCGATCTCGAAGCTATCCGCTTGTCGTCGGACACCCCGTATGGCCTTCAGGAAAAGGACATCTCGGGCACGAGAAAGTCCTATCGTCGACAGACGAAAAATTCGTCGCCCGATCCCTGCTAGCGAGCGAAAGCTCTCGCTTTCTTGGGAACCGAGATACCGCTTTCCCGCTCAAGTTTTTTGCGAGCCAGCTTGCGGACACGCCTGATACCCTCGGCTTTTTCACGAGCACGTTTTTCGGAGGGTTTTTCAAAACGCTCCCGAAGTCTGGCCTCCCGGAAAACGCCCTCGCGCTGCAACTTCTTTTTCAAAAAACGGAGCGCTTGCTCAACGTTATTGTCACGTACCATAACTTGCATTCTAAACTCCCAAGGTCACTGACGCGTGCCTCATTAGATCTATGCACATTGATGATCAAGACTTGGAAGACAGTTTGTCTAGATTCTCTGTCGCAACCGCTTTCAAGAGCACGGTCGCAAATGGCTAGAGTAAGCTCTGCCCGCGATTGGCGGGTCAGAAGTTCATATCCTCTCAAGAGCTAGGTTTTGTCAGGCCGCTGCGCATGAGAAACGCCAACGGTGATTGGTCTTCGTTGCGTAAGTTTCGGATGCAAGATCACAACCGAATCCGCCGGGATTTTCCTCTGACCTGAGTCCCCCTTCAATTTTCGGGGATTAGGGCATGAACGTCCATTACAATCGCAGCTCCTGTCGGCGCGCATGGCGGGTCTCATAAATCATATACTTGGATCGTTCGATACCGGCAGGCGCGGAACGTTGAAAGCGGCCGCGATAGTGGTTAGGGCTCACTCCGATCGTTCGCGCAAAGGCGCGGCGCATCGCATTGACGTCGCTAAAGCCGCACATGGCGGCGATTTTCTGCAGCGGCTGGGCGGTATCCTCCAGCAGACGGCGGGCAGCGTCGGTTCGCGCCGCCGTGACGAAGTCCGCTGGCGTCATGCCGAGCTCGCGGCGGAACACCCGGGCGAAATTGCGTTTGCTCATGCCTATTTTCTGCGCCAGATCATCTACAGCGAGCGAAGCGCCGAGGTTTGCCAGCACATATTCCTGCGCCTTTTGGATCAGCGTCGTTTCCGACATCTGGCCGACGAGATGGGCGCTGAACTGCGATTGTCCGCCTGGACGCTTCATGAACATCACCATGTAGCGGGCAACGATCATCGCGACATCGCGCCCGTGATCTTCTTCGACCAGCGAGAGCGCCAGATCGATGCCCGATGTGACGCCCGCAGCCGTTATGAGTGCACCGTCGCGAATATAGATCGCATCGGGATCGAGATCGATTGCCGGAAAGTCCCTGGCGAACTTGCCGGCACATTCCCAATGCGTCGTTACGTTCTTTCCGTCGAGCAGCCCCGCAGCCGCCAACAGGAACACGCCGGTACAGATCGACCCGAAGCGCCGGACCGTCGGCACCCGCCGCTGCAGCCACGCGATAACCTCGGGATCGATCGTCTGGAACGACGGATCGCCAGCTACAAGCAGCGTGTCGATCGGCTCGTCCGGGTCGAAGATCGTCCGGTCGGCGAGGAACCGGAGTTTGCCCGTTCCGTTGACGGACGCCGCTCCTGTCGACATGATCTGTATGTCGTATGCATCCGTGTCGCCAAGCCTTTGGGCGGCTTCCCAGAAGACCTCGGCGGGGCCGACGATATCTAGAGACTGGACCCCGGGCGGGGAAAGAATAACAATGCGCATTGCCTTGACCCCTGTTGCGATGCGGATCCGGAAACGCCCGCATGTTCAATTCATGCAATTAGCCTGCCAGCTTACGAAAGGCTGCGGCGGATCTGCCGGCTGTCGAGATGAAAATTCCGCTGTGCCGGTGCCTCGCCGGCCTCGATCCTCTGCCGGGCGGCACTGAGCAACGCAGGGGCGTTCCGCCTGGCGAAGGCGAGGCATTCGTCCGGCGAAGGCCTGGCGCCGAGCAATGTCCGCAGCGCAAACCGGTGGACGAAACAGTGGCCGCCGTTGCCGGCGTCAAACTGCAGCGAGTTGATATCCTCGCGCCATGTCAGGTGCAACTCTTCCACCCTATGCCTCGAAACGCCGGAAGAACGTGCCCGTCAGCGATCCGAGCAGCGCCCAGAAGACGAGGCTGGTCATGGCTGCGGCGGCGATGAACTGATGTTCGAGCGCTTCCGGAGCCAGCGCATGCCGGCCCTCTGGCGCGGCTGGCGCACCGATCACATGCGGAGCCGCGATCAGCACGATGGCGGCGACCGCCGTCCACGGCTTCCTGTGAAAGGCGATCAGGGCGAGGCCGCAAGCCGTCGCAGCCGCCGTCGCTATCCACCAGACCTGCCGGTCGGCAAGCGGCGCGGATGGCGTGCCCGGCAGTTCGGGCGGCAATCCCAGCAACGGCGCGATCATCACGCAGGCAAAACCCGCCAGCCCCCACATCAGCCCTTCGCGCCAGCCGAGCGCCTTGCCGCGCATCGAGATCAGCCCGGTCAGCGCCAGCGCATAGCCGATGGCAGTGAGAATGTTGGCGGCCAGCGTGAAGGCCGTCCGCTCGACGCCGTCGGCCGGCTCCCAACCTCCCTCTTCATGGTCATGAGCGGCCATCGCCGCATGATCGTGTCCCGCGGGAATAGCGGCTGCGGCGCCTGCCGCCGGCAGTGCCTCACCCGCTTTCTCGTAGACTTCAGCCTTGGCGATGAGCTGGCTCGTGCCGAAGAACTGGACGGCCGTGACAGCGGTTCCGACGATACTGCCGACGAGCACCGCGGTGAAGACGATCGAGCGAAACAGCGACATTGTCATTCTCCTCTCAGTGGCACGGAAACGCGTTGGCGTGGCGCGAGTCATGCGCAGCATTGTGGACGATTTCGATATGCGAGAAGCCGACAAAGCCGACGATCATGAGGCCAAGGCAGGCGGCAATCGCCGACTGAAGCAGCCTCGTGGCGGAAGCGGTGGCAACAGGTGCCGAGGATGAGACGATATAGGGCGTGGACATCGGAAAACCTTTCGACATGGCGCCTTTGGCGCCGATAACATGTTGACTGAAGGGCCAGCGCATAACCCCGAAAATCGGAATCGATTTCGGAAAGGATCATGCGCCAATTCAAAGTGATAGAACGTCCTTGGCGCGTCCTGCGGGACGCGCGGCGCTCTATGGTGATCAGGCCGCGAAGGCGGCCTTGATCTCGTCTGCGTCGATGACGCCGGATTTCGCCACGGCCTTTTCGAGGGCGGCCAGGAACTGGTCATAATAATTCCAGGAGGATCGATCGACTGGATGGGCCGCTTCCCAGGCGCTGATCGTGCTGATCAGCTCGTCGCGGAAGTCGTCCCATTCGAAAAAGCCGTCCTTGGCGAGCGCAAGCGCCATGCCGAAGGCCTTTCGCTCCCACTCGCTGCCGAAGCAGAGCGAGCCGTTCGCCCGCGGCGGGTTGTCGGTGCTGCCCATCATCTCGGTGACGGCGAAATGCTCGAATTGCGTCAGCATGTCCCCTCCTCACGCTGCCCTGGCGACGGCGACACCCATCATCGCTTCGGGCGTGACCAGGGCCTCGAGTTCCGCTTCGGAAAGCCCGTCCGTGCCGGCCGGGCGTTCCGGCACGACGAACCAGCGGATCTGGGCGCTGGAATCCCAGACCTTGATCTCGACCGCATCGGGAACCGCCAGCCCGAACTCCGTCAGTACGGCGCGCGGCTCGCGGGCGGCACGGCTGCGGAAGGTCGGGTCCTTGTACCAGTAGGGTGGCAGGCCGAGCACCGGCCACGGATAGCAGGAGCAAAGCGTGCAGATGATGAGGTTATGGACATGGGGGGCGTTGGCCACCGCGCGCATGTGTTCGCCCTCGGCACCCGCCATGCCCTCGGGCAACTGAAGTTCGGCGATGGCCTTCGGCGTGTCGGCGACGAGCCTGTCCTTGAACGCCGGGTCGACCCAGGCGCGCGCGACGATCTTGGCGCCGTTGAACGGCCCCATCTTTGTCTCGAAGAAATCGAGGACTGTATCGACGGTTTTGTCGGTGATCACGCCCTTTTTGATCAGCAGGGCTTCCAGGGCTTTGACGCGGGCGGCGCTGTAGGCTTCCCGGTCCTGGCGATAGTGAAAACGGTCCATCATTGTTGTGGCTCCTTGACTGGAATGGCGGCGACTGGTGTGCGTCTCAGGCGGCCTTGGAGGCTTCGCCGGCTTCCGGTGCCTCGACATAGTGGGCGTAGAGATCGGCATAGAGGCTGAAATTCTTCTCGGCATTATCGGGCCAGAGGTCACTCGGTTCGAAGCGAACGCAGTAGACCGGCATCGCCGCGCCGACGCCGTCGGGGCCGGTGTCGCAGAGATAGGTGTAAGCCCCGTCATAGACGGTCTCGATCGTTCCGAACTTGTTGCGGAGGAAACCGGGCAGCCTCGTATGCTCGACGGTCGGCACATCGCGGATCGCCACCGTATCGCCGACTTTGAATTCGAAGGTCACGCCGACGTCGCGCTTGGGGCTGTCGCCTTCGACTAGATATTGCACGACGCGCCGGTCGATCGCCTCATCGCCGGCCTCGTGCAGCGGCTTCGACGGCTCGTTGTAATATTCCTCCGTCAGCGCATCGAGCTCTTCTGCCGTGATATAGCCGTTGTCGATGAAGTATCCCGATATTCCGCCGAGCCACTTCTCGTAATAGCGAAACCTGAAATAATCGAACGGATTGAGGGACTCCGCCCCTTTCCTGAGGTCCGCCCAGGTCCAGATGGTCTTGAACGTCGATGGCGTCTCGGGAAGGGGAAGCTGCGGCGACAGCGCCATCATCGCCGTATGGATGCCGAAGATCCTGGTTTCCCAGACATCGACGAAAACGCGCGTTTCGGTGCTCACGGGCCCCAGCCCCTCAAGGCCGCCAAGATAATGCTGAAGTTTCATGGGATCGTTCCTTTATGGTGAATGGTGACGATGACGCTCAGGCGGTCGCGGATTTCTTGCCGGCCAGAAGCTGGGTTCCGATTTCCGAGAGCAGGCCGAAGACGCCGCCGAGCAGCATCGCGGCCATGGCGACGAGGGTCGGATGATTGAGACCTGAGGTGACGATCGTCGTGTCCGTCGCCGCGCTGGTGCCGACGAGAGAGGCGAAGCCGAAGACGATCGCCGGCGGAAAGTTCAAGATCGGGATGGCCGAGGCCAGGATCATTGCTGAGGTGCCGGCGCCGACCAGGATCGCCGCAAAGATCGGGTGGGCCGGGCCATACTGGATGATCAGCAGCGTGATCGAGGCGATGCCGATGCCGGTCCAGTTGGAAACGATCGATTTGACCAGCCCCTGGTTTCCGCCGCCGCAGGCGAAGAACGACGCCCAGGCGATGAAGGTGACCCACACGGGAACGGGAAATATCGTCGCGGTGATATAGGTGTCGATGGCGCCGAGCACACCGAGGCTGATCATTGCGGCAACGAGCGGGGGCATGGGTCTGTCTCCTTGTTGAGGGGTTGGGCGGATGCGCATCAGGATGCCAGCGCGCGCTGCTGGCTGAGGCAGCTCATGAAGCCGTCTCGAAGCATCGCGTCGTCGAGGTTTCTGCCGATGAAGACGATTTCGTTGAGCCGCTTTTCCGAAGGCCCCCAGGCCTTTCCGGGGCGTCCTTCAAGCGTCATGTGCACGCCGTGAAAGACATAGCGGCGCTGCTCGCCGTGGAGATTCAGCACGCCCTTCATGCGGAAGAGGTCCGTGCCGATCTCCTGAGCCAGGCGATTGAGCCAGACGTTCAGCGCCGCTGGATCGAGCGGGCCGAAGTCCTGGATCGCCACGCAACCGATGCTCTGGTCGTGCTCGTGTTCATGGTCCTTGAGAATATCGGGGTCGATAGACAGGATGTTCTTGAGGTCGAAGGCGCCGACGTCGAGCACCGCGGAGAGCTCGACCTTGCAATCCCTCGTCCGGATGATCCGGGCAAGCGGATTGATCCCGCGCAATTGCTGCTCGGTGGCGGCAAGGTCCTCGGCGCTCTCCAGGTCGATCTTGTTGAGCAGCAGCACGTCGGCAAAGCTGATCTGCTCCCTCGCCTCGTCCTGAGAGAGCTGTTGCTTCATATGGCGGGCATCGACGACGGTCACGATCGCATCAAGCTGCAGCCGCCTGGCGAGCGTTTCGTCGAGCAGGAAGGACTGGATGACCGGCGCCGGATCGGCAAGACCCGAAGTCTCGATGATGATGCGGTCGATTGGCCGTCCGGAGCGCAGCAGTTCGCCGATCGCGGCGATGAGATCGCCCCTGACAGTGCAGCAGATGCAGCCATTGTTCAGCTCGATGACCTCGTCCGCCGTCGGCACCACGAGCTTTCCATCGATGCCGACCTCCCCAAATTCGTTGACGATCACCGCTACGCTCTCGTTTTCGATTGAGGTGAGCAGGTGATTGAGAAGCGTGGTCTTGCCGGTCCCGAGAAACCCGGTCAGAATTGTCGTCGCAAGCTTTGTCATGCCTCATCCCCTTGCCGTCCGAGCACGCCTCCGCCGTCTCGGCCAAATGACCGGGCTGAAAAGGCGGCTCCGCTGCTGTTTGCTGGTCTGATTACGCCGTAAGCGCCGATCAGACGAGGAGAATTACACTTGCAATACCGTCACGAGGCAAGAGACCTGATGTTTCATATTCGGCCAAATAAACCGCAAATTCTGCCAAAATGATGAGCTTTTTGATTTTTGATTAAAAACCGATCATACCGTCTAATTATTGATCTTATTGCCCTTTTCCCGATCATTGACAGGATGGGCATGAAAAACAGTCTGGTTTGCGCAGCTTTGGCGAGAGACGCCATGCGCAAGTTGGCTTTTCGAGGGCATTCTATTGTCGCCGGCGAAAGTGGTGCCGCTAGGGGTGGTCGGGTGACAGCGGATGGGCACCGAGCCGTTGGCGATTGCTTTGCGTTCCTGGAGGTTCTGGCGGGGAATTGGGGCGGCGCTGAGCATGCCACATTCGCTAAACTCCACGAAGCCAGTCAGCCCAGCGGCGCGATGAACAGAACTCAAGCGGTCGGGATATGGGTTCTCAATGGTGCCCTAAGGGCTTGACGGAGCGGCATTTCTCACAATAGCTTAGCCCTATTCACCAGGGGGGTCCCGCCAAGGGGCTGAGATACTGCTGGTCGGATCGGCTTTGGCCGCCCGAGGCGCAGTGACCCGTTGAACCTGATCCAGTTCATACTGGCGTAGGGACGGTGCGGGCGCTGCGGCAGCGAGGGCGGGTATCCGTCCTTCGGAATCCACGGCGTTTTTTCATCATTCCAACACTGGAACTGGGTCTCCAAACGTCAAAACTTGGAGCCTCGAACCATGAATATTGCAGCCACCAAACTCACTCCGGTCGTCACCACAGGTCCGCTTCCCGCCTCCGCGAAAGTCCTGAAAGCAGGCACCATTCATCCGGATATCCGCGTACCGATGCGTCAGATCGCACTGCATCCGACCTCTGGCGAACCGCCAGTCACTGTCTACGATTCTTCGGGTCCCTACACCGCAGAAGGTGCCGAAATCCGCATCGATGCAGGCCTGCCACGCCTGCGCGAAAGCTGGGTTCTTGCTCGCGGTGATGTTGAATCCTACGGGGGCCGCATCGTCAGGCCGGAGGATAACGGCTTTGTTTCAGGCGACAGGCTGACGCCGGAATTCCCCGTTCGCAGCCAGCCTTTCAAGGCGAAGGCGGGGAGGGCCGTTACCCAGCTCGCTTATGCGCGGGCCGGCATCGTCACGCCGGAAATGGAATTCATCGCCATTCGCGAAAACCTCGGACGACAGGCGACCAAGGAAGCTCTCATCCGCGACGGCGAAAGTTTTGGCGCCCATATCCCGGATTTCGTGACACCGGATTTCGTCCGTCGGGAAGTCGCGGAAGGCCGAGCGATCATTCCCGCCAATATCAACCATCCAGAATCCGAACCGATGATCATCGGCCGGAACTTCCTGGTAAAGATCAATGCCAATATCGGCAATTCGGCTGTTACCTCGTCCATGGCGGAAGAAGTGGAGAAGATGGTCTGGGCGATCCGCTGGGGTGCCGACACCGTCATGGACCTGTCGACCGGCCGAAACATCCACAATATCCGCGAATGGATCATCCGCAATTCGCCGGTGCCGATCGGTACCGTGCCGCTCTACCAGGCACTCGAAAAGGTAAACGGCGTTGCCGAGGACCTCACCTGGGAGGTCTATCGCGATACGCTGATCGAACAGGCCGAGCAGGGCGTCGACTATTTCACCATCCATGCCGGCGTGCGGCTCGCCTATATTCCGCTGACCGTCAATCGCGTCACCGGCATCGTTTCCCGCGGCGGCTCGATCATGGCCAAGTGGTGTCTGCACCACCACAGGGAGAGTTTTCTCTACGAGCATTTCGAGGAGATCTGCGACATTTGCCGCGCTTACGACGTTTCCTTCTCGCTCGGTGATGGCCTGCGGCCAGGCTCGATCGCTGATGCCAACGATGCGGCGCAGTTCGCAGAACTGGAAACGCTCGGCGAGTTAACGAAAATCGCCTGGGCGAAGGATTGCCAGGTGATGATCGAAGGTCCCGGCCATGTCCCGATGCACAAGATCAAGGAAAACATGGACAAGCAGCTCGCGGTTTGCGGCGAGGCGCCTTTTTATACGCTCGGACCGCTAACCACCGATATCGCGCCGGGCTATGACCACATCACGTCCGGCATCGGGGCTGCGATGATCGGCTGGTTCGGCACCGCCATGCTCTGCTACGTGACGCCCAAGGAACATCTCGGCCTGCCGGACCGCAACGACGTCAAGGTGGGCGTCATCACCTATAAGATCGCGGCACATGCCGCCGATCTCGCCAAGGGCCATCCGGCGGCGCGGGTGCGCGACGATGCGTTGTCGCGCGCCCGTTTCGAGTTCCGATGGGAGGACCAGTTCAACCTCTCGCTCGATCCGGAAACCGCCCGTTCCTTCCACGACGAAACGCTGCCGAAGGAGGCGCATAAGGTGGCGCATTTCTGCTCCATGTGCGGCCCGAAATTCTGCTCGATGCGGATTTCGCACGATATCCGCGCCGAAGCGCAGAGGGAGGGGTTGCAAGCCATGGCCGCCAAATACCGCGATGGCGGCGATCTTTACATGCCGGTCGCAGACCTTCCGGGTAACGCATAATGTCTACCTTTCTCGTCAAAGGAGCCGGCGTTGCCGGCCTCGCGGCGGCCCATGAACTCATCAGGCGGGGCTTTTCGGTCGAGGTGATCGAAAAAGCCGGCGCGGCGGGACTTGGCGCCTCGCATTTTGCTGGAGGAATGCTCGCACCCTATTGCGAACGGGAGGCGGCCGAAGAGATTGTCCTGACATTGGGCCTGGGCGCGGCCGGATGGTGGGAGGAGGCCGTGCCCGGCGAGGTTCGTCGCCGCGGTACTCTGGTCGTGGCGCAGCCGCGTGACCTTCCGGATCTCGTCCGGTTTGCGGCGCGCACGACCGGTCATGTCTGGATCGATCGCAAGGGTGTGACCGACCTCGAACCTGCACTTGCCGGCCGCTTCGAAAAGGCTCTTTTCTTCCAGCAGGAAGCGCATCTCGATCCACGCCGCGCACTGGCCAGACTAGCCGGCAGGCTCCGCGAGCGTGGCGTCGTCTTCCATTTCGGCGGACACGAGCCGCAAGACCGGCGATTTGCCCGCGTGCTCGACTGCACCGGGCCAGCGGCGATACCGCGACTTTCCGGCATGCGCGGCGTGCGAGGCGAAATGCTCTATCTGGAAACTGCGGATGTGACGCTTTCCAGGCCGATCAGGATGCTGCATCCACGCCATCCGATCTATATCGTGCCCCGCGACGATCACCGTTTCATGGTCGGGGCGACGATGATCGAGGCCGAAGATGACGGACCGATTGCCGCGCGTTCGCTCATGGAATTCCTGAACGCGGCCTATACGCTGCATCCGGCGTTTGGCGAGGCACGCGTTGTCGAGACCGGGACTGGCATACGTCCGGCGTTTGCCAACAACATTCCGCAAGTAATCGAAACAGAGGAGGGGCTCGCCATCGCCGGCATGCATCGGCATGGCTTCCTGTTGGCCCCCGCCATGGCTGTGCGGGCCGCCGATATTCTCCTCGCGCGACATTCACGTCTGAAAGGCTAACCCCATGAAACTGATTATCAATGGCGAAACCCAGGTCTGCGAGGCCGTAACCCTGGCCGAACTTCTTCATGTTCTGGAATACGAGGGCGACTGGTTGGCAACCGCCGTCAACGGAGATCTCGTGCATCGCGAGGACCGAGCCGCTCACCGGCTGGACGATGGTGACCGTATCGAAATCCTGTCCCCGATGCAGGGAGGTTGATCCATGCTTTCTCTTTATGATGCTGCACTGTCTTCGCGGCTTCTGCTCGGTACCGCGCGTTATCCTTCGCCGGCCGTCCTTGCCGAGGCGGTGAGCCGGTCCGGCGCGGAGATTGTCACGGTCTCGCTTCGCCGCGAAACGGCCGGCGGAAAGACGGGGGGAGCCTTCTTCGAACTCATCCGCCAGCTCGCGGTGCACGTCCTGCCCAACACCGCGGGATGTCACAGTGCGTCGGAGGCGATCCTGACCGCCAAGATGGCGCGCGAAGTATTTGGTACCGACTGGATCAAGCTCGAGGTGATCGGCCATCACGACAGTCTCCAGCCGGATGTGTTCGAACTGGTCGAAGCCGCACGCATTCTTTGTTCGGAAGGGTTTTGCGTATTTCCCTATACGACGGACGATCTGGTGGTCGGTGAAAAACTGGTCTCCGTCGGATGTCGGGTCTTGATGCCCTGGTGCGCGCCGATCGGTTCTGCGGCCGGTCCGCGCAACCCTTCCGCGCTCAAGGCCATGCGGAGCGCCTTTCCGGACATCCCGCTGATCGTGGATGCGGGGATCGGGAGGCCGTCGCATGCGGCAGCGGTGATGGAATTCGGCTACGACGCGGTGCTGCTGAATACCGCGGTCGCCGTCGCAGGCGATCCGCCTGCCATGGCCGAGGCGTTTGGCAAGGCGATCGAGGCCGGAAGGCTCGCTTATCTTTCCGGCATGCTGGAGCCGCGCGACATGGCGGTACCGTCCACCCCGGTTGTCGGAAAGGGCGTTTTCGCATGAGGCTCGATCCCTTCTATCTCATCGTCGACAGTTCCGAATGGATCGAACGTCTCGTGCCGCTGGGCGTCAAACTGGTGCAACTGCGCGTGAAGGATCGCCCGGACGAGATCCTGCGCCAGGAAATCCGTCGTACCAAGGCCGTTTGCGCAGCGGCGAATTGCCAGCTGGTTGTCAACGACTACTGGAAACTGGCGATCGACGAGGGATGCGATTTCATCCATCTGGGCCAGGAGGATCTGGTGGAAGCCGACCTTGATGCTATTCGCAGAGCCGGCGCCTGAAATTCGGTCTTTCCACACATGACGAGACGGAGCTCGAAACGGCGTTGGCTGCGAAACCTGACTATGTGGCGCTCGGCCCGATCTATCCCACCATTCTCAAGCAGATGAAATGGGCGCCGCAAGGTCTGGAACGGATCACGGATTGGAAGAAGCGTGTCGCACCCTTGCCGCTGGTGGCGATCGGAGGCTTGAATGTGGACAGGCTACAGGGCGTATTCGACGCGAGCGCTGACACCGTGGCGGTTGTCACCGACATCACCTTGAACGCCGATCCCGAAGCGCGGACGCGCGAATGGATCGATCGCACGGCACCGTGGCGTTATTGAGGGTACCACCACGCTTCCGTCGTGCGCTCTGCAGGAAGTCCACGTTGTTTTTGGCGCAGTATCCCGATATCGACGTGGAAATTAGCGCTGATGAGGGCCTGACCGGTTCGCAGCCGCGGCCGCAGGCGTAATCCGCCTGAGCAGCGTCTGTTGAGGTGGCTTTGTCCAATGCAAGCGGCGCAACCGACGCCGCTTCGCGAATCCGCTATTCATCCAATATGGCGGCTCAGGGCCGGTGCACCGGCGCCAGTCTGGAGGTCTTTTCCGAATGGATTTCCGGCCACTTGCTATTCGGCGCCGGTGCAGTGCCAATCGCCGAAATGGACACCACGATCGCCGTTACCGCCGAGAAAAGCACGAGTGCATAGGTCATAGCTTTTGATCCTTTGAGGTTGGTTCCCAGCCATCCCGGCCGCAAACTGCTCTGGGAGGATGAATCAAAGGCTAATCAACATGGTTAAGCGCACGGATTTTTTCCCGCTTAGGGACAGAGCTCTGGATGAAACTTCCATCGCCACGGTCTTCGGGACCTTTGGCTTGCCGCGAGGTCCATTTCAAGCGCGATTGTCGGCCGCGGTTATTGGCAAGTGATCGCAGCCGTTTGCGGATGATCAGAGAGTGGTTTGGAGGAAACATGGCCTGGAGAGACGTTCTGTTATCTTTTTAGGGCCAGTTCATAGCGCGATAACTTGGCCCATCAATCGCCAGCACCGCGATAACGGTGGCGAGAGAGATTTTTTAGGAGACGTACATTGAAAGGCATCACATGACCCAGCATGACGATTACCGCATCGAGCTCCGCGTCCCGGGCATCGACGATTACCTGCGCCTGCGATACCTGTCGGGCCTCAGCCCCTTTTCGAAAGAGGCGGCCGAAAAGGGGCTGCCCAACTCGATCTTTGGTGTCTGCCTGATGAGCGGCGACGCGGTAATCGGCATGGGTCGCATCATCGGCGACGGAGGCTGCTTCTTTCAAGTCACCGACGTCGCGATCATGCCCGAACACCAGGGCAGGGGGCTTGGCAAGATGATCATGGCCGCGCTGACGAACCATATCGAGAACCAGTTGCCAAAGACGGCCTATGTCAGTCTGATCGCCGACGTCCCGGCGAACCGCCTGTACCGACAGTTCGGTTTCGCTGAAACCGCGCCGCGCTCGGTCGGGATGGCGAGGAAAGTTGCCTGACGACAGGCCGTCCGGCGAGCCTTCCCGTCTTCTGCCGGCAGGCTTAGACGCGCAAATCCGCCGGGCGGCAATCATGGGATAAACCTCTCGATGTTCCACGACCATTCAAGACGGCCACGATGACGCGACCGCGCAGCCGCCCTTTCTCGCATAGTTAAAAACAGAACAAGGATAGCTGCGACGATCTGGCGGCCAGATGCGGGGGGTGGCCATTCGAGGCAAATCGTCGGTGAGAGAGACGCATGAATCAAGTTTTATCGATGTGTTTCAACCCATTTTAAATTGATGAGCTCATAGCAGTTTCACTTCGTCACGGTGGTATTGATGCGTCGTATTGTCGAAAAGTCTATTTTAACCGGACTGCTTTCAGTGTTCGCCTCGCTGGCACTTTCATTCATCATTGTTCCACTGTTGGGCGGACAAGTGGCAGGCGCTGGCCTATTCATGACGATTTTTTGCCCGCTGGCGATATCGATCCCGGCTTCGGCGCTGCATTTTACTCAGTCGGAAAAAGTCCGACGCGCTGAAGCTGCGACAAAAGAGGCTTTGAACAAGCTCGCGGACGCTTATGACGCCCTTCGCGTCCAATCTCGCACGGATGGCCTGACGGGCACCCTCACTCGCAGCGCCTTCCTTGAAGAGCTAGACGCGACCAGTCAACACGGTGTATCCGGCGCCTTGCTGTTTCTGGACCTCGACTATTTCAAGTCGATCAACGACCGATATGGTCATGCAACGGGCGATGAAGCACTCCGCTGCACCGGTCTTATCCTCGCCCGCTACCAAGGGCAGTCAGGGTTCGCAGGACGCCTCGGGGGCGAAGAGTTCGGTCTGTTTCAACGGAATTTGACGCCTGCCGAGATGCTTATACGTAGCGAGGAAATCCGGGAAGAGATCGCGCGTATTGATCTGCGATCTCCTTCGGGTTCGAAAGTGCTAATCTCGGCGAGTATCGGTGTGTTTCAGCCGGCCGGGGTTTCATCCACACTCTTGTTTGAAAGCCGCGGACGAAAACCTTTATCAGGCTAAAGCCTCGGGTAGAAACATGGTGATCGGGTAGCTGTCGAGCATATGTCCGAGGAGCTTTCCACACAGCTAGTGCTGAGAGTCCGAGAACCGGATATTCATGAATCGCTTGGGACACTCGGCCCCCGGCGGGGCGCTCGGCGGCGCACATCGTGACGCGGACCGCGAACCAGCAGAAAGCGATTGATCCAGCGTTGATCCTGGATTGACATTGCGCGGCCATCCTTTGCCGCCCTGACGGACATCTCGTTATATTGACAAATGTGCTACTGAGTAGCAAATTAGGTTCAAAGGAGTTAAACCTATGAGTGTCAAATCGTCGATCTCGCTGACCGACCAGCAGGATGCGTTTGCCCGTTCGTTGGTGGAGAGCGGCCGGTATGCCAGCCTGAGTTCCGTTCTTCAGCAGGGCCTAGAACTGCTTCGCCAAAAGACGGAAACCGAGACCGTCGAAACGGCAGCGCTTCGCGAATTGGTTCAGCGGCGATTGAATGGACCTATGATTACTGCGACGGAAATGGAAAGCCGCGTCTCGGCAATGATTGAGCGGAAGCGACGGGTTGTTCGTGTGGACTCTTGAATATTCAGAGGATGCCGAACGCGATTTCGAGTTGATCTTCGATCATCTGTTCGGCGCCTATGTCGAACTCGGGGACTCGCCTGACGAGGCGGTGGAGCGCACCGCTGAACGGATCCACAAACTGCGTGTCGAAATCGATCGTCTCGTCGATACGCCTTATATCGGGACTCTGCGGCCGGATATTCATCCCGGGATCCGGTTTCTTCGGCGGGACAAGGCAGCTATTTGGTTTCTACCGGTAGAAGATAGCCGCAAAATCATTGTCGCGGCAATTTTCTACAGCGCGCAGGACCACATCAGAAATATGCTCGCACGTATGCTGGCCGGATAAGGTCCCTACAGCCCTGTAGCTTTTACTCCCCGATTTCAATTGAAGCGCGAACACCCAGCCGGCAATTTTGACCGCTTGGGGAGGGGCTCTTAAAGCCAAGACGCTTGGTGAGGTTGCTGCGGAAGCGGCCGCGCCGCCGCTGACGTTTGCGCGTCAACTCAGCCGAAGTGTGCCCCTGCTGTTTTTCAACATAGCGCTCCTCGACATCGCCCGAGGAGGGCAAGGCCGGCGCGCAGCAAATGGCCGGTCAAGTTGCGTTCCTATTCATGGTCCGAGGGATGGAGCCCGAAGCGTCGAGTTTTCTGAGGATTTTCGCCGGTTGTGCAGACTGGGATAGTACACTTGTCACGCTGCTCATCGCGAGCGGCCAAACACCTGATAAGCCCCAGCACCTTTCGGAGCCTGCCTCTTTGCGGTCGGATGATATTGAATTTGGACTTCAGAGATTGTCGGATCTCGATGTGCTAACGCCGCGCCCTGCCGCCACTGGCCAATGCCGCAATCACCGCAAGCGGCGCCCAAAGCGGCCGTGAATGTCGACGATGTGTTCCAGTTCATTGCCCTCGACCCCTCAAGGCACGGATGCTGTGATGCCAAGCGGACTATACGCGTGCATCTAAAATTCTGAATTAATGATTTTTGGCTGCTACGTCGTGCAACCAAAGTTTGCCGCACGAGAGGAGAGGGCGCTCGAGGGCCTGAGGGGTAGGCCGCCACTTGGCGCGATCACGCATGAAGTCGTCATTGGCCTTTGGGCAGATCGCTCCACCTTATCCTCAGGAGAGGTTTGGTCGTTTTCGGAAGCTTCGAGCGGTCAACCATCCGCGACGACACTTCAAAGTCGCCGTTGATTTTCACGACGAGCAGCTTGCTGAAATTACTCGACACCTTGACGGAAACCTCGTCCTTGGACTTGAACGGCGTGATGGTTTTGATCTCCACGTGGTCGTTGCCCAGCCGCCCGTCGGCACCCTGCGCGTAGTTCTTATTCAGCTTTATTCCGTAGGTGATTGCTCCGAACAGTTCACCAATGACGCCGTACACATCAAGATGACGACCTGTCTCACGGTGGTAGCTTTCGGCCAGTGCCAAGAGGTCCTGAAAATATGGGATCAGAGGTCTAATCGCTTTGGGATACTTGGCACGCCACTCTTGATATTGGAGTTGTTCTTCCACGTCGGACCAGGAAACCCACTCGCCATCGTCATAGAAGGCTCCATTCCAGATATCAGCATCCATTTCGAACCTCTTGGAAGTCCAATTTTCGCGACGCTGCCCGTGCGATCTTATGATCTATCCATGCATTAAGCTCGTTCCAGAGCGCTCGGTCACGGCCGACTTGGCAGGCGATCGCAATGATCTGCTGGTATGAGACAGGCGTTATCGCCCCTTGGCCGGCGAGGCTAGGATCCACCAGGCCTCGTTTCACTTTTCGCGCTGTTGGAAAACTTGGATGATCGGCAAAGGCTGCTAGGGCAGCCGCTTGAAGATTGCGGTGTTTGCCTAGCGCAGCCGCCAACACGGCGTTGCGCATCCACTGATAGGCGTCTCCCTTAAAGGGGCAGGGCGTATGGTCCACACCTGGATCGAGCTCGAAGATCTTTGGGATGTATTCCCAGTACCGGATGCTCTTGCCTGTCAGAGCGCATCGCGATCGCACGCCATTGCCTGGGTTGATTTGGTCTTCGTAGTTTCCGTTGCATTGGCGTTCGCCCGAGCGAGAAACGGCCGTTTGGCTACATTGTCCTGCGGGCTCGGTGAACTTGCACTCGATGACAAGTGCGGCCGCAGAGCCGACGGCAAGTGCATCCACTTGCGTCGGCCTAGGTTCTCCCAGAAGCCGATCGGTATCAGTCCACTCGAGTATTACTGCCCATGGGCCACCCCGTGCCACCCCCACGCACTCAGCGATGGCGTCGAAAATGCGATCGCGATCTCTGCTCATCTTCAGTGTGCCGAAGACATCGATTGCGATGGCTTGCGACGAATGCGCCTTATAAGCCTGAATTTGATTGGTTCGATCACGATGCCAGGGGAACTTGCTCCAGTCCTCGATCGCTCCGTGACTCGCCGGAAACAGATTTTCGCGAACTGCCTCGAAGTCGGAGATCATCTCGGGTGCGCCTCAATTCCATTAAGGCACGGCAATCTGCTTATCCACTCAGAGAGGCACGAGCGTGCAGTCATGCGTGTTGAGATCGCTTTAAGTGACACTCGGCTTGTCCACCAGCTTCTCGACCAATCGCCTGAGTTCCGACGGCGTCGTTTGACCAGCCACCACTTCATAATAGCCGATCCCGGCGCGTCGTAGCGCCTCCTTCTTTACCGCGTCACGCGCGGCCGTGGCTCCTTGATGGTGCGCTCCGCCCTGGTATTCGATGACGTGCCGCGGTTGGCAGTTACCGTCCACGAGGAGCAGGTCGACACGTTTGGAGTTGATGCAACTGTAGGCCTCCGGATCGGCACTTCGGAGGATCTCGCCCAATGAAACCTGCGCCATCACCTGCCAGGAGGAATTGCAGCCGATCACGACGCTGTCGAGCTCCCAAAACACCCGGGCTTCGCTTTGGTTCAGCAATGGTTGAATCGTGAAATTCGAGCGCATCACGATACGCAGTTGATCCGCAGCGTCGACCGGTCGCAATCGCTCCGCAACTGGCGTCTGAAGCCAGGGCCTCGGTACGATGCGCTCGTTCCGGCGCCGGTTCTCCCAGCGTGATCTGCCTCTCTGCCGCCACGCCTGTTTGCTCATCGTGGCGAGGAACTGCTCAACGGCCATTCCGATGATAATGCCGACAAACAGTGCGGCGACTAACAGTTCCGGCTTTTCGAAGTCCGCAATCGTTATACCGCTCGAAGCGCCGACTGCGGCAGCTCCGATGATCAGCCAAGGTGCTGCGAACAGCACCGACCTTTGGCGATATTGCATGCCCCTCTCCGGATTTCCCGCCAAGATAGTATTACGCTTTTACGATGCGCGAAAAGCTATCCAAAAGAATGAGGGAGCGCAGGCATGAAGCTTCCCCCGAGGAACCGATATTGGCTCTAGCGGTCAGTTAACATCCGCCTCGGCGCAGGACGTTCCTACGTCCCTGGCACAAGCAGCGGCGCGGGCGGAGAGTTTTCATGCAACTGCGGAGGAACTGAAGCTGACGCCCTCCGCCGTCGACGGCTTCCAGCCCTTGGCCGTAATCAGCACCCGAAGCCTGGGTCGATAAAGGCGGAAGAAGCAATTGTCCTGCCAGCCCGTCGGGTTGGCTTCAAGATCAAACGAGACTTTCTCGGATTTAGTATCGAACCGTAAGCTCAATGGATCAGCCTCAAATGCAAGTCTAAGTCAAAGCGTTGTGAAACTGAACACCTCTGGCGCCTTGCAGCGGTTCAGGGCATCCTATGATGGCTGAAAATTGTGTTTATGGCAGTTGGAGGAAGACCGATGCGCTGCTTTACCGTGCTTGGACCCTCGCAGACCGGAAAATCGACAGTCGTGGAAAAGCTCGGCTCCTTGGAGGGGGCGCCGAAAAAATCCAGCTCCCCCTATGGATTGAACCTAACGGAATTCACCTTCGGAAACGAGGCGTGGTGTGCGCTGGATGCGCCAGGACCCAACGAAGCGTTGGCGCATGCGCAGCACGCGCTTCTTGCCAGCGACGCCTGCATCCTGTGCGTTTCATCGGCACCCGAGGAGGCTGTGCTCGCCGCGCCCTATCTGCGGATAGTCGAAGCCTCGGAGACGCCGTGCATCCTCTTCGTCAACCGGATGGACGAACCGAGAGGGCGGCTGAGGGACGTGATCGCCGCGCTTCAAGACTACGCCAACCACACGCTTTTGCTTCGCCAGATCCCGATCCGCGAGGGAGACAGGATCATAGGCAGTTGCGATCTGATTTCGGAACGGGCGTGGCGCTACCGGGAAGGCCAGACTTCGGCGCTGATCGCAATCCCCGAAAGCGCCGCCGAGCGCGAGCACGAAGCGCGCAGCGAGCTCCTGGAACACCTGTCCGAATTTGATGACTGGCTTCTCGAGGAACTGATCGAGGATCGCGAGCCGCCCAGCGACGCGCTCTATGCCATTTCATCACGGGTTCTCAGGGAAAACAGAATTATCCCGGTCCTGATCGGTGCTGCAAGTCACGGCAACGGCATGACGAGGCTGATGAAGGCGCTGCGCCACGAGGCGCCGCCGTTAGGGGTTCTTCGGCAGCGTCTCGCTCATACGGGAACTGTCGATGAAGGCAAGCTGGTGGCCGTGAGCTTCCATGCCTATCATCGCCAGAATGTCGGCAAGACGGTGCTCGTGCGCGCACTTGGCGAGGGACTGCGGCAAGGCGCATCACTGGGCGGCTCCAACCTCGGCGCCGTACAAAATCTCGCAAACGGGCGGTCCAATTCGGCGGTTCTGCCTGCGCCGGGGGATGTCTTCGCGACGGTCAAGTCCGACCACCTGCCCGTCCCTTCGCTACTGACCTCCGGCGCGGTGGTCGCCCCGCCCGAGTGGACGGATCCACCCACGCCGATGCTTGAAAGGATCCTAATTCCGGGCAGCGAGCGCGATGAAAACAAACTTTCCGAAACGCTGGCGAAGCTTTCCCAGACGGATCGCGGTCTGAAAGTCTTGCAGGAGGAAGGCACGGGCGCTCAACTCGTGCGCGCCCAAGGGCCGGTCCATCTGCGTGATCTCTGCCGAACGCTGTCCGATGTCTTTCATATCTCCGTGACCGACCGAACGCCCAGCCCAGTCTACCGCGAGACGATCACGAAACCGTCGGAGGTTCACTACCGCCATCGCAAACAGACCGGCGGTGCCGGGCAATTCGCGGATGTGAAGTTGAGCATTCACCCCAACGAGCGCGGCCAGGGCTTCACCTTTGGCGAAACCATCAAGGGCGGCGCCGTTCCGCGCAATTACATCCCCGCCGTCGAAGCGGGCGCGCGCGAAGCGATGGAGAAAGGACCGCTAGGCTTCGAAGTCATCGATGTCGGCGTAACGCTGTTAGATGGTCAGCACCATACCGTCGACAGTTCGGAACACGCCTTCCGGACTGCATCGAAAATGGGAGTGCGACAGGCGCTTTCCGAAGGGTCGACCGTCTTGATGCAGCCGGTCTTTCGCAGCGAGTTCCACATCCCGTCGGTCTATTCAGGCAGCCTTGTCCAGATCGTCGCCGCTCTCAACGGTCAGGTTCTCGGTTTCGACCGTGATGAAACCGCCAAGGGATGGGACATCTTCCGGGCGCTCGTTCCGGGCGGCGCGCTTAACGATCTGGCGCGGGCGCTGCGCTCGGCGACGCAGGGCATTGGTTATTTTTCCAAGACCTTCGATCACTTCGAGGAACTATACGGCAAGGAAGCGGACGCCATTGTGAGGGCAAACGAGAAACCAGGCACCGCACACTGAAACGTTCGCGCCACTTCATGCTCGTTCACAGAGCCGGGCTCACGTCCGCCCTTGCTCGCGATTGTTGATGTAAACTTGGGCCTGTCTTTCCGAGAGGGTAAGCCAATCCTCGTAAGCGGCAGGATCAGGCGCAAGGGCTTCGGTCGTCCGCGCCATGGCATTTTTCGCTTCGTGGAAATTGCTGTACCACCCGGCACCCACCGCTGCCGCAATGCCTGCACCAAGTGCCGATGCCTCATTGGAGAGGCTGCGATGGACAGGAAGCCCTGTAGCATCTGAAACCATTTTTCTCCACAGCACACTCGAAGCTCCGCCGCCGATCACGAAAATTCGCTCGGCTACGAGCCCCGTGGCCCTCATCTCCTGCAAGCTCCTTGCAAATTCGAGCGTGATCGCTTCAAGGGATGCGCGATAGAGATGACCCATTCCGTGATCCGGCCCGAAGCCAGTAAAACTCGCCCGCGCATTTTCATCCCAGTAGGGATCCATACAGCCCATCAGATATGGGCACACCGTCAGCCCGTCAGAGCCGACAGGCAGGCGCATGGCTTCCGCCTCTAGTCGTTGAAAAACCGCCACATCCGTGCGTCCGCCAGCGAAATTATCGAGCAGCCAGTTCACGAAAAAAGCACCGCCCCGCTGTACGCTTTCCAGAACATAGCCGTCGCCAGTGGGAGATACCAGCGTGCGCCAATGTCCGCTCAATTCCGGCGTGGCCGACCAGAGGCCACCCACGACCGCTGTTCCGAGATTAAGATAGACTGTCCCCGGTTCGATCGCGCCTACGCCAAGAGCGGCGCAATGACCATCTCCGCCGGCAGCAAAGATTGGCGTGCCTGGTTTCAGGCCCGTCTGCGCAGCGGCTTCCTGGGAGATGGAGCCGATTCTGGAGGCGGGCGGATTGAGCGACGGAAGCTTGGCCTCGTCGATCATGAGGTGGCCGAGGATCGTCTTCGACCAGGTTTTACTGACGATATCGAAAATTCCGAACGGATCGGCGCTTGTCCATGTCGCCTGCGGTGTGCCGCTCAGCTGCATCGTCAAGTAGTCATGCACGGACAGAATATAAGCCGCCTTATCGAGCAACTCCGGCTGATTGGCACGCATCCAGCGCAGGCGATAGACGCAAGGAATAACATCGACCGGCTTTCCGGATATGCCGTGCAGAACATCCGCGCCCAATTCGTCAGCAAGGAGGGCGGGCATGTCCCGCGCACGCCGGTCGAGCCAAACCGTGGCGGGCGCCAGCGGACGTCGCTGGTCGTCCAGCAATGCCATTGTCTCGCGCTGATTGGAAATCGCTATGCCATCTATGCGGTCGGGATCGGTAGCTCCGGCTACAGCTTTCAAGGCAGTGATCGCTGCGCTCCACCATTCGTCGGGATCCTGTTCTGCCCGGTGGGCGTCAGGCGTTATAAGCGTGTGCGGCGCACGCCCTTCGAAACAAGGCTGACCGTCTTTCGACCAGGCAATGGCCTTCACCGATTGCGTCGATGAATCGATCCCTATGACATAACGTTCCTCCGACTGCATTAAAGCGGCTCCTCTCCGCTGAGTGATCCGCGATACCTCGGTACGAACCGATGTGATGCGGGTGGGTCCATTGAATACCTCCACAGGCAGCGGCCCTTCGCCACTGCTTGTGATTGTCAAACCCCCAACAAGGCCTCTCCCGTGGCCATGTCTGTGACGAAATGCGTCGCGTAACCGCCTTCGAGTGTTGCGGTAATGGCCTCTATCTTGCCGGCCCCACCTGCCACGCAAATCCTATTGGGCGTCTGAATAAGCTCTTCGAGTGCGATTCCGACCATTCGTTCATCGTGCTCGCCGCCTACCGCGCGACCGTGCGCATCGATAAACCGACCGATGATAACCGCGACCGCACCATGTTCGACATATGTGTCGATTTCCCTTTGGCTTGCGATCCCGGACGCTCGCACGGTGCTTTTAGGGCCGACATCGCCGACACCAAACAAAATGCGGTTTGTCGAGTGTATGAGGTCGAACTGCTTTTTCAGGACTGGTTCGTCGAGCAGCATCGCCCTGAGTTCCTTGGTCGATAGAATGGCCGGTGCCAGAAGGTTGACGCAACGCGCGCCAATACGGCTCGACAGAAGCGAGGTGCACAATTCGGGCGAGAAATCCGGTTCGCCCGTAGAACTTCCCGAGACCTGGACCACGGTGAGATTGGAGACCGGTTCAGGAAGTGAAATCTGATCGGCGACCGAAAGCACGGTGCGCCCCCAAGCCACCCCAATTACATCTCCCGTCGTCACCTGGTCGGCCAGAACACGGGCTCCGGCGTCCCCCAACCGACGCACGAGGTCTCCATTTCCGGTCGAGGGGATGACCAGCGCGCCTTCAAGGCCAAATTTTTCCTTCAATGCACGGGCGATCTTTGTCCGTCCGCTCGCATAGGTGCTGATCCGGATGGAGACAATGCCACGGCTGCGCGCCTCTTGAAGGTAATTGACGACTGTCGCGCGGGAGACGTTGAGCGTTTTGGCGATTTCGCTCTGGGTCATCTCGTCGGCGTAATAGAGCCATGCGGCCCAATTGACGGCGTCGTCGAACTCCGTGGGCAGGGTGACGCCTGCGTCCAGCATGTGTTTCCTCGGTGTTTCCTTGTTTCCACCTTATCTGATGACACCGGATGGCAAATGTCAAGGCAGTTTGATTTATGTATTGACAAGTGTCAGTAGCTGGTGTCTTTTGTTTTCATCACAATAAGACTGGACATCAGGAATGGAAACGACAGGGAACCAGGGCGGCGCCGCAAGCGCTCCCCAGGGCGGCTGGACCGCGTTGATTGATGATATCGTCGCCGGGCGCTGGGTGGATCCGGAGACCCGCAAACCAGCAACTGTGCCTTACGAATCGATCGTCATCGCAGATACCCTTGAGGGACGGGAAGCCGAACTGGTTGCCGGACTAGGGCTAGGCAAC
This sequence comes from Rhizobium sp. P1_B8, assembly GCF_056406515.1. NCBI lineage: Bacteria > Pseudomonadati > Pseudomonadota > Alphaproteobacteria > Hyphomicrobiales > Rhizobiaceae > Rhizobium > Rhizobium sp. P1_B8. Next base: position 14,649 of record NZ_JBFTZZ010000040.1, on the reverse strand, counting down.
ACATTCACAGTCGTGGCCGATCACGCCACCTGGGATGCGATGGGTGAACGCATCGCCCATGCTCTCCAATCGCTCGGCCCCGTCAAGACCGTTCTTCTCGACCATCCGCATGCCGATATGGCGAATGTGGCTGTGTTGACCGAAAAACTGAAAGGCGCCGAAGGTGTGGTCGCCGTGGGGTCGGGCACGATCAACGATCTGGTGAAATACGTGACCGGCCTCGATGGACGGCGGTATTGTGTATTCGGCACCGCCGCCTCGATGAACGGCTATACCTCGACCACCGCGTCTATAACCCTCGACAACGGTCTCAAAGTGTCTTTGCCATCGCATGCGCCGGCGGGTTTCTTTGTCGACCTTTCTGTCGCCGCTGCGGCGCCCACCTATCTATCGGCTGCCGGCTTCGCCGATTGCCTCGTTCGGTCTGTGGCGCAGGTGGACTGGTGGCTGTCGCATCGCCTCTTCGGGACGGCCTACGATAACGCGCCTTATATCATTCAGCATGAGGACGAGGCGGAGCTAAACCGGCGCGCCGAGGGGATCAACCGCGGCGATGTCTCCGCAAACGGCTACCTCTACCGTGTTCTGACGATGTGCGGTCTCGGTGTCTCCTTTACCGGCATGTCGAACCATGGCTCCATGGGCGAACACCAGATCTCCCACTACATCGATTGCTTCGCGGGAGACCGCCATCCGGGGACGCTTCATGGCCAGCAGGTTGGCGTCGGCGTGCTGACCATGGGCCGCTTACAGCGGCACTACCTGGAAAACGCGTCACCGCCGAAAATGAAGGCAACCAGGATCGATCTTCAGGGAATGTCGCGTCGCATGGGCGCAGATATTGCCCAACAATGCTTCAATGAGATTCAGCCCAAGATCTTCGATGAAAAAGAAATCGGCGCGCTCAATGAAAAGATCGCCGAGATCTGGCCGGTACTGCGGGAGGAACTGAAAGCCTTCGTCATTCCGGTCGAAGAAATGACGCGGCTGCTCAAGGCAGCAGGTGGTCCCACGACGGCACAGGAACTCGGCGTGCCGGTCGACTTTTACCGTGAGGCAGTGGTTCACTGCCGCGAGATGCGCAACCGGTATTCGTTTCTCGATATCGCCGCCGACGAAGGCATTCTCGAAGACTTCTCGCGCGGGGAGGTGTGATCTCATGCGCGCGATCGTCGAAATGCCGTTGGAAGATGCAGGCAGGATCCATACGCTGTTTGCCGATATAGACGACACGCTGACCACGGACGGACGTCTGCCGGCCTGCGCCTATCAGGCGTTGGAGCGACTTCTGGACGCCGGCATTGCTGTAGCTCCCATCACCGGCCGACCCGCTGGCTGGTGCGATATGATTGCGCGGATGTGGCCCGTTTCAGGCGTTGTAGGTGAAAACGGCGCATTCTATTTTTCCTATGATCAACACAGCCGGCGCATGCGCCGTGTTTTCGCGATCAGTAGCGATCAGCGCGCCGATGATCGTAAACGGTTGGAAACAGTGCGCGCTCGCATCCTGGCCGAAGTGCCCGGTACCGCCATTTCGGCCGACCAGCTTTATCGCGAGGCCGACCTCGCCATCGACTTTTCTGAGGATGTGCCATCCTTGCCGGCCAGCGCAGTGGACCGCATCAAGCGGATCTTCGAGGAGGAGGGTGCGGTTGCAAAGGTTTCGTCCATCCATGTCAACGGCTGGTATGGTGCCTATGACAAGTTGACGATGACGCGCCGTTTCGCGGCCGACGTGCTCGGGCTCGATATCGACCGGGATAAGGACAAGGTCGTGTTCGTCGGCGATAGTCCGAACGATGCGCCGATGTTCCACTTCTTTCCCAACGCCTGCGGCGTTGCCAATGTCCTGCATTTTCAAGGCCGCATCGAGGCTGAACCGACTTATGTAACGGCCGCTGAAGGCGGACAAGGTTTCGTCGAGGTTGCAGACCGTCTTCTGGAAGCCCGCAAGGGGAGACCGACTGCATGACGATGGCGACGTACGACTTGGCGATCATCGGTGGCGGAATCAACGGCGCTGGTCTGGCGCGCGACGCGGCCGGTCGCGGGCTCCGCGTCTTTCTGTGCGAACAGTCGGATCTTGGCTCCGCCACGTCATCGGCGTCGACCAAGCTCATTCATGGTGGCCTTCGTTACCTCGAACACTATGAATTCGGGCTCGTGCGCCATGCGCTGCGCGAGCGGGAGGTTCTGTGGCACGTAGCGCCGCATATCATCTGGCCGCTCCGTTTCGTGCTGCCGCATCGCAAGGGGCTGCGGCCGGCGTGCCTGTTGCGGCTCGGATTGTTCATCTACGATCATCTCGGCGGTCGGAAAAAGCTTCCGGGAACACGGACACTCAAGCTTTCGCGTGATCCCGTCGGCGCACCCCTTCGCGACGTGTCCGCCATCGCGTTCGAATATTCCGATTGCTGGGTACAGGACAACCGCCTCGTCGTCCTCAATGCGCGCGACGCGGAAAAACGGGGCGCCGACATTCGCACGCGCACACGTTGCGTGCAGGCAAGCCGCGAGAACGGGCTGTGGCATGTGACCGTGGAGGATGCTGAAACCGGGCGATGCGAGACAATTTCTGCCCGGGCGCTTGTCAATGCCGCCGGTCCGTGGGTGGACCAGGTTCTGGCCATCGTTTTGAACCGGAAGACGCAAGCAAAAATCCGGCTCGTCAGGGGCTCTCACATTGTCGTACCGCGCCTGTACGCACATGATCGCTGCTACATTTTCCAGAATCCCGATGGACGTATCGTCTTCTCCATCCCGTACGAGGACGACTTCACACTGATCGGCACAACCGATGTCGATCATAAGGATCAACCCGAAAACGTCCGTATTTCGGATGACGAGATCGACTATCTGTGCCAGGCAGCCTCTTCCTATTTTAAGGCCGGGGTGACGCGAGAAGAGGTCGTCTGGACTTATTCCGGCGTTCGGCCACTTTACGACGACGGTGCTGCCAATGCGCAGGAAACCACGCGCGACTATGTGCTGGAAGTCGACGGCGCGGAAGACGAAGCACCGCTTCTGAGTATCTTCGGTGGAAAGATTACAACCTATCGCTGCCTTGCCGAGAATGCGATGCAGAAGTTGGCAACGCGGTTCCCAGAGTGGGGTGTAAGGGCGCACTGGACGGGCAAGCATGCCTTGCCCGGCGGCGACTTTCCCGCAGGTTCAGCAGAGTTCCTGGCTCAGGATCTTACGCGGGACTATGGATTTCTGGACATACGCGCGGCGCGGCGCCTTGTCAGGCACTATGGTTCCGAGGCGCGCGCCATTCTGGCCGGTTCCCGCACACGGGCTGACCTGGGCCGGTCCTTCGGCGCCGACCTGACGGAGGCGGAGGTCCGTTTCCTGATGACCCGCGAGTATGCGCGCACGGCCGAGGATGTGGTGTTTCGCCGGACAAAAGCCGGCATACGCATGGGCTTGAACGAGATTACCGAACTGGATGCCTGGATGGCAGAGCAACGCTCCGCGACAAGCATGCACAGTGAGAAGAAAGCAGCGGCACACTGACCGGCCGCAGCTTTGAAGACGCATGCCGGCTTGCGCCGGCGTAGAGAAACAGGATCGAGCAGAGCTGAACCGGCAGAGGAGTGCGGGTTTGGCAACGGTGACGCGCGCTCATGCCGGGCGCAATAGCCGCAGTCCGCTGGAGGGTACGGAATGTCCGTCGCACAGGTGAAACGCATTGCAATATCGGACTCGCCGATCCCGTGGCTCCTGCCACTGGTTTGCTTGCTCGTGGTATTCACAATCTATCCGCTGATCTACAACGTCTGGCTGAGCTTTCATGAATTCGTGCCGACAAAGCGCGCGTTGAAATTCGTCGGCATGGCGAATTGGGTTCAGCTCTGGAACGACACGCGTTTCTGGAGCGCGCTGGGCGTCACCTTCCTCTATTTCATTGTCGCGCTGGTGTTCGAAATCATCCTCGGCATGGCAATCGCGATGCTGTTGGATGCCGAACTGCCGGGCTTCAGCGTACTGCGAGCCACACTGTCGATGACATTGGTCATCCCCCCCGCCATCGCCGGTATGATGTTCCTGTTGATGGAGGATCCGCAATTCGGCGTGCTCCCCTATCTGCTCAGCACGATGGGTCTGCTCGACAAATCGACTCCAATCCTTGCCACGTCATCCCTTGCTTTGGCCGGCGTGCTTGTCGCTGAAATCTGGCAGTGGACGCCCTTCATGGTGCTGATCTTCATGGCCGGTCTCCGCTCGCTGCCGGCCGAGCCCTATGAAGCAGCGATGATCGATGGCGCCTCGTCCTTCCAGATGTTCCGCCGGCTGACGCTGCCGATGATGTCGAAGGTCATCGCGGTCGCCGTGCTCCTGCGCGGCATCGATCTCTTCCGGGTGTTCGACTATGTCTTCGTCATGACCTCGGGCGGCCCTGGAACGGCCACCTATACCGTCAGCCTTTACGCCTGGCAGCAGACCTTCTCGTTCCTGAAATGGGGGTATGGCGCAACGCTGAGCCTCGTCAGCCTGGCAATGGTGATGATCATGGCCAACGTCTTCATCAAAGTCTTCAAGGTGAGGTGGTAACATGCACCAGAGCGCTGGCACACGAACACTTCGCACGATCGCCGGCTGGATCGTCGTGGGAGCCTTCTTCTTCCCGATCTACTTCTGGACGTCGGTTGCTTTCCGCAACGCCAAGGACATCTTCAACTGGCCGCCGAAATTTTTCGTCTTCGAACCGACGGTCAAGAATTTCGAGCAGGTATTCGGCATTTCGCTCGGCTTCGGTTTCGGGACGCAGGAAACGGTCAATCCCGGTGGCGGCAATTTCTACATGGCGCCCCGGCTTTGGGATTCGATCGTCGTCGCCTCGATGTCGACGGTGCTCGCCATCATCGTCGCGACGCTCGCCTCCTATTCGTTGTCACGGATGAATTTTCGGGGCCGGCACGAGTTCGTCAACTGGGTGTTGTCGACCCGCATGATGCCGCCGGTCGCCGTCGCCATCCCGATGTTCTTCATCTTCAAGCAGTTCAGCCTGCTCGACACCTATATCGGCGTCATCCTGATCCACGGCCTGATGAACCTGCCGCTGGCGGTGCTGCTCTTGAAGAGTTTCTTCGACGATATCCCGGCCGAGATCGACGAAAGCGCGCTGCTTGACGGCGCGTCGCGCTGGACGATCTTCCGGCGCATCGTCCTGCCGATGGCCAAGGGCGGCATCGCCGCGACCGCGGTTCTCTGCTTCATCTTCAGCTGGACGGAATTCCTGTTCGTACTGACGCTGACGCAGACCGGCCTAAAGACCGTACCGGTGGTGTCGTCGACCTTCGTGACATCGATTGGAACGGCCTGGGGCAACATGGCGGCGCTGGGTGCAGCGGCCATCGTACCGGCCTTTATCGTGATCCTGCTGGTCCAGCGCCATCTGGTGCGTGGCCTGACGATGGGGTCGCTGAAACAGTAATTCGGCGCGGAGGCGCTTGAATATCCGGCCGGCAATTCTGTCGTCCGTTTAAAAGTGGAGGAGAAGAGGATGAAGGACAGTATTAGAAAGATGCATCTCGCATCGATCACCGATAGGTTCGTCAAGGGCCAGATGGCCCGCCGCGACTTCCTGATGGCCGCCGGCAAGCTGGGCCTGGGTGCAGGCGCACTCGGCATGGGTTTGGGTCGCCGGCCGTTTGGCGGGTTCTCGCAGGCCAATGCACAGGAAGCACTGCAGCCGTCGCCGGAAGTGATCAAGTGGCTGCAGGACGTCGGCAAGCCGTTTGCCGGCACCACGCTCAAACTCGCCACGGAATCGACACCCCCGTCAAACGCCATCAACTCGCAGCTGAAGAAATATTTCGAGGAAGCCACCGGCATCAAGGTCGAGATCGAGGTTCTGCCGCTGGAGCAAGTTCTGCAGAAGCTGACACTCGACGTGGCCTCATCGCTCGGCACCTATGACCTCTATTATATTGACCAGAGCTGGGCGGCATCCTTCAGCAAGGACGTCTTCGATCCACGCGAGCAGATCGAGGCCAAAGCCGACCTGGCGATGCCGAACTACAATATCGATGACTTCCTGCCGGCACTGGTTGACGGTATCGCCAAGTATGAGGACCGCTGGGTCGGCGTTCCCTACGACATCCCGATCTTCATCATGATCTATCGCAAGGATATCTACGAGAAGCTCGGCCTCAAGGCACCGGCGACACTCGAGGAACTGTACACCAATTCCAAAACCATTACCGACGAGATGGGCCCGAACGTCTACGGCACCAGCGGCCAGATGAAATCCGGTCATTACAGCCTGGAATGCGACTGGACCGCATGGCTCTGGGGTCACGGTGGCTCGATCTTCGGACCGGACGGCAAGTTCACCGGTAACGACGAAAAGGGCGTTGCGGCGCTGGAATACTGGACGAAGCTCAAGGCAACCATGCCTCCAGGCGTCGATGGCTGGACCTGGGATGGTCAGGGCCAGTCGGTGGCACAGGGTGTTGCCGCGTCGATGCTGTCTTGGGGCGAATTCTTTCCCTATTTCGACGATCCGACCCAGACCAAGGTTTCGGGCCTTTGCGAAGTTGCAGTGCCGCCGCAGCCGATTGCCCTTCGCACCGTCAAGGAAACCGGTTACGGCGAAATCCCCGGCGTCGGTCACCAGGGCGGGTCGTCTCTTGCCGTGTCGAAATACTCAAAGAGCCCGGATGCAGCCTGGCTGTTCATGCAGTGGGCGACTTGCGCCGATACACAGGCCCTCATCACCACGCTTGGTGGCGGTACGGGTCCGACCCGCACCAGCGTCTATGACGATCCGCGCGTTCTCGCCAATGCTCGCGTCGGTGCCGGCACCACCCGTCACTTGCCGATCGTGCGCGAGACGATTGCGAAATACATGGGCTCCGAACCGGACCTGCCAGAATGGGCACAGCTGTCGAGCGACACGATCCCCGTTGGGCTGGGCAAGTATTTCGCCGGCAGCTACGGCTCGCCAAAGGAAGCCCTCGACGACATCGCTGCCCAGGTTGGCACCGTGATGAAGGGTTGATTGGACGGGCGGCGGTTTTCCGCCGTCTGCCAAACAAACGGTTCCTGGGGTTGCGATGCCATCTTGCCCTCTTCCAGTGGCATTCGCATCCCGGGGATCGACAAAAACAAAACCGGGAGGCTGAAACATGGCGGACAAGCCGCTGATTGCAATTACAGGTGCGAGCTCCGGCATCGGCGAGGCGACGGCGCGGGCCTTTTCGGCCGCCGGCCACCCGGTGCTGCTGATGGCACGCCGTCTCGATCGCCTGGAGGCACTGAGGCTGCCGAACGCCGTGCTGAAACAAGTCGATGTCCGTGACCGCGCCGCACTGACCGCAGCCGTCGTCGACGCCGAAAGTCAATTTGGCCCGGTGGACATGATGTTCGCCAATGCCGGCATCGCCCGTCTCGGCGACATCGCCAAGCAGCCGCCGGAAGAATGGGACGAGATGATCGACATCAATACCAAGGGCGTAATGAATTCCGTCCATGCGGTGATGAACGGCATGATCGCTCGCCGCCATGGCACGCTGATGATGATGAGTTCGATCGCCGGCCGCAAGGTCTATCCGGATCACACCGTCTACTGCGGCACCAAATATTTCGTCCATGCGGTCTCGGAAAGCTTCCGCGAGTATCTGGCACCGCACGATGTGCGCGTCATCGTTCTGTCGCCTGGCATCATCGACACCGAGGTGCTCGACCATGTGAAGGACGAGACTACGCTCGCCAATTACAAGGCCAACAAGGAGGCGATCGGCGGCGGCATTTCCGCCGATATCGTCGCCGAGTTGATCCTCAATGCCTACAATCTGCCTCAAAAGGCGATCGTGCAGGAAATCGTCATCACCCCGACCCGGCAGAAATACTGACCGGCACGCGACCGTCAGCAATACTAGAAGACGAGTGGAGCAGAAATTTATGGCAACCGTGGAATACAAGAGCATCGGCAAGTCGTTTGGTGCCTTCAACATCATGCGGGATATCTCGTTCCTGATCGAGGATCACCAGTTCGTCGTGCTGCTCGGGCCTTCGGGTTGCGGCAAGACCACCTTGCTGCGCATGACAGCCGGGCTCGAAACCGTCAGCGAAGGTGATCTTTTCATCGGCGGCAAACGGGTGAACGATATGCATCCGCGCGACCGTGATATTGCCATGGTGTTTCAGAACTATGCGCTCTACCCGACAATGAAGGTCTACGAAAACATTGCCTTCAGTCTCGAAGTGGCAAAGCAGCCACCGGCCGAAATCAAGCGGCGGGTCGAGCATGCCGCCGAAATCCTCAATCTGACGCCGTATCTCCAGCGCTATCCGAAAGAACTTTCCGGCGGCCAGCGCCAGCGGGTCGCCATGGGCCGCGCCATGGTGCGCGAGGCGGCGGTCTTCCTGTTCGACGAGCCGCTCTCCAATCTCGATGCCAAGCTCCGTGCGCACATGCGCACCGAAATCCGGCAGTTGCACAATCGTCTCAAGACGACAACGATCTATGTGACCCACGACCAGATCGAGGCGATGACGATGGCCGACAAGATCGTCGTCATGCGAGCCGGGAAGATCGAGCAGATGGGCACGCCCGACGATGTCTATGATAGACCCGCAAGCAAATATGTCGCCGATTTCATCGGTTCATCGGCGATCAATTTCCTGACGGGCACGATTGTCGCGGACCAGGGAGCGCCAGCTGCGGAGACCAAGGCCGGCCTTATCCGGCTCGAGCCGTCCCTCAAACTATCTGCAGGCCAGCGGGTGATCTGCGGCGTCCGCCCGACAGATGTCACGGTCGATCCGCAGGGATCCATTGTAGTCCGGTCGCTGCTAATCGAGCGCATGGGGCATGAAGCTCAGCTCTGCTGCGAGGGGCCGGAAGGTCAGTTCCTAGCGATCGTCGACAAGTCTGCGCATTTTGACGAGCGGATGGATGTCCGTTTCTCGATTGCGCCCGAAAAGGTCCACGTCTTCGACGCCGCAACGGAAAACCGGGTCTGACACATACGCATCTAGATATCTAACGTTTGTAACCCGGTTCGCCAACAACTCGGGAAGAGAGGTGATAGTCATGAAATCGAGATGGAACGACAGCGAGTTTACATCCGTGGTCGAGGCTTATGTCGGAAAGGGCATCAACCGCGATCTAGCGATCCGAACCTATACAACGCGACTGCTCGGACAGGATCCGGAACTAGTGCTGCACGGCGGCGGTAATACATCGGTCAAGACTGCATGGACTGATCGGGACGGCACCTCGGTTGATGTGCTTTGTGTCAAGGGCAGCGGTTGGGACATGGGCACTATAGAGCCACAGGGCTTGCCGGCCGTGCGGTTGGACCCGCTGAAAGCGATGGTCGGTTTCGATGAGCTGAGCGATGATGAGATGGTGATGCTGCAGCGGCGGCTGCTGATGGATCCGAACGCGCCTAACCCTTCGGTCGAAGCCATCCTGCACGCCCTGTTGCCATTCCGGCATATCGACCACACCCATGCCAACGCGATAGTCTCTCTGACAAACCAGCCGCATGGCGAAGACCTTATCCGAGAACTGTTCCCTGATACGATCGTCGTGCCCTATGTGATGCCTGGCTTCCTTCTCGCGAAGGCTTGTGATGCAGCCTTCCGCGCCAATCCCAAAGGCGACGGCATGGTTCTCCTGAAACACGGAATTTTCACTTGGTCTGACGATCCGCGCGCGGCCTATGAGGACATGATCGCTAAGATCGACCGCGCGCAACACAGGCTGGCGAAAGGTCGGGCAAAGCCGTTTACTTCCGCCAAAGTGCCAAAATCGCTCGCCAGTGTGGCGGAAATCGCACCGATCTTGCGCGGCGCCATCGCCATCGATACCGGCTTAGAGGGCGCACCGAAACGTTTGATACTGGAACACCGCTGCACAGAGAGCGTGCTCGACTTCTGCAATGCGGAAAATGTGGAGAGCCTGGTCAGGCGCGGCAATGCGACGCCGGAGCATGTCATCCATATCAAGCGCCACGGTGTTGCGCTGCCGGCACCGGTGGCAGGCGAACTCGATACCTGGAAGGACATGGCCCAGGTCGCCGTTGATGCTTATCAGGCGGACTACCGGGCTTATTTCGAACGCAACAATGGTCGCGTCGGCGGCGGAAAAACGATGCTCGATCCTATGCCGCGTGTCTTTTACGTTGCGGGTGTTGGATTGTTCGCCGCGGGCGCCACGCGCAAGAACGCACTCGTCGGTGCAGATGTGGCAGAAGCAACGGTCGATGTTATCACCAAGGCGGAGGGCATCGAATCCTTTGAAGCGCTCTCCGAGGCTGACCTATTCGATATTGAATACTGGTCACTCGAACAGGTCAAGCTGACCAAGCAGGTGGAAAAGCCCCTGACCCGGCAGATAGCAGTCGTGACAGGTGCCGCCGGCGGACTAGGCCTCGCCATCGCCGAAGCACTTCGCTCCGAGGGCGCCGAGGTTGCGCTGATCGACATTGCACAGGACGCCGTAACTCACCAGGCAAAGCGGCTAGGAGGGTTCGGCGTCGCCTGCGACGTGACCGACCCGGCCGCAGTGGATGCCGCCATTGCCAAGGTGGCGAGCCATTTCGGCGGGGTGGACATCCTGATCTCCAACGCAGGAGCAGCCTTTCAGGGCTCGCTAATCGACGTGCCAGAGGAGACGTTCAGGAAGGCGTTCGAATTGAATTTCTGGAGCCATCATTACATGGCCCGAGCCGCCGTGCGTGTGATGGAGAAGCAGAAGACCGGCGGCGCCATCGTCTTCAATGTTTCCAAGCAGGCTGTCAATCCAGGTGCGGATTTCGGCCCCTACGGCACCTCCAAGGCCGCGCTGATGGCGCTGATGCGCCAATATGCAGTCGAGCACGGCGCATCCGGCATCACATCCAATGCCGTCAATGCTGACCGGATCCGCACGGGTCTAATGACGGACGAGATGGTCACTGAAAGAAGCCGCGCGCGCGGCCTGACACCCGAAGCCTATATGCGCGGCAACCTTGTTGGCCGCGAGGTAACGGGTGCCGATGTGGCAGCCGCCTTCGTGCATCTCGCTAAGGCGCGCTCAAGCACCGGCGCGGTTATCACGGTCGATGGCGGCAATGTCGCTGCTATGATGCGGTAGCGGGTCGGCTTTCCGTTTCGAACCACACCAAGAGGAGGATTACCGTGGCAAAAATCGTTGTACTCGGTGCGGGTGTCATGGGCACCGCGCTTTGCGTACCCGCTGCAGACAACGGCCACAAGGTGCTGCTCGTCGGCACGCCGCTCGATCAGGACATCGTCGTTACCATGCGGCGTCCGGGCGGGATCCATCCCAAACTCGACGCTGCCCCGCCCGCCGGCGTCGAGGCGATCCGCTTCGACGAACTGCGATCGGAGCACCTCGCGAACGCGGATATCATTGTTGTCGGAGTGAGTAGCCCAGGCATTGGCTGGGTGACCGACATTCTTAACCGGGTCATGACGGAGGCCTGTCCCATAGCCTTTGTGACAAAAGGGCTTGAGTCTGCGGGTTCCGCCGTATCGACCTATGCCCAAACGCTTCCCTCCCGTATTCCGCTGATGAGCGCTTTCATCGGGATCGGCGGACCGTGTATCGCCCGCGAACTCGCCAACCGTCTGCCGACGGCATGCATCTACGCCTGTGAGGATATTTCGGTCGCCGAACAGCTCGCCGCGATCATGCAAACGGACTATTACCGTCTGTCGGTGACGACGGACGTCACGGGCGTCGAAGCTTGTGCCGCGCTCAAGAATTTCTACGCGATCGGCGTGAGCGCCATGCAGACGCGGTATCCCGATCAAAGACGTGCGGACGGCCAATCTAAGAATCCGACGGCTGCAGTCTTCACCCAGGCAACTTTGGAAATGGCCAGACTATGCGAGAGGCTGGGCGGGCAAACCACCACGGCATTCGGGCTGGCCGGATTGGGCGATCTGCATGTCACTGTTGGCGGAGGGCGTAACAGCCGCCTAGGCCAAGGATTGGGAACTGGCCGCACAGTCGTTGAAATGTTGTCGAGCGACCTGTTTGGCGAAACGGTCGAAGGTGTGGATACAGCGCGGGTTCTGGCGAATATGGCGCTTGAGAAGCAACATACCGATGAAGGTCCGCTCGCTTATTTCCCTCTGGCGTCTGCCATCATGGACGCCGTTCTTCAGCAGAAACGCTTCTCGTTGGATTTTTCAAACCTCATTGTCCAGTAAACCGGGTCGTTGATTTCCAGTGAAATCTGCGGCTTTTCGCAGAGAGCCCGTTTGCCGGCTCTTATCCAGGACAGCGACAAGGGCGCGTGCGTGAAATCGGGGCTTGCGATGATAACTGCGTCCACGTCCAGACGAGCGGACACCCGGTCGGGTCTGAGTCGACGTCGTGAGCGCCGTAGGCGTCCGCCACCTTGCGGGCGCGATCTGCATCCATGTCGCAAACGACCTGGAGGCTCGCCCCCGGCAGATCCGCTGCTGCATCGGCAGAACCACGAGCGATGTGTGCAAGCATTCATCGACGAGAAACTTCACGTAGCCGTGCCGAGGGCTTTTCGGTGCCGGCCTTTCCGAGAGGCAATCGCTTCACCGACTTCACTTTCAGTCCCTGCTCCGACAATTTTCGTGGCCGCCCACGGGCAGGATGAGCCGCTACCCAGATTTCGGCCAGGTCCACCATGCGCGCAGTGAGAGCCGGATAGCCCTCGACGATCTCCTCCGTGGGAGCGCCTTGCGACCGGTATGGCGGGCCGACGATTAAAGAGCGCTCGCGCTTTGCTGCGGAGATTGTTGGCGCCCTGCGCGAAGGTGAGCATCCTATCTTGCGACCTATCCTCTCGACGGTTATACTGTTTTTGAAAAACAGTATAACGCCGGAGTCGAACTTATGAAGTCCATCGACCTCATGTATCAGACGATGCTCGCCGAGCTCGGTCAGCGCTCGCTCGACGCCGCCTGGACGGCCGATTTCCCTCCAGAGGGTCGGTTCACTCCGGCGAACATCAAGGGGCGCAAGTACTGGTACTTCGACATCCCAGATGGACATGGTGGTACGAAACGTCGTTATGTCGGTTCTGCTGAAGATCCGGATATCGCGCGGCGCGTAGCTGATCATAAGCGGGACAAGGACGATCTACGCGCTCGCAGGCGCTTGGTAAATACCCTGACCCGCGAAGGCGGGATGATCGCCCCTGATGCCATGTCGGGCGACATCGTCGAGGCTCTTGCCGATGGCGGTCTCTTTCGGCTCCGAGGTGTTCTCATCGGCACGGTGGCCTTTCAATGCTATGCAGGACTGCTGGGCGTCCGCCTCCCCATGGCTGCGATCCTGACCGGCGATGCGGACATCGCCCAGGACCACGCCATCAGTCGCGAGGTTGAAGACAGTCTGCCTCCGATCGTTGAGCTGCTGCAGGGCGTCGACCCCAGCTTCCGGCCAGTTCCACATCGATCGGGGTCCGCGGCCTCGTCGGCGTTTCAGAACGCCAACGGCTACAGGGTTGAGTTCCTGACGTCGAACCGTGGTTCTGATGACTACATCGACCAGCCGGCGAAGATGCCCGCCCTTGGTGGCGCCAGCGCGGATCCACTACGCTTTCTCGACTTCCTCATAAGGGAACCCGTCAGGACAATGCTGCTCCACCGAAGCGGTGTCTCAGTCGTCGTCCCTGATCCGTCCCGGTATGCGGTCCACAAGCTCATAGTCGCCAGCCGCCGACACACTGACCGGCAGGGACTGGCGAAGCGAGAAAAGGACGTTCGTCAAGCTGCGCTGCTCTTTGAAGCCCTGCAGCAGACAAGGCGATCTGCCGACTTGGCGCTCGTCTACAACGAAGCATGGGAGCGCGGGCCTGCCTGGCAAGAAGGTATTCGAACCGGGGCGGGAATGCTGCCGGCACAAGATGCCGAGCGATTCAACACGGTCCTGATCGAGGGCGCAAAAAGAAACCGCGAAGAAATTGAACTTCCGCTTGGAGTATAGGCTGTCTTCAGCTTCGACAGCCAAGCTGTTGATTTGATTCGAAGAGCCGAAGACAAATATGGTGCCGAGAGTTCGAGGCCCAAGGCGATTTGCACGAGCGGGACAGCTAGAGAAAGCACGTCCGCATCTCGTTTGTTCAAAGACATATCCCGCACAAGCGGGGAGCGGCCGTTTGCAGGGTCTTCTTCTTGACCGCAATCCCAATCATTGAGCGCTGACGCTATCCCCAGCCCAGCCAATTCAGGTGGCGGATCGTGGCTGACGCCGATGAGCACCGTCGCAAACGTTCAACACTTTCAATATTTCTTCTTGCGGACGATCTTGTTGCCGCGGGGTCCGCTCACGACCGGTGTCCGGTCGCGATTTTCTGTAAGCAGGTTCCGCCAGCGTTCCAGGCGATCGGCGACCAGGGCACCGCTTGCGACAGCTGCCTGAACGGCGCACCCCGGTTCATGGGCATGGGTGCAGTCGCGAAAGCGGCAAAGCGGCGCCAGTTCGGTTATTTCAGCAAAGAGGGTGTCGATACCGTCGGTAACATCACTCACGTAAAGCGTCCTTATTCCCGGGGTATCGATGACCCAGCCGCCGCCTGAAATTGCATGCAGGGATCGTGCGGTGGTTGTGTGTCGGCCCTGCGCGTCATATTCGCGGATGGTGCCTGTCTTTTGCTTTGTGTCAGATTCGGGCCCGGTCATGGTGTTCACCAGTGTTGA
>NZ_JBFTZZ010000039.1:0-97388 GCF_056406515.1 Rhizobium sp. P1_B8 | reverse complement strand
CCTTGCTCATGTCGTTGGCGATACCGCTGTAATAGCCGCTGTATTCCGGAAATTCGTGATCCTGGAACGTATTGCGTTTAAGCTCGCGATAGATCGTCGAACGATGACGACCGAGTTGGCGGGCAATCTCCGAGACGGAAACCTTGCGTTCTCTAAGATGAAAAAGACGCTTGCGATCAGGCAGGGTGAGCTGCGAATAGCAAAGGGACATGCATATATCTCCAAGGCGAAGCCATTGTTTTTATAAGCATGTCGCACTTGGAAATAGAATGTACCCGGCTACACACATATATCGCATAAGATAGATTATGGAACAGAAGGATGCCATTTGATTACAATGGCATACCTTCGTCATCCATCTCAAAGGCCCACTCTTTTAAAATCGACCTGCTCGAATTTGCGTCTTGACGATCCAGCACATCGACGAGTTCATCGGTGAACGTGCCCTCATGGAACAACTGATCCCAGCCGACAAACTCTTTCGAAACCCGTGTCTCGGACGACGCGCTTGGCCGCAACGTCCGGGTCAGAGAGTTGCTTTGACGGTATTCGACGGAAAGCTCGCCTGTCCGCTCACCGTTGCTATTCCTCAAGTGTCGAGATGACTTTCGATGGTCTTTGCAGCTCCGTTGCGGCAGCAGAAGCCGCGGCATCGGCGGGACCGCCGGAAACATGAACCGTCGGCGTTGCAAACTGGATACCTTTTTCCGCGAATGTCTTCTTGAGCATGGCGAGCGCCTTTCGGCGAACGCCGAACTGTTCGCCGGGTTTTGCCATGAATTTCAGCCGAATTTGCACGCCGTAGTCCGCCATCTGCTCAATCCCTTGCATTTTCAAGGGCTCGATGATGTTAGGACCGAGTTCGGCATCCTCCAGAAGCTCAACGCCGATGCGCTTGATGGTCTTGCGGACCTCCTCAAGGTCGCTGTCATAGTTCAGGGTGAGCGTAATGATGTCGATGACCCAGTCGCGGCTGAGGTTTTGCACCGCGCCCAGTTCGCCGAAGGGAACGATGGTGACCGGACCGCGATGGTGGCGCAAGCGGATCGATCGCAGCGAGAAACCTTCGACCGTTCCTTTATATTTTGCCGCCTGGATGTATTCGCCGATGCGAAAAGCATCGTCGAACAGATAGAAGACGCCGGAGATAATGTCCTTGACGAGTGTTTGGGCGCCGAACCCGACGGCTATGCCGACGACGCCAGCACCTGCCAGCAACGGTCCGATCTGGATGCCGACGGCATCCAGGATCATCAGGAAGCCGACGGCTCCGATCGCCAGGAACAGTACATTGCGAAGAATGGGCAGGAGGGTATTCAACCGTTGACGCCGGCGTGCATCGGGTCCTTCCTGATGCCCTTCCCGCACGCTTCGCGACGCCACCGCCATCTGACTGTCGATCAGCGTGCTTGCGAGCTTCCAGATAACGTCGGTCACCAGCAGCACGATAACGATGCGGATTCCGGCGCGGATCAAGCGCGTGGTCACCGTTTCGGCTGCGGCGAGGTCACTGAGATTGACATTCCACGCGCGGGCAATGAGGAGAGCGGCGACCACAATGAGACCGTTCCGCAGCGTTTGCATGATGACAACGGACCATCCGACGATGGCCGGATCTTCGACCGCCTGCCCCTCCCCGGATTGAATAATGCGACGAATGATATCATGAGCCACCGAAACGGTAAGCGGCAGAAGCGTAATGATGATCACCGTCCAGAATGCAGCGCGGAGCCCGGATACCCATAACAGCCACGATAGCAGGATGCTCGCGCTGAAGGCGACACAGACCAGCCGGCTCACGGGCGGCCCGTCAGAACGAAAGTGCCGCAGCCAGATCATAACGATAAAAGCGATTGAAACGACACCAAGCCATGCTGCGGTAAAGAGGTCGGCCAAGATGGGTGAAGCCCCGATCGTCCCCATCACTTCAATGGTGGCCCAGCCAGCCGCCAGCACTGCGACGATTCCGAGGAGCCAGTAGTACCAGAACCAGGCAAGCGAGGTGACAAGCGTCAGAAGCCGCATATGCGGCAGACGGGCGCCTGGCGCGATGACAATACGGCCCACAAGCACGCCAAGGCGCACCATGAGCGCGGCTGATAGCAGGATGAGCGCAATATCGCGAAACACGGCAGGCCATGGAAAGAGGATAAACGCGCCGAGACTTCCGATCAGGTAACCGACCAACGCGAGAAGACCCATTGAAAGCCGGGCGGCGTGGAGCTTGATCCGTTGCCGAACGGTGTCGGCAGGCGCGTTCAGCACAAAATGGAGCAGCCCTCGCCCTGACCACCAGGCAAGGCGCTGCGCAACGAACCCGCCTGCGACGAAGAGTATGACCGCCAAGATCAGGCCGACAGGTTCGATACGATCATCCGTTTGGAAGACCCGGATCGCCGACTGGATCTGCCCGGGAAGGGTCGGAACGGCATCGACGAGTGTCAGCAACCTCTGGCGCAAATCCTGTAGTGACGTGGCAATCGAAGTCGGTGCCGCCTCTTGCGAGACTGCCACCGGCTGCGCCGGTTCCTGATTGCCCGGAACGATCCGGCCGACCAGCGCTCGTCCGGAATCATCATTCGGCAATTCGATAATAACCCGGATCGGCGCCGAGGAATTGGTCGGCTCAGCCGCCGAGGCGGGGTTTGCGCTCGCCAGCAGAAGCGTTGAAAATACCACCGCCACGAATGCACGCACTCTGCGGAGGGGATGACGGTCGTCGATGATGCGCATGTGGCCGTGGTCCCCGCGATGGTGTCGTCGCTTTTGCCGGATTGGTCGAAACTTCGGACTTTGTGAAGCGTTGCACGACCAACGTCAATCGACGAACCGGTCTCGGGGACGCTGACTGCGAACCAAAGGCCAGGCGGCGTTAAGACCGCAAGCTTCTGAAGGCCTCCCTGATCTCCTGACTGAAGAGTTCCGGCTCCTCCCAGGCAGCAAAGTGACCGCCCTTGGAGGCGCGATTGTAGTAGATGAGCTTCGGATAAGCCTTCGACAGCCAATGCCTTGGCGGCTTGTAGACCTCGCCGGGGAACACCGTGACGGCGACCGGTACTTTGACGGCCGTGAGCTTGGCGCCCGACATGACGTTTTCCCAATAGATCCGACCACTTGAAGGGCCGGTGTTCGTCAGCCAATACAGTGTGATGTTGTCGAGGATTGCATCCTTGCCAAGAACCTGTTCGGGATCGCCGCGTGTATACACCCAGTCGGCGATCTTGTCGTAAAGCCAGGCGGCGAGGCCGACTGGAGAATCCGCAATCCCGTAGCCGACCGTCTCCGGCCGTGTGCTCATGATCGCTGCGTAGCCGAAGCCGTTGTTGAGGAAGTCCCGGGCCTCGTCGAAGACGACCTTCTCATCCTGAGACAGGCTATCGGGAGCCGGCCCTCCATTTTTAAGAGCCTGCGCTGCGTCCGCTGGGAAAGTCGTCGCACGCTCGACCCTGTTGACGTGGATCGCGAGTAGCCCATCGGGCGCCTGGCGACCCAGGGCGTCGCTGATGATCGCGCCCCAGTCGCCGCCTTGCGAGACATAGCGGTCATAGCCAAGCCGCTTCATCAGCACGTCCCAGGCAGCCGCTATCCGCTGGGGGTTCCAACCTGTTGCTGGTGGTTTCCCGGAGAAACCGAATCCTGGAATCGACGGGATCACCAGGTGGAAGGCATCATCAGCCCTGCCGCCATGCGCCGTCGGATCCGTCAGCGGCCCGATGACGTCAAGCAGTTCGAAGACCGAACCCGGCCAGCCGTGGGTCATGATCAGCGGCAGCGCGTTTTCATGGCGGGAGCGGACATGGATGAAATGAATGTCCAGTCCATCGATATTGGTGAGAAACTGTGGAAAACTGTTCAGCCTGCTCTCTGCCTTCCGCCAGTCATAGGACGACTGCCAGTAACGCACCAGTTCCTTCAGCCTGTCCGGCTGGACGCCCTGCGAACGATCCATCACGGTTTCGCCGTCGGGCCAGCGGGTCTCGGTGAGACGCCGCCTGAGGTCTGTAAGCGCCGCCTCGGAGACCTCAACCTTGAACGGTCGGATCTCTCCGGATGCGGCGACGACGACATCTGCAGCGGCGGACGTGCGTGGAAGGAGAGCGGCGGATATGCCGGCCGCGGCAACCCCCAACAACAGCGAGCGTCGCGATATATCCCTGTGTTTCAAAGAGTTCGGCAGTGCCATGGCACGTGTCCTTTCATGACATCGAGGGTCTTCCTGGGGCGGGAGGGGAAACGATGGCCCTGCCCCGCTTCAATGCCGAAAACGTCAGGTCTCGTCAGCTCCGGAACGAAAGATCAGAAACTTGTTGCCTTCCGGATCGCGAAAATATGCGCAGTAAGGACCCGTGCCATTCTCGCCACGTGGGCCAGGCGCTCCTTCGTCCGAGCCACCCGCCGCCAATGCCGTTGCATGGGCTTCGTCGACCTTTGAACGGGACGGAGCTTCGAAAGCAATCATTCCACCGTTGCCGACGGTGGCAGGGCGGCCATCGAACGGCTTGATGATGCCGAATTCGAGCGTGCGATGACCGTAGTAGATGGCTCGGTTGGGCTGGACGAGGACTCGTCCGATCCCGAACACGGCCAGAAGCTTGTCGTAGAATACCGACGCGGCATCCAGATCATTCGTGCCGACAGTGGCGTGGCCCCGGGAGGCTGCGGACCTTGTCGGGGGCGGCCGCAACTTGTCTGCTTTGGGAAATGTCGTTCATATCAGTTCTTCCTTATATTGTCGCGGCCGACGCTCTGCCTTCCGCACGCAAACGCCAACGAGCTGTCTCAAATCGGCGGCTGGTGGATATTTGGGCGGGTCGATGGCCGGCCGGCACCTCGCCAAAGTGAGAGGCACCCTCTCGTTCAGATGTCAGCCTTGGGCTGCCGGGTTTCGGCGTGCCGCCGTCGAGAGGGTTCCTCTCACTTTCTCCGGCTACCGCGGGTTGACGCCGTGCTCAATTATTTGTGGCGACAGCCGGCTTTTGGGCTTTGGCTGACCGCCGTTCAGAAAGGACATCCTATGTCTAAGGACAAAACCGTAAATGCTGCATCGGCCGCAGCAACTCTCTATTCCCAGGCGGCTGGAGCCTTCACTTCCGCGTCCAGAGAGGCCGCGCAAGACGCCGTCGACTTCATCGAGATCGATGAGGTCCTCACGCTGAGGAGGATGATTGTCCGCGCCCCCGCGCCAAAAGGCACGGTGCTTTTGCTGCATGGGTTTCCGGAAACGCTGACGGTGTGGAACGACATCGCGACAACGCTTGCTCACGACTACGACGTCCATGCCTTCGATTGGCCGGGCTACGGGCAGTCGTCGCGCCCGGCTTCGGAACGGTTTTCCTATGCGCCGATGGCGTACGCCCAGGTGTTGAAGGCCTATATCGAACGGGCAGGCATCGATCGGTCGAAGCTCGTGATCTACGCCACTGACATCGGTGCCCTCCCCGTCCTGCTGCTTGCTCTCGACGAGCCGATGATCGCCAGGCAGATCATCGTCGGAGACTTCGCGCCGTTCGACCGGCCGCACTACATGTGGGAGAACCTGCAGAACCTTAAAGCCGAGCCGACCGCCTCGCCGACCCGTGCCTACATGAACAAGACGAGCGACGAGATCCTCCAGAACGTGCACAGGCGCGGCCTATCTCCCGCTGAACAATTCGATCTGCCGGCTGACGTCCAGCGGGACATGACCCGTTCGTGGAGCCTTGACGGGATGACTTCAGCGGATGCCTTCGCCCACTACTACGCGAATTTCACCGGCGATCAGCATTATCTCGAGGCCAACCTCTCCCGCCTGAAGACGCCCGTGAAGGTGATCTGGGGCGAGAAGGACATCTACATTGCAAGGGAGATGGGCATCGAGTTCGCCGGCAAGATCGGTGCAAGAGTCGATATCCTGTCAGGTATCGGCCACTTTCCGCATCTTCAGAACTCGAAACAAACGGTTGAAGAGATCAACACATCATTCAGATAATGTTTGATTATTTTCGTTTTCAGATAGCGCGCAAGTGAGGCAATGCCCAGTCGACGAAAGCCCGTACCTTCAAGGCGAGAAGCCCCTGGCGGGCGTAGACGATATGAATAGGCTGCGGCGCGCCGTCGAAATTGCGGAGGATGGGAACGAGCGTGCCAGACGCCAGCTCGTCGGGAACCTGATAATCGAACAGCCGCGCGATCCCCGCCCCGCCGACGGCCGCCGCAACACAGTTCGCCGCGGTATTCACCTCCAGCCGGTTGCGGGGCACCGCCTCAATCGGCGTGCCGTCGACGTCGAAGGTCCAGAAGAATGTCCGCTTGTTGAAGATGATCCCGTCGCGATCGATGAGATCGCCGGGACGCTCCGGCATGCCATGCCGCTCGAGATAGGCAGGGCTCGCGCAAGTCATCAGGCGGAATTCCCCGACCTTGGCGGCATGGAGCGAGCTGTCGGCGAGGTTACCAAGACGGATCGCGATATCCACCTGCTCGGACACGAGATCGACCGTGCGGTCGAGCGACAGCAGGTTCAGCGATACCTCGGGATATTTGTCCATGAAGCTCAGCGCAACGGGCAGCACGTAGCGGCTCCCGTATTCGATCGGCATCGTGATCGTCAGCACGCCTCTGGGAGTCTGGTATTCCCCGGACGCCCTTCGTTCGGCCTCCTCCAAATCCGTCATGATCTTTCGGGCGGCGTCGACATAGTCGCGCCCCGCATCGGTGAGCTGAAGATTGCGGCTGGTGCGGACGATCAGGTTCGCCCCAAGATGTCGTTCAAGGTCCGCCACCTTGCGACTGACGCTGGGTAAGGGCGCGTTCAGCTTCCTGCTGCCGGCAGAGATGCTTCCGGCGTCGACGACGGCCAGTAATATGCGCATCGCTTCTAGACGATCCATCGGACACCGCCAGTAAGATATCGCTTCAGTTCAGCCCAGCTTAAGGCTTGGCTCTAGTCAAGCAGCTTCCGTATGGCCATGATCCCTTTTGCAGCATCCGACCAGGATTGACGCCAAATCAACACGCCGACGCTGAGGATGGTCGCCACAACGAAAGGGATTGGCCCGATAAACCAGAAGGCGGCTGCGACGGTGAAGTAGTAGGACCGGACACCAACGCTGAAGGATCGAAGAGCAGGGTTCAAAACCAGGGTCAGGGCGTTCGTCCAGCTGGCGATGTCCCGGTCTTCATCGCGGGATGGGCTCGCCCCGATCGCCGCCAGGCAGTAGTTGATCTGCCGGACCGCCCAGATGAAATCGGATAGTCCCCGCAGCAGTGTGGCCATGATCAGGAGGACCTTGCACTGGAAAAACCATGCCGGGTCCTGAGCCGCAAACATCGCAATCAGGCCACCCGATCCATAGTTCGGCTCCATGAATAGCGCGCCGCTGAGCCCAACGATGACGATGAGATTGGCGGATCCGAAGAAGGATGCTGAATTGATCGTGTGTCCCAGGATCGCGGCGTCGCCGATGAAGTTGTTGTCTCGCGTCAGGACCTCCCGCATCCAGGCCGCGCGAACGCGCACCATATCAACGGAAAGGCTATCGTTCCTCCTCGGCCACCCTGCTGCCATCAAAGGCTCGACCGCCACCCAGACGAGAATGAAGAAAACGATCGCCGCGACATTCAGAAAATCCATGGTGCCCCCGAACTGAATCTGGATTTTCTGAACACTACTTCGAGCTAACGGCAGCTCCAAGCGTCTATCGCCGCCCTGCCCTTCAGATCGACACGCCTATATAATGGCGTTGCATGGTCCGTCGCGGACTGCCGCGAGGTAACGGGACATCGTCGCAGCCCGAAGTCGAATGTGCTCGACCGCCTGTTGGGGTGTCACGGCCAGGAAACCGACATGGTCGCGTGGGCGGAGCTGGACGAAAGCGTCCAGATCCGAATCCACCACCGTTGCGATCTTGGGATAGCCTCCGGTCGTCTGGTGATCGGCCAGCAGAATGGTGGCGACGCCATCTCCGGCCACCTGCACCGAGCCCCGGACGATCGCTTCCGATGGCATGTCCAACGCGACGCTTGGCGCAAGCGACGGACCTTGGAGGCGTACTCCCATGCGATCATAGGCGTCGCTCAGGCGGAAGGGCGACGATAGGAAATTCGACAAGGTTTCTTTCGAGAAGAACCTATCCTGTGGACCAACCACCACACGCAGCTCGGATCGCGGTCTTGCGATGACCGGACATGTGATCGGACCATTTCGATCATTTCGCACTTCCGGATCGGCGAGAGTGAGCGTTTGACCGGCTGCAAGGCGCCCGCCGCCGAGGCCGGAGAGACTGTGAGTCGACATGCTGCCCAGCCAGGTCTTCGCCTCGATATGACCGGCGAAGGCCAGATAGGTCCAGCTTCCCCAGTGTCCCGGACGGATTGCCAGCCGTTCCCCGGCCTTCAAGGTGGCGACCATCCACGCGCCGCGCTTGTCGCCGGCATGCTCTATGATGAAGCCTCCTCCCGCGACGGCGAATGTAACCTCTCCCGACAGGCAGTCGAGAACCAGGCCGCCCATGGAGACTTCGATTGCTGGCTGACCAGCAGGATTGCCGACGGCGGCGTTGGCGGCTGCAAACGAGGTCCTGTCCATCGGACCGGAGGCCGGAACGCCATACCGCATCAATCCGTGACGTCCTCCGTCCTGGACCGCGACGTGAGGACCCGCGAAGTCGATTGCAAGGACGGCTTCGCTCATTCGGGGCACCTCGCGTCGAATTCGGCTCTCGATATGCGGCGGAAACGCACCGCGTCGCCGACGTCGAAAAGGAACGGACGGTCGTCGGACGCGGCGTCGAGGATCTTCGTCGGCGAGCGGCCGATGATCCACCAGCCGGTCGGCATGGTGAGCGTGCTCACCAGGCACTGCGGCCCCGCGATCAGCACGCTTCCGGCAGCTATGCCGCGAATGGGCGCCGGCTTCCTCGGCTGTTGAATGGCTTCGGGCACGCCTGCAAGATATGCATATCCCGGAGCGAAGCCGTACAAGAAGACGCTGTAGTCGCCCGAGAGATGGGCGGATATAACGTCTTCCGGCGATAATCCGCTTGCCTCGGCGACGGCGGCAAGGTCGGGCGCAAGATCAGGATCGTAGCAGACTTCGACTTCGCGCATCGCTCCAATCGTCGCTGGAACCTCAGCTCCCAGACGCTCGGCAATGGCCGCCTCCGTCGTGCGGTGATCGGCCACGAGCGGATCGAAGCATACGAGAATGCTGGCATAGGCCGGTACAGCTTCGACGAATCCTTGAAAGGGTGCCGCCTTCAAGGCGGCATCCAACTTGACGACCCGATCGTGGATCCGTTTATCGATGGTCGCGCCGAATTCGACGAGCACCGCGTGGCCGCCCACCGGACGGTAGTTCGGACCGGTGCCGGACGCTGCGAACGGGGTCTGTGACACGTCAGTCGGCGCCTTCGATCAGAATGAAATCCGCATCCGCGGCTCGCGCGCAGGTCCCGTAGGCATCCGGCTCGGTAACCCGGGCGATAAGATAGCCTTTGGCCATCACCTGTTTTCCTGTGTCGGTTGGAGGAATGGTGCCACCTCGATGCCTGCCTTTTGCAATTCCCTTCGCACGTGGACGGCCATGGCGAGCGCTCCTGGGCTGTCCCCGTGAACGCAGATCGAGTGCGCATCGAGAGGGATCGGAACGCCGTCGACCGTCGGCATGAGGCCGCTGGACAGGTACTCGATCAATCTCGAAGCTGCCTGCGCGGGATCATCGATCATTGCTCCCGGCAAGCTGCGCGGAACGAGCCGACCCGTGGAGAGGTAGCCGCGGTCGGCAAAAATCTCGCTGAAGACGGTCATGCCAGCATCGCGGGCCGCATGTTCCAGTTCCGTCCCGGAGATCGCCAGTACGGCAAGTTCCGGCGAGACCGCTCGGGTTGCGCGGATGATCGCGTCAGCGACCGGCCGTTCGTCGGCCGCCCAATTGGCGAGTGCGCCGTGCGGTTTGATGTAACGGATGCGGGCGCCCGCCAGAGCCGCAGCGCCCATCAGCGCCCCTGTCTGCGTCGCCACAAGCTGCTCCACTTCCCGGACGCTCAAGGGGATCAGGCGTCGTCCGAAGCCCTCGCGATCTGCAAAGCCCGGATGAGCTCCGGCGACGACGCCCCGTTGGCTTGCGAGCGCCAGCGTCTCCACCATGGTCGCCGGATCTCCGGCATGGCCGCCACATGCGATGTTGGCACTGGTGACGACGTCAAGGATCGCCTTGTCGTCGCCCATGCGCCAAGGTCCAAAGGCCTCCCCCAGATCAGAATTGAGATCGATTTTCGTCATGATTTCCCTCAACCCTTCGCGCCGGCCTTGTCAGCTTCGTCGCATTCTGGAACGTCGAAGCCGAGGTGGAGCACACCTTCGCCGTACGCGTCAAGAAAACGACGCTGCTGGCTGCGCGTGGCGAGCTTGTGTGGCGGTCTCGGGCCGCCTTTCGCGCAGAGCTTCGGTGGCAAGCTTACCATTCATTCGGCACAGATCGAACCCATCAAGCGTAGGTTCCTGCCAAGCGAGGACTCCTTAAATCGATTCCGATTTGAGGAATTATGCAGTAAGATCGGCGGCGAAATGGTCGAGCACGTCGTATTTTCTAAAGAGCCGGGGTGACGTGATCGACCGGCAGCATTGGCGCGCAGACTGGGGATGCGGAATGAACCTTGTCGACAGAGCTTTCGGAGCGTCCGAATTTTCGGATGCCGAAGAGCCTGGGATTTTCACCTGGGAGTTGGCGACCGACAAGGTTTATGCGGATTCGGCGCTGGCAAACCTCTTTGGGCTTGATCCGGAACAGACCCTCACAGGGCTGCCGGTCATACGATACCTCGACCGAATTCACCCTGACGACAAGCCATCTGTGGCCAAGGCGATTTCCGAATCGGTGATCACAGGAAATCCGTATCGCTGTGACTATCGGGTGTTTGATCGAAGCGGGCAAATAGTAGCCGTGGCTGCCTTAGGTCGCTGCTTCAGGGATGAAGACGGAAACCCGTCGCAATATGCGGGCATCGTATTTCCGACGAATGATCACGTCCAGCAGGACGAATTGTCTGCTCACTGCAGTGCGGCACTGAAAATCGCGCGGTCATCCGGCCTGCAGGCGACGGCCGATGCGCTTGAAGCGATTCTCAAAGAGCTTGCCAAGCCGATGCCTTCAGACGTCGCGCAGGTTCATTGATTCCTTCCCAAGTGCTAGTTGTCGCATCAGATTTTTGGCGATTGCGATGGTCTGTGCGAACCTTTGATACTTGACACCCGCAGAGGACGCTCTTCTCCGGGCAGTGATCGATGTTTCGGTCATCAGCAACGCGCCGCGCGCACCGCAGTCAGTGGCAAAGGACAGTGGGCATTTCGAGGCGGGTCAACAGGGACCGTGTAACCCCTCCCAAGATGAACTCGCGTAGCCTCGAATGGCCGTATGCGCCGGCGACGAGCAAATCTGCCTTGCGTTCCAGGGCTGCGCCTTGAATGACGTTAGCTGGCGAGTCTCCCTTCGCTTGCACGGCGGCGACATCGACGGCAAGACCAGCCTTGCGGAGCGCCGTCGCAAGGTGATCTCGGCCGCCCTCGTCAATCTGCTTATCATCGGTGATGGAAATCAGGACGATACGCGAAACCCGTTCCAGCAAGAACCTGGCACCCGCCAGTGTCCGCGCGACAGTGGCTCCTCCATCCCAGGCGACGGCAACAGCATCGATCCGGCCGGAGAAATTATCCGGGGGAAAAAGCAGGAGCGGTCTACCGCTTTCAAACAGCACGCTCTCGATCAGCGGCTTCATCAGCTCAGATGCTTCCAAAATAGAAAGATCATATGCGCGCGACAGCTCGGCAAGCGTTTGTGCGACAAACGGCTGCCTCACATCGAATGGCTGGATCTCGACCTCGACCTCGGCTTTTTTCGCATAATCACGGAGCGTCTGCCCGAGAACGGTTCCATTGTCTTTACTCAAGCGCTCCGCCTCCGCACGCATGTTGGCGACGTCAAGGAGTGATGGAAATCGCGGCTGAACGGGTTCGATTCTGACCAGCGGTATACTTGCCGTCAAACCGGCCTTTTGGTGAAGGGAAAAATCGACAGCATTCTGAAGGAGCGAGAAGGAGCTTGCGTCTGGATAGGTGGCCAGCGGTAAATGGAATTGCGCTTTCATGGCTGAAGTCCTCCGAATGCTTGCAGGTATCATTACATATGGGGGGTCTCTCGCGCTTTGACGAAGATCAAGGTCGCGAAACCGCGAAAGCGCGAGCGTGATAATGAACGTCCTCAACCGGAAGGAAGCGGAATTCGTTGGGCGAAGCGGCAAAGATCTATGCTAAGCGATCAAGTGCGATGCGCGATTGAATATCAGCACTTCGCAGAGCAGCTTGTGGATGAACAGCAATGGCATATACGGCGCAGCTGCCTTCGATGAATCGGCCGGCGCACCTGGACCCATCGGATGATGACATCATTGGTGACGACAGAAGCATTCCAGCGCCTCAGTCTGGCGCTTGCAATCGGCATTCTTGTCGGCATTGAGCGCGGCTGGCAGGATCGTGAGGCTGCGCCAGGCAAAAGAGTTGCCGGTATCCGCACCTATGGCCTGTCAAGTTTCCTCGGCGGCTTCTGCGGTTTCCTGCAGCCGGTGACAGGGCCGATTCTGCCGACAGCTATCTTTATATTCTTTTGCATCACGGTACTCCTCTTCAGCCGCATGCAGGCGGCACAAGAAGAGGATTACAGCGCCACCGGCACCATCGCCGCCCTGGCGGTCTTTGCGCTCGGCTTTGGTGCGGTCGTGGCGGATATGACGGTAACGGCCGCAAGCGCTGTGGCAATAACGGCCCTTCTTGCAGCGCGGGAGCCGTTGCATGGATTTCTTCGCCGATTGACCTGGCTTGAACTCAGGGCCGCTCTGATCCTGCTGACGATGACCATCGTCATCCTCCCTATCCTTCCCAACGAACCGATTGATCCTTGGCAGACAATCAATCCTTTCGAGCTTTGGATGATGACAATCCTGGTGGGAGCCGTTTCCTTTGCCGGTTATATCCTCATCAGGCTGAGCGGCGCCCGCGCCGGAATACTGCTGACCGGGACCAGCGGTGGCATCGTTTCCTCGACGGCCTTGACGCTTTCCTTCGCCCGTCAGTCGAAAGAGATGCCTGCCCTCTCGCCACTCCTCTCTGCGGGAGCAATGCTGGCGGGAGCCGTTTCTCTCGCCCGCGTGCTTTTGATTTGCGGCGTCATTGCACCAGCTGTTTTCAGGGAGCTTGCTCCATTACTCGCTCCGGCTGCTGCCACCCTCGCCATAGCAGGCGGCTTCGCCGCATTGCTGCAACGCCCGGATGACAGCACCGATTTTTCACCCCGAAACCCGCTCGAGGTGATGGTCGTGCTGCGCTTCGCACTCGTTCTCGCCGTCGTGACAGTCCTGACGCGAATGACCTTGATCGTCTTTGGAACTCAGTCGCTGATCGCCCTTTCATTCATCACAGGACTGGGCGATCTCGATGCGATAACGCTTGCCGTTGCGAAGCTGTCATCCATCCAGGTGCCTGCAGATGCGGCCGCTCGAGCCATCGCGGTCGCCGCTTTCGCCAATCTTCTGGCGAAAGCCGTTCTTGCTGCAAGTATGGGGACCATCGCCTATGCGGTTCGTTTTGCGATCGCAGGTGGTGTCGCGACCTTGGCCGGAATTGCCGGCTTGGTTTTGACATGAGCGCCTGTTCGCATGTCGATCACCGGCTCCAATGACGTTCGTCCAACCAATCGGTGCCTGGGGACACCATCAACGATCGTCACCGCGGTCTCGCCTCAGAGAGATGACCGGCAAATCCCGCAAGCAGCACGCCGAGCGGAAGACGTCGAACCAGTCTGGCCGCAATGAAGGTTGCGCCGATCGCCACGGCAAGTTTCAGCCAGGGATAGTCGCCGAGCTGGACATGGGCGCTTGCATCGACCGATGTGGCATTGGCTTTCAGCGCCGCTTCCGCATCCTCGCGCAGCATGCCTATGCGGGCATTCAGCAGCCTGACCTCATGCTGCAGAGCGTTCAGGCTCTCGTCGGCCTTTTCACGCGCGGTTTGCTCAGCGGCATCGGCAAAGGGCGGATCACCTTCCGCGATCAGTTCGTCGGGATCTGGCGGAAGGCCGTGGCGGTTGATGGATGATTGCATGGACGTATCCTCGAATAGGTGAGCGAGAGGCAATAAGGCCCGGCATTGCGGCCGGGCCTCATAATATCAGTGGTCGCGCCGGAAACCCTGGCTCTGGTGAGATCCGCCTTGCGATTGGGTCTGCGATTGGCGATTGGTTTCGTCCGATGACGGGGTGTCGGGGTCGGGCAAGGTATAGGCACGCACCTTGGCGCTTCCATGCGTGGTGTCGCGCATTGCAACCGGGCGCGCATCGTCGAACGCGCTCTCGGACACAGCGAGATCCTCCGACGATTTGCCGCCAGAGGGTTGGCCGGCAAAGCCGGTATTGGATGCGCCTTGCTGTCTGTCCTCCAACGACCAGAGATCTGCCCGCTCATCCATGTCGATGCTGCCCTCGTCGTCCAGAATATCGTGGACGGTCTCATAAAGCGCGTCATCGATATCATTGACCTGGACGAGGAAGCCGCCGCGCCGCAGCCCTTCTGCGTAGACCGCACGATCCTCGTCGGGGAAAAAGAAGTCTGCCAGCGCGTCGAAGAAGCCGCTGCGGTCGTCGCTCATCGCGCCGGCATTTTTTCCATCCGCCTCATATCCAGGCATCAGCCTTATTCTCGCAACCGGCACGCCCGCATCTTCAAGACGGGAGACGGCGGATTCGGCCTCCGGCCGGCTGTCGAAGAATGCAGTAAGGCTGCTGCCGCCTGTCGGTCCTGAAAAGGCCGGGTTGGTATCGTTGTAAATGCTGCCCATGGGACTCTCCTCTCGATGTCTGGCCCAGCCGCCAATCCGAAGTTTGGCGAAGTCTGGTGTCCTGACTTGAAGAACCGGCGGCTGAGTTGAATGTTCCAAGGGAATGGCATGGGAATGACTCCGCATGTCGCTCGCGTTCCATAACGTTGCCGCCTGCCATCAGATACGCAAAGTCGCAAATTGCGCCGCTCGCGAAATCCCTCAGCGGTTGACGTCAAACCGTCGAGACGCTAGCACGGCTTTGACGCATTGGGGATAATTCATATGGACATGTTTACGGCAGCCGGTCTGACGGCTTTGCTGCAGGTCATCGCTATCGACCTCGTTCTCGCCGGCGACAACGCCGTGGTTATCGGTCTTGCCGCTGCCGGCCTCGAGGCCACGCAACGCCGCAAGGCGATCATCGTCGGCATTCTGGCCGCGACAGTTCTGCGTATTCTCTTTGCCAGCGTCGCAGTCTATCTGCTGGCAATCGTCGGCCTGCTGCTGGCCGGCGGCTTGCTGCTGCTCTGGGTCTGCTGGAAGATGTGGCGTGAGCTTCGCGCCGGCCATGGCGAGAACCACGAAGCCGCAGGTGCCGTAGGCGCGCCGAAAAAGACCTTCTTCCAGGCGGCGACCCAGATCGTCATCGCCGACGTTTCGATGTCGCTCGACAACGTTCTGGCAGTTGCCGGTGCGGCGCGCGAACATCCGAGCGTGCTGGTCATCGGTCTCGGCCTGTCGATCGCGCTGATGGGTATTGCCGCAAACCTGATCGCCCGGTTGCTCACCAACCATCGCTGGATCGCCTATGTCGGTCTGCTGATCATCCTCTATGTCTCGCTCGACATGATCCACCGCGGCGCCGTCGAGGTTCTGCCCTACATGCAGTGACCCTGCATGCAGGGACCGGGCATGCGGTAACGCGGCTCAGGTCTCGATCCTGACCTCGGTCTCGAAGCTCATCTGGTCATACGCCGGCACCACATGGTCCGGCGTCTCAGCCATCACCACGTCGTAGTCGAGCGGCGTGTGCATATGCGTGAGGATCGCCTGTTTCGGCTTCAGCCGGCCTATCCAGTCGAGCGATTGTTCCAGCGACAGATGGCTCGGATGGTAGGTATATTGCAGCGCGTCGATGATCAGCATGTCGAGATTTTGAAGCTTCTCGACTGTCTGCGGCGGGAAGTCGCTGATATCGCTGCAATAAGCCACATCGCCGATGCGGAAGCCGAGCGAGTGGATGTCGCCGTGCTGCTGGATATGCGGATGGAAGGCAATCGTGCCTCCGGGGCCGTGGATTTCCAGAGGTTCGTCGAGATTTTCGATGACAATCGGCAGCACGATCGGCGGATAATTGCTGCCCGGCGGCGTTTCCAGGCAATAGCCGAAGGCTTCCCGCAACCTGTCCATCGTAAATTGGTCGGCAAAGATCGGGACCCGGCGGCGGGTATTGTGAAAATAGCCGCGCAGATCGTCGATGCCGTGAATATGATCGGCATGCGGATGGCTGTAGAGTACGGCGTCGACATGGTCGGCCCCTGCCCTGATCATCTGCTCGCGGAAATCCGGCCCGGTGTCGATGACGACGGTAGTCACCCCACCATCCGGTGCGAATTGCTGCACCATGAAGGCTGCGCGCGTGCGCCGGTTCTTCGGATTGTCGGGATTGCAGGCGCCCCAGTCGCCGGTGATGCGCGGCACGCCCGGTGACGACGAACAGCCGAGAATGGTGAAACGCCGCCGGTAGAGCACGCCGCTAGATCCTCGGCATCTTCGAGAACAGCCGGAAAGCGTTCTCCGTCGTGATCCGCGCGACCTCTTCGTAGGACAGGCCGATCGTATCGGCGAGCACCTCTGCCGTGTTGACGACGTAGGACGGCTCGTTGCGCTTGCCGCGCCAGCGCTTCGGCGCGAGATAGGGCGCGTCTGTTTCCACAAGCAGCCGCTCATGCGGGATTGTCCTGGCGATCTCGCGCAGTTCTTCCGACTTCGGGAAGGTCAGGATGCCCGAGAAGGAAATATAGCCACCGAGTGCGACACCGGTCTTGGCAAGCTCCGGGCCGGCGGAGAAGCAGTGGAGAATAAAGGGGAAGGCCCCCTTCCCGCTTTCCTCTGTCAGTATGTCAGCCATGTCCTCGTCGGCGCTGCGGCTGTGGATGACGAGCGGCAGCCGGGTCTCGCGCGCCGCCGCAATATGCCGACGAAATCCGGTCTGCTGATCCTCAGGCTTCTGCGTGTCGTAGAAATAATCGAGACCGGCCTCGCCGATCGCGACCACCTTCTCATGGGCATTGGCGAGACGCACCAGCTCTTCCGTCTGGATATCCAGCTCTTCGTCGGCATTGTTCGGATGCGTGCCGACCGAGCAGAACACCGAGGGATATTTCTCGGTGATGGCAAGCAGCGCGTCGAGCTTGCGCACCCGCGTCGAGATCGTCACCATCTGCTTGACACCGGCCTGATGGGCGCGCGTGACAATCTCGTCCCGCTCCGCCTCGAAGTCGGCGAAATCAAGATGGCAATGCGTGTCGATCAACACGGCCTCAAGCCTCCGGAGCCACGTAGCGCGGGAAGACCGGCGTCGGCGCTTCGAGCGCCGTTCCGGCAACCAGACGGCCGGCTTCGCCGAGGGCAGCAAAATCGCGCTTGTCTGCAGGTGCTGCAACAAGATCGAGCAGCTTGCCGGATGATTCCGGCATGAAGGGCTGCAGCAGGATGGCAATCTGGCGCACGACTTCGGCGGTCACGTAGAGCACCGTGCCCATCCGCTCCGGATCGGTCTTCTTCAGTGCCCACGGCGCCTGGCCGGCGAAATAGCGGTCGGTCTCGGAGACGACCGAAATGATCGAGGCGAGCGCCCGATGGATCTGCTGCTTGCCCATATCTTCGCGGGTCGAGGCATGCAGTGCGTCGACTTGTGCCAGCATCGCCTTGTCTTCGTCGCTGAGGACCCCGCATTCCGGGATCTTGCCGTCGCAATTCTTGACGATCATCGACAGCGAGCGGCTGGCGAGATTGCCGATGCCGTTGGCGAGGTCGGAGTTGATGCGGGTTCCGATTGCCTCTTCGCTATAGCTGCCGTCCTGGCCGAATGACACCTCGCGCAGGAAGAAGTAGCGCACCTGGTCGAGGCCGAAATGGTTCACCAGATTGACCGGATCGACGACGTTGCCGAGCGACTTCGACATCTTCTCGCCCCTGTTGAGCAGAAAGCCGTGGGCAAAGACCCGCTTCGGCAGCGGCAGCTTCGCCGACATCAGGAAGGCTGGCCAGTAGACGGCGTGGAAGCGAATGATGTCCTTGCCGATGATGTGCACGTCGGCCGGCCAGTATTTCGCCCGCGGGCCGTTCCTGTCCTCGATATAGCCTGTTGCGGTGATGTAGTTGGTCAGTGCGTCGACCCAGACATACATGACGTGGGCCGGATCGTTCGGCACCTTGATGCCCCAGTCGAAGGTGGTGCGCGAGACCGAGAGGTCCTTGAGGCCCGACTTGACGAAGGAGATCACCTCGTTACGGCGCTCGGCCGGACCGATGAAGTCGGGGTTCGCCTCATAATGCGCAAGCAGCTTTTCCTGGTATTCGGAGAGCTTGAAGAAATAGCTTGCCTCTTCCACCCACTCGACAGGCGTGCCCTGCGGCCCGTAGCGCACGCCGTCAGCGCGGAGCTCCGTCTCGTTTTCCTGGTAATAGGCCTCGTCGCGCACCGAATACCAGCCGGCATAGCTGTCCTTGTAGATGTCGCCATTGTCGGCAATCAGCTTCCAGATGTTCCGCGACGTTTCGTGATGACGCTCCTGCGTGGTGCGGATGAAATCATCATTCGAGGCGTTGAGCAGCGTCGCCATCGCCTGGAATTCGCCGGAGTTGCGGTCGGCGAGCGCCTGTGCGGTGATGCCCTCGGCGCGCGCCGTCTGCTGCATCTTCTGGCCGTGTTCGTCGGTGCCAGTCAGGAAGAAGACATCCTTGCCATCCAGGCGCTGATAACGCGCCATTGCATCGGTCGCGATCAGCTCGTAGGCATGGCCGATATGCGGCTTACCGTTAGGGTAGGAAATCGCGGTGGTGATGTAGAAGGGTATCTTGTCTGTCATGGCGGCCAATGTCCGGCTAACTCTATAAAAATGGTCAGCCGCTCTTAGCGCATGTCACCGCCGAGCGAAACCTCAACTTTCCAGCTGTCGATGATTTCCCAGACGCTGGCGTGGTGAACTTGACTCGGCTTCTCGCCCAATCTACCCGTCTTGGGAAAGAGGGCGGGACAAGAACGAAGTGCCAGTTTTCATCTACCGGATTTGTCGCGGCCCCGCGCAGCCAGGGGCGCTTGTTTGACATTCGAGCCGCTCTATTCGCTTTCCGGTCTGTGTGTCGGCGCCCTCGTCGGTATCACCGGCGTTGGCGGCGGTTCGCTGATGACGCCCCTGCTGGTGTTGCTCTTCGGCGTTCATCCGGCCACTGCCGTCGGCACCGATCTTCTCTATGCGGCGATCACCAAGACGGCGGGCACAGCCGTTCACGGCATGCATGGGCGGGTCAACTGGAAGATCGTCGGCAGCCTCGCAGCCGGCAGCCTGCCGGCCGCCCTGCTGATGCTGTGGCTGCTGGCAGGCGTCGATCGCAAAAGCATCGGCGTGACCAATACCATCACCACCGCGCTCGGCTGGCTTCTCGTCATGACCGCGATCATGCTGGTCTTCCGTGGCCCGATCCTCGAATTGGCGCGCCGCGCCATCGGTGATCGAACGCCGCCAAAGCCGACGACCATCCTCGCCCTCACTGTCATTCTCGGGTTCGTTCTCGGCGTACTCGTCACCTTGACCTCGGTCGGGGCCGGCGCGCTGGGTGTGACGATCCTGCTGGTCCTCTATCCCCGGCTCGATGTGCGCGAGATCGTCGGTTCCGATATCGTCCATGCGGTACCGCTGACCTTGATCGGCGGCACGGGCTATTGGCTGATCGGCGAGATCGACTGGCCGATGCTGCTTGCCCTGCTGATCGGCTCTATCCCCGGCATCATCATTGGAAGCCTTCTGGCGCCGAAGCTGCACGAACGCACCATCCGCATCGTCCTTGCCGCCACGCTTGCTGTCGTCGCATTGAAGCTGTTGACCGGCTGATCAGAGCATGGTGCCGAAAAGTATCAGCGGTGACGCGCTTTAGAGGCCTGGCTGCTTGATATCGGCGAGAATGCTGATGATCGTCTGCTTGCGGTCGAGGTTGTAGGCATCGGAAACGGTGAGCCGTTCGGTGATCTCGGAATAGAGCCGCGCCAGCCGCTCCGCAGCAGTGATCTGCCCTTCGCCCGCTGCCACGCGAGCCCGGTTCATGATGTCGTCGCCGACGTGGCTGACGAAGAAATCGAAAATCGTGTCGCTTTCCCTCCCCGAAAGCGCGTCGGCCAGCCGATGCATTGCCTTGCGTGCTGTCGGTCCCTCGGCGGATAGCATCTCGTCATAGGCGGCGATGATCTCGCCGCCGCCGTAGTTCAAGAGTTTCAGCGCCTCACCGACGCTGCCCTTGGCGGCCGAAAGCACCGCCCCGCCTTCGCCTGATATGCCGAGATGGGCAAGGGCCGCGACGAGTTCATCGTCGGCGAGCGGCGCCAGCTTCAGCGGCAGGCAGCGCGAGCGGATCGTCGGTAGCAGCCGTCCCGGCGCATGCGAGAGCACCAGGAAAAGCGCCCGCTTCGGCGGTTCTTCCAGGATCTTCAGGATGGCGTTGGCCGCATTGCGGTTCATGTCGTCGGCCGGATCGATAATGACGATCCGCCAGTTGCCGGTACCGGAGGTCTGCGAGAAGAATTTGCCGGCGCGGCGCACCTCGTCGACTGTTATCGCTGATTTCACCTTGCCTGTCTTTTCGTCCACCGGCCGGGCAAGGTGCAGGAGATTGTGCGAGGCGCCCGACGCGATCTGCCGGCTGACGGGAGAGGCAGGATCCGGATCGCCGATCGTCTCCGGCGCTGTCTCGGGATCGGGATGCGAGAGCACGTGATTGGCGAAGCGGAAGGCGAGCGTCGCCTTGCCGATGCCTTCCGGCCCCTCGATCAGGATGGCGTGGTGGCCCTTGCCGGACCGGTAGGACTGCGCGAGGAAGGCTTCCGCATCCTTATGGCCGAACAGCCTGGTATTTTCTCCCGGCCAGATGGCGCCGTCGAGCAGTCCGGGCCTTTCCTCACTCATACTGGGCCTCACTCATGATGTGCGGCTTCCGGCATTCGGGCACGGCCTGCGGGCGATAGCAGCTGTTTGACGATCGCCAGGATCTCGGCGCCGATCGTCTCTTCCGCCTGCATGGCGTTGACCACGTGGCAGCGCTCCGGCTCGCGGGCGGCGATATCGAGAAAGGCCTCGCGCCGTTTCTCGTGCGTTTCCAGCCGCTCCTTCTCGAAGCGATCGGGAGCATCGGCCGCAGCACGCTTTTGCGCCCGCTCCAGCCCGACCTTGGCGGGGATGTCGAGAATCACGGTGCAATCCGGCATGACACCGTTGATGGCGATGCGCTGCAGGGTCTCGATGAAATCGGGCTCGAGATTGCCGGTGACGCCCTGGTAGACCCGGGAGGAATCCATGAAGCGGTCGCAGAGCACGACCTTGCCTGATGCAAGGGCCGGCCGGATCACCTCTTCGACATGGTCGTTGCGGGCCGCGGCAAAGAGGATCGCCTCCATTCGCGTGCCGAAGGCTTCGGCAGCCCCCGACAACAGCACATGGCGCACCGCTTCGGCGCCCGGCGATCCGCCTGGTTCGCGCGTCACCAGCACGTCGTGACCTTCGCCCTTCAGCGCCTCGGCGAGGCGGCGGATCTGCGTGGATTTCCCAGCGCCTTCCCCGCCTTCAAACGTAACGAACAATCCCGTACCGGATGACAATGACAACTTCCCGCATTCCAGGCGCCGCACGCGCCCTGCTCCTTCTATCTATCCGAAGATATCAGGTAGGAAAACCTTTTGCCGCGGCGACATATTCACCTTTCCCGGCAAATTGCATGAAAGGACCGGGCTTTTAGCCGGGCGCGGACTTATCCCAGAGCCAGGAGAAGAACAGCGATTCGCCGAGTTCCAACACGGCGTCGACCGCCCGGCTGCTGAGCGAGCCTTCGCCGACCGCCTGCACGGTATAGAGCGGCACTTCCCTGAGCAGCCGGCTGCCGGCAAAAATCCTCAGCGTGCCTGCCTGGGTATCCGGCTTGACCGGCGCCGTCAGCGGCCAGCGATAGATGATGCGCGCCGACAGCCGGTCGGGATTGCTGATCGGAATATAGACGCTGACCGGCGCCTTGGCGACGAGATCGACGGTGCGTGCCGTGCCGCCATAGACGCTGGCGGCACCGATCACTTCCTTCTCGGCGAAGATCTGCCGGTTTTCGAAGGCCGTCAGCCCCCATTCGAGCACCCGCTTGGCCTCCTCCGTCCGCTCCTTGTCGGAATCGATGCCGGCAAGCGCCAGAAACAGCCGCCGGCCGTCGCGCTCAACCGACGCGACGATCGAATACCCCTCGCCCTCGGTAAAGCCGGTCGCCAGCCCATCGGCGCCGAGATCGAGCCCGAGCAGCGGGTTGCGGTTGCGCTGGAAAATCTTGTTCCACTCGAAATCCGGCTGGGCAAAATAGGGATAGAGGTTCGGATAGGTCTGCTGCAGGGTCGCGGCAAGCGTGACCATTTCGCGCGCCGTCACCTTGCTCTTGCCGTCGGGAAGGCCGGTGGAATTGCCGAACTCAGCTTTCTCCATGCCGAGCTCGTGGGCCCGGCGCGTCATCGACACGGCAAATTGCTGCTCGCTACCGGCCATGCCTTCGGCGAGGATGATGCAGCTGTCATTGGCGCCCTGGATGGCGACGCCCTTGATCAGGTCCTCGACGCGCACGTGCGATTTGAGGCTGGCAAACATCGTTGCCGTCCGCGACGGCGCGCCGCCCGTGCGCCAGGCATATTCGGAAACGGGATATTCGGTATCGAGCGTGATCTGGCCCTTCGTCACCGCCTCGAAGACGAGATCCATCGTCATCAGCTTGGCGAGCGAAGCCGGCGAAAAGCCCTGGTCCTCGTTCTTGGCGAGAAGCACAGTGCCGGTGGCAGCCTCGATCATATAGGCCTGCGCCGCCTTGGTAGCGAAACCGGCGGCACCGCCATCGGCTGCAAACGCGCCGGTGGCAAACGGCATCAGGCATGCAAGCAGGCGAAGCGCAGGCTTCAGCATCGCAATTTCCATTTATGGAGCGGCGTATGTCGAGAGGTTAGAGCCAGGGAGAATCCGATGCAATGCCATGCTCAGCGCGCGACGGATTTGGCCTGATGACGCTTGGCTGCGGCAAGGATCGAATCCTGCGTCAGCCCGTCATTGCGCACCATCACCGCATCGAAAGCGAGATCGACGGTCACCGTCTTCACCTCTTCGTCCTGGTAGCCGAGCGCCAGCGAATTCTGAGGCCGCTCATAAGGCATCGGACCGATCTCGGGCAGTACGACCATCTGATCCATGGCCTGCGCGCCATTGTTGAAGGACGGCGGCGATGGCGCGACCAGAACATGGGCAGCCGGTGCCAGAGCGGGTGCTGCGTTGTAGCGTGCGCTCGGCGTCGAGCCGGCATAGGAGGTTGCCGACATCGGCACCGGCACGTTGGCCGGCGTCTCGTAATCTTCCGAACTCTGCAGCTGGTCGCGGGTGATCTTGCGGCTGTTGGAGGCGACCATCACGCCGGTTGCGATCTGGCCTTCCGGATTGACGCCGGGAATACGGCTGCCCTTCGGCACGTAGGAAGCCATCAGATAGGGCATGTCGTGGCCGTCCATACGGGCGCGGCCAACATATTGCACGCGCACCTTGCCGGTGCCGCTGTGCTGCAGATCGAGCATATCGGCCGTCTTGTTGGAAAGGTCGATGATACGGCCTTCGTGATAGGGGCCGCGATCGTTGACGCGCACGATGACGGAGGAGCCACTTTCGAGATTGGTGACGCGCGCATAGCTCGGCAGCGGGAAGGTCGGATGCGCGGCGGAAAGATGCATCTGGTCGTAGACTTCGCCGTTCGCCGTCAGACGCCCGTGAAAGGCCGAACCATACCAGGAGGCGACGCCGACCTTGTTATAGGCGAAGTCTTCCTTCGGGTAGTACCACCTGCCCTTCACCTCGTAGGGGTTGCCGACGATGTAGCGGCCGCCGCCCTTGGGGATATTGTTGCCGGTGGCGACCCGCGGGCTCGCCTTCACGCCATATTCGGATTCGGAGAAATATTCTTTGCCGTGGGATTTTTTCTTCGGCACTGCCTGCGTCGTGCCACACGCCGCAACCGTTGCACACATCGCCGAGATCGCCAGCCACCGTGCTGTCGTTGCGAAAGACGCCGCCCCGTATTCCAGTTTCATATGTCCCACGCCGCTCAAAGATCGTTATGGTTAAGGAACCTTGCCCCATCCTGGGCCAATAACGCCTTATCCCCACCCGCCTAACGAGGCTTTAATCTTGTTAAGTTCATGGCAAATTTACGAACGATTTCGCAGCGATAGCGACAATTCTAATGATTATGGTTTATAAATCACTAACGCGAGCCCTTTCCGCCTACCCTTCCGCCGCCGCAATGAGGCCGGAAATCATCGTGCCGATGCGGGGCATATGGTGAACATCTGGGCGCTTCCGGATGCCCCAAAAGCTCCATATTGAAACACGGTCTGCGCGTATTTCGCGAGCGGCAGCGCGGCACTCCTTGCCTATCCCGGCGATATGACGCTATGCACGCTCATCGCGGGTTGGGGGCATAAGAATGGGCCAATTTTCAAAAGCTTGATCTTGCTGGTGGTGATGTCAGCCCCATCGGCGGTCGGCGCCGCCACGGAGAGTTTCCCCGCCTATTGGCGCAAGACGATGACCAATGATCCCTCGACGAATTTTTATCTTGCGGAGACCTTGAAACCCTTGCCGAACAAGGATGCCGAAACCCTCAAGGTGCTCAGGCTGTCGCTGATCACCGGCAACCTATGCCTCGGCGCCGCCGTCGATAGGAGAACAGGCGAAGCCTATCTGCAGCGGGCCGGCTATGACCGCATCTGCGGAAAGACGTGGGACGAAGCCGCCTTCCTCGCCGACGACTGGTTCAAATATTTCAACTACCGCTCCCTCGCCCATCTCTGCGCCGGCATCGACTATATTTTCGGGCCGAAGGGAAAGCTGGTGCCCAATCTGGTAAAGGCCGGCAAGGGTGAACCGAAGGGACCCTACGATCCCCAAAATCCCTACCTGCGGCTTCCACCCCTGCGCAAGCCGAATGGGTAGGTCACCCCGCCGACTGGCTATGATGCAACGCGGATCGCGTATTTGACTCTTCGCGGCTGTATGGGAACGAAATGGCCGCCGCAGGCTTTGAAGGTTTAGACCTTTGAAGGATCACCATGAACGATGAAACCCTGACGCAGCTCGACACGGTCAGCCAACAGCTGCATGCCCGATCTCTGGCGCTTTCCCAACCAGATAAAGACAACGACATCGCAATCCTGATGTCGGCACTCGCTGTGACGATGGAGGCGGTTCGCTCTCTCTGCGAGGATATGAACCAGCTCAACGGTCCGAAGGGCCTCGGATCTGACGGGGGCTAGGTCTCGCATGTCTCCGGCGCAATTCACGGAGAGCTTGCGCCGGGGAATGCGATCCGCGCGAAACACTTCTTCCACATCGGTGGACCGCCACCTACGCTGCCGGTGGACGATACCGAATAGACTTCGCCTTTTCCAAGGCTTCGATCGTATCCTCGACGCTGAGGAGGACAGTGGTCTCCATGGAGCTGAGCGCGCCTCCTGCACCGATCGCAAGCGCGACTGCCGCCATCGATACGTTATCAGGCGCCTCCCACAGATTCCAACCATCACGCTCGCCGAAGGCGTACCAGAATCCATGGAGCTTTCCGCCCACAGACTCCATGTAACTGCGTGCCGCCTCTCGGCGATCCTCGGGGTTTTCGATCATTCGCGCCCACGTCTCGGGCGTGTAGCTGAAGCGCGTGAGATACATGGCCATGGTTCGTTTCCTCCGCCAGAACAACACAGTAAACGCTCAAGCCGGGGCGAACGCGAGTCATTTCCAATGTACGGAACAGGCCGCCCTGCCTGTTTCGTTTCGCAAAGAGGCAGAGACTGAGCGAACGAGTCGCGCGAATGAGGGACGGGATGTCGCCTTGCATTCATTGAGGACGTAATAACTACGGGAAAAGCGGTAGTAGACGCCTACCGGATGGCCAGAAAACCCATCCCATCACGAATCCGCGTATTTCTTGGCCGTAACCCGAAGCCGGTCGCTGTAGTCATAGATCTGGTCAAGACTATCCACGATTAGCCGCTCCTCACTCTCGCCGTCGAATAGACCGATGTATTTGACCGATCGATTGAACCAAAGTCGAGCGAGCGGTTTGCGGTTATTGTTGTCGATCAAGATACCGCAATAGGACTTTTGGTCTCGCATCATTACGCGCTTCGAAGAGATGGTGTCGCGGACAATTGCCTTCACGATCATATAGCCCTCGCGTTCTTCTTCTGTCGTTACGACATCAGGCTCCTCCTCGACGGGCGTATCGATCTTCTCAATTACCTCCTCGGTGTCAGCGAGGGCACTGGAAAGCCTACTCTTCACGGTGTCCATAATGACTTCACGAAAGGCTGTCCTAACAACGCCGGTCAGCATTTCTTTGACCTGTGCGGTCATTCGGCCCTCGTAGACGCCGCCAGAAACGGTGCGCACAAAATCATCGGTCGGCTCTTCGATCAGCTTGGAGATTACCTGCTTTATACCGGAGGTGTATTTCAGGCGCTCGGCCGTCGCCAGGATCGCCGCAACATCAAATGCGGACTTCTCGAATTTTCGTAGTTCGGTGACTATGCCAGCACTGAAGTCTGTCACGTCAAAAACAAAAAATGGCCTAGTGTCGAGTTTATTGGGAGCGTCGAGGTC
Organism: Rhizobium sp. P1_B8; assembly: GCF_056406515.1. Lineage (NCBI taxonomy): Bacteria > Pseudomonadati > Pseudomonadota > Alphaproteobacteria > Hyphomicrobiales > Rhizobiaceae > Rhizobium > Rhizobium sp. P1_B8. The sequence continues at coordinate 70,611 of NZ_JBFTZZ010000039.1, read as the reverse complement.
GGTGTAAAAATTGAATGTCCGTCCATTAGTTAGGATTGCGAATTTCGCGTTGGTTACGCTGAAATATCGGTAAAGCTGATCGAGGTGCTTCTTGTCGAGTGACACTGAGATCGGCTTGCATTCGATCAGGATGCGGATCTCTTTATCGATCTTGATCGCATAGTCGACCTTCTCGCCCTTTTTCCCGACGGCATCGGCGGTGAACTCCGGCACCACCTCAGTTGGATCGAAGACATCGTAGCCCAAGGACCGAAGGAAAGGCAGCACGACGGCTGTCTTTACGGCTTCTTCCGTAGCCATGGTGCTTGAATGCGATTTCACGCGTTCAGATATCGCGCGCAGACTTTCTTCTAACGTGCTCATGATTCCCCCAGCAGTTATAAAAGGAAGAGTTGCTGAAGTACGAATTCCAGTCAATCCAGAATTGCGGGGCAAATGACGAATTGATTGTATGCGCGATCGGGTGGTTATCGACAAAAAGCTTTCCTGCCAGTCCTAGATCTCCATTCAAGATGCAGAAGACACCGACTTAATGAGCGAGGATTGGATGCGTCCGGTACCTTTTGCAGCCTCAGCGCTTTATTTCAGATCCGGTGCTACAACGGCGGCGTTAACGATGGGGGATCATGAAGTTTGAGATTGTAGCATTGGCCATGCTGATCGGCGTGTCAGTTGCAGATTGGGCATATTGAGCCGACCGCACCATCATGCGTGAACGGGTCCGGCAGATTTGATGACCAATACGACTTCGACAATTGCCAACGCAATGTCGAGAACTTCAAATCGGAGATTGAGAGCTTCGTTGACTGCAAGCTACGAGAAATCAATGAAGCTGACGATGAGGCGGAGCAAGCTGCGGAGGAAGCTAGGAGCAAGGCCACTGAGGCACAAGACGTTGCGAGCAAGGCCAAGAATGAAGTTGAAAGGCTCAGTTCTGATCACAGCCAGGCCGTCAATGATTTCAATACGAGAGCAGGCAACTAAGCAGGAGCTCTTAGTCAGCAACGGAGCGTCTTCTCGCCGTCTGGTTGAGGTCAAAGCGCGCCTCCACAGTGCGGCAGACGTGGGTTGGCTCCCTCTTCGACCCAGCTTGGTGCCGAGCCACGCTCGACCTATATTCGCAAGTGAGGCCGGGAGTGCTGGCAAATGCTGCAGAGCAAGTTGACGCTGCTATCAAAGCTGCTAAAAAGCCAGCCATCGAGTGATTGGGTAGCAAATCGGTCGCAATAGCCGGTTCGCAGAAATCAACAGAATGTCGATTTCACCACCTTTTCAAGCAGATGGAAGAGTGTCCGAGTGGTTTAAGGAACCGGTCTTGAAAACCGGCGTGCGGGAAACCGTACCGTGGGTTCGAATCCCACCTCTTCCGCCATGCAACATTGAATTTGCTGCATAATTTCCGCTTTCTGCCCAAAAGTTGTACGCTTATCATAACGATAAGATGCCATCTAAGCGGAACCGGCGCGCAGTGGTCGGGCTTCCGTTTTGCTGTCGCCCCGATGATCGACTGGACGGATCGGCCTAGAAACAAGGTGACTTCGTGTTAAGTCGTACTTCTCGTCGTACCGTGGGTATTGGGCCTCCCTCACCTAGCCCTAAATCGGCACCCCCTAATCCTTGCAAAAATTTACAAGGCGAATAGATTCAGTCCATCAGATAGCTTTTGCTGGTGACCACGGATGTACTGGCACCGTGCTGATGCAATCAAAGAAGGGTCGGCGCGAGCACTCGCCCCGACCTTTTTCTTTGCTGGCGCCGACAGCAAAAAAAGCCCCGCCCGAGGGTGAGGCTGACAGCGCTAAGGGAGGGCTTCCGTTTTGCTGTCGCCCCGATGATCGACTGGACGGATCGGCACCGAAATAACGACCTCTGATGCCCGTGTCGTACTTCTCGTCGTCCTGCGCGGACGGCTAGAAATTAAAATACAGGCTCACACCTGACCTACGTTGGTAGGGGTAATAGTCGCGATAGCCGTAGTGGGGGTATTCATAATTTCTGGGATAGCCATAGTTCCGCGGACGGTAGCATGAGCCGTAATACCGACAGTCTCGGTAAGCGTATCGCCGGGGCTTCCAGTGGCCATTCGCATGCTTTTTGCCATGGCTGCGGTGTTTGACCTGCTCGATGTCGGCGGCGTGCATTGGCACTGCTTTCGGCACGACGATCGGTGTGGCGTTTAGCGGCAGGGCGAAAGATGCAGCCAGGACTACGGCTGCAAGTGCGGGAAAAAGTTTCTTCATCATCGGCGCATCCTTTCAGGCGTCTAGCCTGGGTTAATAAGCATTAACCTAGGATGAACGGATGGGCGCTGCCTTGATCTAGCCATCGCGGCGGCTTGTAACGCCGCGTCTAGCCACCTCTTTCACAAACCAAAGTGAAGCCTTTTCTTTCGATTACGAAAAGTATCCAGCATCTCCTCCACGAAAGCATCTTTGTCTACCGGCGTGCCGGGATGCAATCGATGCTCCTGTACCCACTGGTCCCATTCCAATGCTTTGATTGCGTCTCTAATCATCCTGTAGCGCTCCGCCAGGCGCTCCCTTGTTAGCCCGGCAGTTTGGATCTTCAGGAGCTCGACCTGTCTCCATGCAGGTCGAGCCGCCAACCAGACGCCGGCTATCGCCAGCACCGCCACAAACGCCACACCATTGTCATTGGTGGCGTGAGATCGAGTTCTCCGTGAACGGCGAGGCTGGGAAATAACGTCCGCATTGCGGCTGGAGCAACGCGAGAAGACCAAGACCGACCGGCGACCTTTGCGTCGATGATGAGATGATGTACAGGCTGCGGCAGGACGCGACTGCCATTAACTCAAGAATGGGGTCGGGCGGCAGATTGACGTCACGTCGCTGCCACGAGATCACGTGGCCGTCCTCTGAGCCGGAGTCGTAAAGACGTCCTGACATGACACGGCAACCTTGCGCCGCTTTAGGTTCTCGGCGTTCGCGCAGCTTGATCCTGCGCGAGAGGCATATCCCGGCTGATTTGATATCATTGGGGCTTCAACAGCAAGGGAAACAGCCGTGATAGCGGCGGCGCCAAGGTTCTTCGAATTTTCCAGATTTTGGTATACCCAGTGTCTTAAGCGGCCCAACAAGCGCGAGGCTCCCTTATGATCGTTCAAGCTTGCATCAACGGCGCACGGCCGAGGGATTTCCATCCGCTCATTCCGCTGACGATCGATGCCATGGTGCGCGATGCCGCCGCTTCGGTCGCGGCGGGTGCCGCGGAGCTCCACATTCATCCGCGCGGAGCCGACGGCAAGGAGAGCCTTGCCGCCGTAGACGACACGCTTGGCGCGATCCGCCGCGCCTGTCCGGGAACGCTGATCGGTGTGTCCACCGGCGCCTGGATCGAAGGCGATCGGGAGAAAACGCGGGCAGGCATCCGCTGCTGGCGCGTTCTGCCGGATTATGCGTCGGTGAACCTGTCGGAAGACGATGCGCCTGGTGTCATCCAGCTGCTCCGGCAGAAGGGCGTCGGGATTGAAGTCGGGCTGGCATCGGTCGCCGATGCGGAGCGCTACACCAGCCTCGAAGATCATGAGCGGGTCTTTCGACTGTTGATCGAGCTTGACGACGAACAGGATCTGCAGCGCGCATGCGATATCAGGGATGGCATCATCGAGGTGCTTGAGCGCAGCCGCGTCAATCGGCCGATCCTCCTGCACGGCTTCGACGGGACTGTCTGGCCCTTCGTCCGATCGGCGCGCGAACGCCGCTATTCCACCCGCATCGGCCTGGAAGATGGTAAGCACCTCCCGGATGGAACGATTGCGAGTGACAATGCTGCATTGGTCGCGGCGGCCGTTGCAATCTTCCGCGGCCAATCGAACTGATCCCACTGTCGAATTTTCGCCGTTGTCGGTCCCCTTGATCCCGGCCGATCGTTGCTCGCGAACTAGAACCATGACAACTGAATAGAAGCTTTCCGGTTTTCGGAATTCGGGGCGCCTGATAAATATTCACGAAAAATACGAGTATATGAGGACGCCAATAGAACCCCAGAAGATAAGCGGTGCCAGTATCATCCCGGCGACAATAATCTTAGTCACAGCAAAAACTCCGCAAACTCCGACCCGGCGCAAAATCTATGGCAGCGGCCGAAGCGTTAGTATGGGCACGAAGTCCGAGACAGGTCGGACCTTGGTCTGAGCTTGGCTGCGGCGGATGCCCATTTATCCCCACGCGCTGGGCGCTGCCGGTAAGGGATCGCCGGCGTTCTGGAGGCCTGCGCGTGAGTTGATTGAAGAAGGGTCGCGTAGGACTGAAGAGCAGCCTGGCCGGCCCCGTCGCATTGACTATCCCATGCCAACATGATTTCCCGTCCGGATCACGACAGCGCTGTGCGTCTTTTCAGACGCGCAAAAGACGCTGCAGCACTTTGAATTACTGCGGGGACATCATGGCCGACATCATTGTAAAGGACAGCAACGGGACTCAGCTTCAAGACGGCGATTCCGTGACGCTGATCAAGGACCTCAAGGTCAAGGGAACTTCGGAGACGCTGAAGCGCGGAACCCTGGTCAAGGGAATTCGCCTGACCGACAATCCTGGTGAGATCGAGTGCAACACCAAGCAGGTCAAAGGCCTCGTACTGAAAACCGAGTTTTTGAAGAAGGCATAGAGGGTCTCCTCGCCCACCATCAATCGTCCTTGAGTGCCTCCTGCGGCAGTTCCTCGGTGATCACCTCGAAGCGGGAAAGCGTTGCCGGGCCGAAGGCCGTCGACATGGCGACGTCGGTAGCGTCACGCCCGGTCGCCATCAGGATCCGGCCGATGCGTGGCGTGTTGTGGCGGGCATCGACCGTATGCCAGTGGCCTCCGAGAAACACCTCGAACCAGGCGCTGAAATCCATTGGATTGGGATCGATCGGAACGCCGATATCGCCGAGATAGCCCGTGCAATATCTGGCTGGGATATTCATGCATCGGCAAAGCGCGATGGCGAGATGGGCAAAGTCGCGGCAGACGCCCGCCTTATCGGTGAAGCCGCCATGCGCGGTCCGGAGAACGTCCGCCTTCAGGTAATCGAAGGTGATGTGGTCATGGACGAAATCGCAGATCGCCTGGACACGCGCCCAGCCGAGCGGCGTCGATGAGAATGTGGCCCAGGCAAAATCGGCAAGCCTGTCGGTGTCGCAATAGCGGCTGCCAAGCAGGAAGACCAGCACATCATCTGGCAGGTCATTGATCGCGTGCTGGACGGCATCGTCGGGAACGATGTCGGGCTGACCGCTGTCGTAGATCTCGAATTCCGTCGAGATTGTCGTCAGGCCCGGCGGGGCGACGATCCGGCTGCAGGCATTGCCGAACACATCAGTATAGCTCCAGGCCTCGATCGGCTGGTCGAATGTCAGGATCTGATCGCTGAGAAGATCGGCACGACGGGATGGGTGGATATTGAGGACGAGCAGCATTGGCGTTGGATGCATGCATTCGTAGCCCAGATGAAACCCGGCGCGTATCTTCATGGTGGCTTCCTTGTCGCGTCTCTGCATTGGCAGAGGTGAGTAGGGAACGCTGATCGCGCTACCCGGTTCCCGCAAGACCGGGACTGTCACCGCCTGGCTAGCCAGATTGCCTTGTGGTGACGTTCACCTGCACCGTCATGCTGTCGAAATCCTTCCCATCCCCGTCATAACTGCCGCTCAACGGGACTGCCTGGCGCGGATCGCGGGCAACGGCGACACGAATGAGATCGCGGTTGCCGACGATGCCGTTGGTCGGATCGAACTCCGTCCAGCCGGCGCCGGGAAGATAGATCTGGCACCATGCATGCGTCGAACCGCCGCCGAGCACGGTGGAGCCGTCCCGGTCGGGAACATAGACATAACCCGTGACGAACCGCGCCGCGAGGCCGAGGACGCGTGCCGCCTCCATCATCAGCAGCGCAAAATCCCGGCAGGTGCCGGAACGAAGCTGCAAGGTCTGCACCGGCGTCTGAGTCCCATGTTCCTGGCGCCGCGCATAGACGAAGCTTTCCCGAATGGCATAACAGAGCGTCATCAGTAGGTGCCCGGTCTCCGTCGGACGTCCAACGCGCACGAACTGGCGCGCCCAGCGTCCGACCTCGTCGTTCGGATCGGGATAATGGCGCTGCATCGCCGGCGTCAGATCGGCAATCTCATCCTTGTCGTAGGAGAATGGATAGGTCAGGGCCTCGTCGTCGACCTTGAGATCCAGGGCGACCTGCGGCGTATGATCGAGCGTGATCCAGGTTTCGAAACGAAGCTCGGACGCCGGCCTCGAAATATTGATGAGCGCCACGCAATTGCCGAAAACATCGTGGATCCAGCGCACATGACTTTCCTCAGGATAGATCGTCAACGACGCTTCGATCAGCCGCTGGTCGAAACTGTCGCGCGGTCGGAACATCAACCGGTGCTCGCCGAATTCGACCTCCCTGACGTAGCGATAGGACGTGATGTGGCGGACGGAGAAAATCGTCATGAGCCGCCGTCCGGTAATCTGTTCACTTTGCTGCTCCAAGACGGCGATGCCGCCCCTCCTCTGCGGAAGCGCCCAGCCCGCTTTCCCGCTCATCCCGATTTCTTGTCATATAAGCACATTCGAAAGATTGCTATTGTATCTTCAACCGATCGACGGCAGGGCCGTCCAACCTAAGAGGATAACATGCATATCATCTGGGACGTTCTGACGCTTCTGCTGACAATCGGCTCGCTCTATGGCGGTCGCGAATACCGGATTATTCGCGCCCGTGCCCGCGCTCAAAACTGGGGCAACTTCTGACCTGATCCCAATATCATTGATTCGATCCGGATATCTCTGATTCAATTTTGAATCATGGTGCGCATCGGATCCGTTGCCGGTCGCGGTTACGTCGAATGACGTAAAGCCACACGTTTAAGAAAGTGCTTTATTAGCTGAGACGGAGTCTATCCGTCCATTCTCCCTGTTATTCTAAGCCCGCCTCACCCCAGGCGGGCTTTTTTATTCTGTCGCCTGCGTCACTTCTTTGAGCCGGCGGAAAGCACCCGATGGGTCGCGTTGTCCATGGCGTGGCTCGCTTCCTGTCCATCCTTCTTCAGCCCGTATGCGGTATTGCCGCAACCGGAAAGTGTCAGCAGGCAGATGCAGGCGATGGCGATTGCAGCTTTTGGCATCAAGTGTTTTCCCCCGGATTGAATGGCGGTTCAGAGCATGATGCCGAGAAGTGTGAGCGGTTTTCGGACGACATCATGCTCTAACTCTTAATTTAGAACAGGATTCAGATTTTAGGCCGACTGGGCCTAAAATCATCCTATTCTAGAGAAAATGATGCACTCCTCGCCAAAATCAATCCGCAGGAGATAAGCGCGAACTGGCGGTATGGAACTCCATGACGCGGATCGGCGTTAACGGGAGCTATCCAACCGGGGTTAACGACATGGATTATCAGATTGCCTTCGCTGCGACGGTCGCAACAGCATCCTTCCTCTTCTTCATGTTGATCGTCCACCGGACCTGATTGCAAGCCGGCGGCGGATTGGGCTTGAGGCGCTCGATCACTTGACCATCGCCGACCCACTTTGCGATCCGGAGAGATGGCAGCACCAAGTGCTATTGCGTCTGCAGTCGGCGTTGATCAGGCGGCGTAGACCGGAATGTCTGGCGAGCATAGATCGCCGAAGATCCGTCAGCAAACAGGGGAAGCGTGAAGAAGAAGTGTTTCGACATCCGAAAGTATTACGACAATCAAAAATGTGTTAAAGTTTAATCAATTGTGAGGCTTAACTATCTGTTAACAATATAGTTGCGCTCCTTCCGCTTCCGCTTATGCTTTACGCAAAAGGGGAGAGGAAAGATGTTTAGCAAAAGCCTGATCATGCCTTTCGGATTCGCAATGCTCGCCATTGCCGGCCTGCTCTTCCAGATTGCCGCCCACGCGCTGAACTCTCCGGTCACCTTGCTGCAGCCGTGAGTCACATAAGTTGCTGAACCTGCAAGCAATCTCAGTAACTGGGAGTGGAACTTCCTTTCGTTTCGTGCATTCTGTGACTCGTTTTGCCAGGAGGGAGATAACCATGGAAGACGCAGGCGTGGGTTGGATTGCAGCCATCATTATCGGCGGTGTCGCCGGATGGCTGGCGGAAAAGGCCATGCGCAGCAGCATGAGCCTGCTCATGAACATATTGCTCGGCATCATCGGCGCGATTGTCGCCAACTGGATCCTCGGTTTGTTGCACATCCAGCCGCTCGCCGGTTGGCTGGGTTATCTGATCACCGGTTTCGTCGGTGCCTGCATCTTGATCGCGATCGGGCGCGTCATCCGCCGCTGACGGTAGCTTTTGCCGTCAGCGGAAGTATTGAAAGCCGGGCGTTCATGACGTCCGGCTTTTCTTCACCTATATTCCCGTTCAACGGCGGCTGAGCAGGCCGAACACGTAGGCAATGCCTGCCGTCACAGCGAGTGCCATGAGCGGTTCTTCGCGCACCTTGTCGCGCAGTTGCTCCGTCATCAGCGAAGCCTCGTCGGTAACCGCCGACTTCGCCCCCTGCCCCAGCGCCACCACGCTTTCCGTCAGCCGGGAAAGATCGTTGCGAAGGGCTGCGACCTGCGCCGACAGATCGTCTGCTGCTATGTCAGCCTTGACGCGCGCAGCGGTGGATTCGGCGGAAGCGGTTTTCAATTCTGCCATGGTCTGCTCCTGTTTCATGGGATGCCGCTTCAACGAAATGGCGGCCAAAAAGGTTCCGTTGGAGCCGATCTTTTGTTCGCCGCAAAGCTGCTGCCGCGCTGCCGTCGGTCCGCGCAGCTTTTCGCGTGACAAACCCTTCATTTCCTGTCGGGTTTGTTTTAAGGAACGTCGAATGTCTGCCCGCGCGCGGGTCAATGATACTGCGAGGTTTGCGTTTCTATGTTCCATATCCTGAGAAGGGCCGCTCAGACCTGGGTCGCCAAGCTGCTGATGCTTCTGCTGGTCGCGTCCTTCGGCATCTGGGGCGTCTCCCGGTCGCTGATAACGGGCAGCAATAGCACCACGGTCGTGACCGTCGGCGATCAGCATGTGGACGTCAACGAATTCCACCTCGCCTATCAGCGCCAGGTGGCAAGCGTCAGCCAGCAGTTCGGCACGCGCCTCACCCCCGAGCAGGCCCGCGCCTTCGGCATCGAGCAGCAGGTGCTCGCCCAGCTCGTCGCCGGCGCCTCTCTCGACCAGCTCGCCGAAGACATGAACCTCGGCCTGTCGCAGGATCGCCTCGCCCAGTTGATCGCCGACGATCCGGCGTTCAAGGCGGTCAACGGCCAGTTCGACCGCGAGCTCTTCGTCTCGCGTCTTCGCAATGCCGGCATCCGCCAGGACGATTACATCAAGGAGCGCAGCAAGGTCGCTGTCCGCAGCCAGGTGGTCGATGCCATCTCCAACGGGTTCACGGCCCCGAAGACGCTGGTCGATGCCCTGAAACTCTATGGCGATGAAAGCCGCAGTATCGACTACCTGCTGCTGACCAACGCCAATATCGAACCGATCAAGGCGCCTGCCGACGACGTGCTGGCGACATGGTTCGATGGCGTCAAGCAGCGCTACCGGGCGCCGGAATACCGCAAGCTCGTTTATCTCAAGCTGCAGCCCGCCGATATCGCCGATGCGGCGACCGTCACCGACGACCAGATCCACGAAGCGTTTGACAAGAGCAAGGATACCTATCGAACGCCGGAAAGCCGCACCATCGAACAGCTGACCTTCACCAGCAAGGATCTCGCCGTCGCCGCCGAAACGGCGCTGAAGAGCGGCACCGGCTTCGACCAGCTGGTTTCCGACCAGGGCAAGACGGCAAGCGACGTGCTGCTCGGCGAGTTCACCAAGGACAAGGTTCCCGACCAGGCCGTTGCCGATGCGGCTTTTGCGGTTTCGCGCGATGGCGGCACGACGCCTGTCGTCGATGGCTCCTTCGGCCCCGTCATCCTGCGCGTCACCAACATCAAGCCTGAAACGACGAAGAATTTCGACGAGGTGAAGGAGGATATCCGCAAGCAGCTGGCACTCTCCAATGCCTCTCAGGAAGTGATCAACGTTCACGATCGCATCGAGGACCTGCGCGCGGGCGGTTCCACGCTCGAGGATATTGCCGGCCAGCTGAAGCTCACCGCCGTGGCCGTCGACGCCGTCGATATGACCGGCGCCGACAAGGACGGCAAGGAGGTCAAGGATCTCCCCGCCAAACAGCAGCTGCTCGGCGAAGCCTTCAAGACCGAGGTCGGCGTCGATGCGCCGCCGCTGCCGATCGGCAATGACGGCTATGTCTGGTTCAACGTCCGCGAAATCACGCCGGACCGCGAGCGCCCGGTGGCCGAGGTGCACGAAAAGGCCGTCGAAGACTGGACGGCGGAGCAGCAGAAGGCCGAGCTCGCCAAGAAGGCCGGTGAATTGAAGGCCGAAGCGGCCAAGGGCACGGCACTTGCCGATATCGCGACGCCGCTCGGCATCGCCGTCGAGAGCAAGAGCGGCGTCACCCGCTCCACCGATGATGCGGTCCTCGGCCGGGCCGGCATCACCGCCGCCTTCTCCGGCCCCGTCGACACGGTCGCAAGTGCCGTCGGCGCCGATCCCTCGACGCAGATCCTGCTGAAGGTCACCGAGGTCAACACGCAGCCGACCGGCGATGTGCTGAACAACCGCGATGCCCAGATCACCGCCATGGCCAATGCCGCCGGCGATGATATTCTCGATCAGATGGTCAACCTGCTGCAGACGCAATACGGCGCGCAGATCAACCAGACCCTCGCCGAACAGGCGACGGTCCGCTAGGAGGCTCTATGACCGATCTGAAGCCGTTCCTGGCCAAGGCCGCAAGCCGCGAGCCGCTGACGCGTGAGGAGGCCCGAGCCGCCTTCGACATCCTGATGTCGGGCCAGGCGACGCCCTCGCAGATCGGCGGCTTCCTGATGGCGCTGCGCGTGCGCGGCGAGACCGTCGATGAGATCGTCGGCGCTGTCACCGCGATGCGCTCGAAAATGCTGACCGTCGAGGCCCCGGCCGATGCGATCGACATCGTCGGCACCGGCGGCGATGCCAGCGGCACCTACAATATCTCGACGTTGGCGGCGCTGATCGTCGCCGGCGCCGGTGTTCCCGTCGCCAAACACGGCAACCGGGCGCTGAGTTCGAAATCGGGCGCGGCCGACAATCTGGCGGCACTCGGCGTCAAGCTCGACGTCGGTCCCGAGATCATTTCCCGCTGCATCGCGGAAGCCGGCGTCGGCTTCATGTTCGCCCAGCTGCATCATTCCGCCATGCGTCATGTCGGCCCCTCCCGGGTCGAGCTTGGCACGCGCACGATCTTCAACCTGCTTGGGCCGCTTTCCAGCCCGGCCGGCGTCCGTCGCCAGCTGCTCGGCGTCTTCTCGCCGCAATGGCTGGTGCCGCTTGCCGAAGTCATGCGCGATCTCGGCTCCGAATGCGTCTGGGTGGTCCATGGCGATGGCCTCGACGAGATCACCACGACCGGCATTACACACGTCGCGGCACTCGAAGACGGCAAGATCCGCACCTTCGATCTCTCGCCCGCCGATTTCGGCGTCAGCCCTTGCTTGCTCGCCGACATCAAGGGTGGTGACGGTGTCGCCAATGCCGCAGCCCTTCGCGAGGTGCTCGGCGGCGCCAAGAATGCCTATCGCGATATCTCGCTCGCCAATGCGGCTGCCTCGCTCGTGATCGCAGGCAAGGTCGCAACGATCCGCGACGGCATGACGCTGGCCACGCAATCGCTGGATAGCGGCTCTACCGCACTCGCTCTCGACAAACTCATCGCCGTTTCCAACGATATCGACTAGGATTGCCCGATGACCGATATCCTGAAGAAGATCGAACTCTACAAGCGCGAGGAGATCGCCGCCGCCAAGGCGACGGTGTCGCTTGCCGACTTGAAGGCGATGCAGGCTGATCAGTCCGCCCCGCGCGGCTTCCACAAGGCGCTCGTTGCCAAGCGTGATGCCGGCCGCTTCGGCCTGATCGCCGAAATCAAGAAGGCGAGCCCGTCGAAGGGTCTCATTCGCCCGGATTTCGATCCGCCGTCGCTGGCGAGCGCCTATGAGGCCGGCGGTGCCGCCTGCCTTTCGGTGCTGACCGACAGGCCGAGTTTCCAGGGCGCGCCGGAATTTCTGACGGCCGCTCGCGCTGCCTGCACGCTGCCGGCGCTGCGCAAGGATTTCATGTTCGAGACCTATCAGGTGCAGGAAGCCCGCGCCTGGGGTGCCGATTGCATCCTGCTGATCATGGCTTCGCTTTCTGACGACGAGGCCGAACGCCTGCAGGACGAAGCCTTTGGCCTCGGTATGGACGTGCTGGTCGAGGTCCACGACGCCGAGGAGATGGAGCGGGCCCTGAAGCTTTCCTCGCTGCTCATTGGCATCAACAACCGCAATCTGCGGACCTTCGAAGTCAGCCTGAGCGTCAGCGAGACGCTTGCCCCCATGGTGCTGGACGACCGGCTGCTGGTCGGCGAAAGCGGCATCTTTACCCATGCGGATTGCAAGCGCCTGCAGGCCGTCGACATCAATACCTTCCTCGTCGGCGAGAGCCTGATGCGCAAGGACGACGTAGCCGCCGCCACCCGCGCGCTGCTCTTTGGCGAAGCCGCCATCGCGGCCGAATGATGAGCGGCCAAAAGCCAGGGCTCACTCATATCGATGCCTCCGGTGAGGCGCATATGGTCGATGTCTCCGATAAGGCCGAGACGGTGCGCATCGCCACTGCCGAGGGCCATGTGAAGATGGCGCCGGAAACGCTCGCTCTCATCGTCCAAGGCAATGCCAAGAAGGGCGATGTGATCGGGACGGCGCGCCTTGCCGGCATCATGGCGGCAAAACGCACCGCCGATCTCATCCCGCTCTGCCATCCGCTGATGCTGACGAAGGTCACGGTCGAGATCGAGGAAGATACCGCCCTACCCGGCCTGCGCGTTACGGCAACCGCCAAGCTGACCGGCAAGACCGGTGTGGAGATGGAGGCGCTGACCGCCGTCTCTGTCGCTTGTCTGACGATCTACGACATGGCCAAGGCGGCCGATAAGGCAATGGAGATCGGCGGCATCAGACTTCTAGAAAAGTCCGGCGGAAAATCCGGCGATTTCCGTCATCCGGAGGCAAGATGAACCTTCTTCCGGTCGCCGAGGCTCTGAACCGCTTGCTCTCTCGCGCAAAGCCCGTTGCGGCGTCCGAGACGCTGCCGCTTGCCGAGGCTGAGGGCCGCGTCCTGGCCGTCGAGCTGACGGCCCGCCTGACCCAACCGCCCTTCAACGCCTCTGCCATGGATGGCTATGCGCTACGCCGCGAAGACGCGCCGGAGCCAGGCGCCGTGCTGACGGTCATCGGCATGTCTTCCGCCGGCCACGGCTTCGAGGGAAGCGTCAGCCAGGGAGAGGCCGTCCGTATCTTCACCGGCGCGCCTGTTCCGCCAGGCGCTGATAGCGTCCTGCTGCAGGAGGATGCGGAGAAGATCGAGGGCGGCATCAGAACCAATTTCCCTGTGCGGCATGGCCAGCACGTGCGTCCCCGCGGCCAGGATTTCGCCGAAGGCGAAGCCGTATTGTCGGCCGGCACCGTGCTCGATTTCTCGCGGCTGACGGTCGCTGCGGGCATGAACCGGCCTGATGTCGAGGTGCTGCGGCGCCCGCTGATCGCCATCCTCGCAACCGGCGACGAACTGCTGCCGCCCGGAAGCACGCCCGGCCCTTCGCAGATCATCGCATCCAATACGTTTGGTATTGCAGCCCTTGCCCGCAAAGCCGGCGCCGATGTACTCGATCTCGGTATCGTGCCTGATGACAAGGCCAAGATCACCGCGGCGATCGGCACGGCGCGGGACGCCAAGGTCGATGTGATCGTCACGCTCGGCGGCGCTTCGGTCGGCGACCATGATCTGGTGCAGGCCACGCTGATCGAGGCCGGCATGCAGCTCGATTTCTGGCGCATCGCCATGCGCCCCGGCAAACCGCTGATGGTCGGCAGCTTCGGTGAGACGCATGTGCTCGGCCTGCCCGGCAATCCGGTCTCTAGCCTCGTCTGTTCGCTGCTCTTCCTTGAGCCGCTGATCCGCAAGCTCGCCTCCCTGCCGCCAGTGCGGCGCGAGGCAACGGTGGAGGCGGCCGTCACACTGCGCGCCAATGACCACCGGCAGGACTATATCAGGGCGAAACTTTCGAAATCCGCTGCCGGCGCCTGGCTCGCCGAGCCTTTCGGCAAGCAGGATTCCTCGATGATGAAGGTCTTCGCCGCAGCCGATTGCCTCGTCATCCGCCCACCGCATGCGCCGGAACTGCCGGCCGGAGCGCCCTGCCCGGTCATGCTGTTGCGGCCGGATCTCTTGGCATAATCTCAGCCTTTCAGCCGTTGCCGAAGAACGCAAAAACGCCCGCCGGCGCGGCACCGCCGGTGCCCCCACCGAAATCCGCAACTATATGGGTGGCGATTCGGCGGAGTTCGCCCCGCGGCAGGTGGGCCCGTTCGGGATCGCCGATCAGCACCTCGATGCCGCTCGCCTCGCAACGCCGCAGGAAGGCCATCACCCGCAAGGCGAGCGTGGGATCGTAGAACAGGTCGCCGACCACGAGGAGGTCTATCTCCGGTGGTGGATCCTCGATGATATCGGCGGCCCGGGCTATGATATCCACGCCGTTGATCGCCGCGTTGAGGCCGATCGCGGCAATGGCATTGGCATCGATGTCGACCGCCGTCACCGTGGCGGCTCCGGCCTTCGCCGCCGCGATGGCGACGAGCCCCGAGCCGGCGCCGAGATCGAGGACACGGCGACCCACGACTATTTCCGGCCGGTCGAGCAGATAGCGGGCAAGCACGGCGCCGCCGGCCCAGGGATAGGCCCAATAAGGTGCCGGATCGGCTTCTCTGCGGCCTGCAAGCCGCCAGAGCCCGCTTGCGGGGCCTGCCGTATGAAGCCGGATCTCGGGAATGGACGGAACGGGTGAGATCGGCAGATTAGCTTTGATAAAGGCGACCGGATCGGGTTGCTGCATGCCCGGGCGTTTCATCGTCGTCTGCTCCTGCCGCCACCGAAGCTCAATAGTTCTTCATGGCAAGATGCGGCATGCCACCGTCGAGGAATTCAGTGCCATAGGCAACGAAGCCAAAACGCTCGTAGAGCGGCAGCTTGTCCGCCTGCGCTGTGAGATAGAAGCGGTTGTCGCGTGCGCCGCGATGCAGTTCCATTGCACGCCCGATCATATCAGCCGCAATGCCGCGGCCGCGCCATCGGCCAGCAACCGCAACCCGGCCGATCTTCACATGTTCCTCGGCGTAAATGGCTCTCAGCGTGCCGGAAACCTCGCCCGCCGTGACAGCGACGAGATGATGGGCGCTGAGATCGTCGGCATCGAATTCCTCGGCTTCGGGAACCTTCTGCTCATATACGAAAACTGCGCGTCGCAGCCGGAAGGCCTCATTGCAGAGCGTACTGAAAACCGGAACGCTGAGGATTGCCGTTTCCACCATCATCCTTGCCTCGCTGAGGGATACGACCCAAAACCCTCCGCCAAGACCGGCGAAGGGTTGCTGCATAATTCCTCAAATAGGAAACGATTTTAAGGACAAATTATGCATTAATTCAAAGCATTACAGCGCGGTGCTGCAGCGACAAAATCAGCCGGGCCTCTTCTTCGAAAACTTGCCCTTCGGCCCGGCGCCGCCTTTGCCGTCATATTTGGCGCCTTCGAATTTCGGCTTGTCGAATTTCGGCTTGTCTGACTTCGGGCCATCGAAGCCGGGTTTGCCCGGCTTCTTGCTCCAGGGCTTGCTATCCTGTCTCTCCTGGCCTGCATTGTCGGCTGCGGCGTATCCGCCGCCCGGACCCTTGCCGAACTTGTTCTTCGGCCGCTCGCCGCGGAACGTATCGTCCGGCCGCTCGTCGCGGGATGGCCTGCCGGCATAAGGCTTCGGCGACGGCGCCCGGCTAAAATCCGGCGTGCCGGGAAGCCTGGTCACGCGGATGCCGCGTTCGAGCGCCTTGTTCGGTCCGATCGCCGCCTGGAAGCTTTCGGCGCTCGCCGCAGCGATCTCCACGAAGGTCTCCTCAGGCTGCATCTTGATCGCGCCGATCTCGCGCTTCGTCACATTGCCGTTGCGGCAGAGCATCGGGATGAGCCAGCGCGGCTCGGCATTCTGCTTGCGCCCGACCGAGACGGAGAACCAGACGCTAGCGCCGAAATCCTCGCGCGGTCCCTTCTGCGCCGGCTCGTAGGGCTCGGCATTGTCGCGGCGCTTGCGGCTGCGTTCGTCCTGCACGGTAACTTCGATGAGATCTTCCGGCGCCGAATGATTGGTGCGGTAAAGACGCAGGAAGGCGGCGGCAAGCTTTTCGGCGCCGTGGCTGGCAAGAAGCTGCTGTACCAGCCCCTGCTCTTCTTCCTGCGGCGTTTCGTTGAAGATCGGGTCGGCGAGCAGCCGCTCGTCGTCGCGTTCGCTCACCTCCTCGGCCGAGGGCGGTCGCGCCCAGGCAGCCGAAATACCGGCATTCTCGAGCAGGCGCTCTGCCTTGCGCCGTGCGTTCAGCGGCACGATCATGGCGCTGATGCCCTTGCGTCCGGCCCGGCCGGTACGGCCGCTGCGGTGTAGCAGCGTTTCCGGGTTGGTCGGCAGGTCGGCGTGGATGACGAGATCGAGGCCCGGCAGGTCGATGCCGCGGGCGGCGACGTCGGTCGCGATGCAGACCCGGGCGCGCCCGTCGCGCATCGCCTGCAGCGCATGGCTGCGTTCGTTCTGCGTCAGCTCGCCGGACAGCGCCACCACGGCGAAATTGCGGTTGTTGAACCGCGCGGTCAGATGATTGACGGCAGCGCGCGTTGAGCAAAAGACGATGGCGTTGGTCGCCTCGTAATAGCGCAGCACGTTGATGATCGCATTCTCGCGGTCGCTCGGGGCAACCATGAGCGCGCGATATTCAATATCGATATGCTGCTTTTCCTCGGCCGCGGTGCTGATGCGCACGGCATCGCGCTGGTAGCTCTTGGCAAGCTTGGCGATCGCCGCCGGCACCGTTGCTGAAAACATCAGAGTCCGGCGTTCGTCCGGTGCCGCATCCAGGATGAATTCGAGATCCTCGCGGAAGCCGAGATCGAGCATCTCGTCGGCCTCGTCGAGCACGGCAGCCTTCAGTTCCGACATGTCGAGCGCCCTGCGGCGGATATGGTCGCAGAGCCGGCCGGGCGTGCCAACGACGATATGGGCGCCGCGTTCGAGCGAGCGGCGCTCGCTGCGGATGTCCATGCCGCCGACGCAGCTGACGATCACCGCGCCAGTCATCTCAAAGAGCCATTCGAGCTCACGCTTGACCTGCAGGGCAAGTTCGCGCGTCGGGGCGATAACGATGGCGAGCGGCGCGCCGGCATTGCCGAAGCGCTCCCTGCCTTCGAGCAGCGTCGGCGCCAGCGCCAAGCCGAAGGCGACGGTCTTGCCGGAACCTGTCTGGGCCGAGACCAGCGCGTCGGAAGCGGCAAGCGCCGGATCGAGCATCGCCTTCTGCACCGGGGTGAGTTCGGCGTAACCGCGCTTCTGCAACGCCTTGGCGATCGCCGGGACGACGCCGTTAAATTCTGTCATGGATTCGATCTTTCGGAGCTGTCAGGCGCGTTGCTGCGCCATGGCCGGAGCCAGCCGGCGGGGTATTTGCGCCGTTCCTAGCCGCTCCCGCGGCGATTGTCAAAGCGTACGGCTACGCCACAGCCAGACGTCGATGCGGCTTGCCCGGCCGCGCAGCGCCGTTTCCAACGGTCCCTCCATGCGGCCGGACTGCGTGAGCACACTATCGGAGCCGGCAGCGCGGACGATTTCGGCGCTCAGCGCCAGTTCGACACCATGGCGGGCGGCCACCTCCATCAGCCGGCTGCCGACATTGATGGTGTCTCCCGCCGCCGTGATCTGTTGCCGGTCGCCGGTGCCTAATCGCGAGGCGACGATCGGGCCGCAATGGGCGCCGACCTTGAAGCCGATCTTCTTCGGGGCAAAGCCCGCATGCGCTTGAAGCCAGGCCCGTGTGCGCTCGCACAGGCTGACCGCGCAGGCAGCGGCGCGGGCGGCATCGTCATCGGCCGGCTCCGGTAGGCCGAACAGGATCATCGCCCCGTCGCCCATGAAGCTGGTGATGGCGCCGCCATGGGCGCGCGCCTCCTCGTCGACCAGTTCGAAGAAGCCGCTCAGCATCTCGCTGACCGCCACTGGCCCGACATTTTCGCTGAGGCCGGTGAAACCCGAGAGATCAATGAAGATGACGGCGGCGTTCTGGCGCACCGGCGCAGCAAGGAAATTCGGATCGCGCGCCAGCCACTCGCCGAGGCCGGGCGCCTCGATGCGCTGCAGGAGCGCGCTCTGCTCGGCGAAATGGCGGGCGCGGCCGCGGTCGAGCCAGAGCTCGGCCGCCCCGTAGATCAGCGCCGGCGGCAGCGCTGCGGCGATCGGCAGCGCCGCACTCAACCAGTAGCCATGCGCAAAAGCCGACAGATTGATCATCGCCCAGACAATCAGCGTCAGCACGATGATGATGTAGCCTGCCGCACTGCGGCGCCAGGCAATCAGCGAAACGAGCACGAGCGTCAGACCGACGGCAACGCCGGCATCGATCAGCCTTATCCTACGGTCGCGCACCATGCCGTCGCCGGTGACGAGATGGGTGATCGCGGTCGACATCACCTCGACGCCCGGCATGACGGGATCGAACGGCGTCGGAAAGACGTCGCCGCCGCCAGTCACCGTCGAACCGATAACGACGATGCGATCAGTGATCGCATCCGCCGAAAGCTTGCCATCCAGCGCATCGGCGGCGCTGAAGGTGGCGATGCTGCCATGCCCGCCATAAAAAGTCACCGGCAGGCGCTGGCCGATATCGGTGGGAATACGCAGCTTTCCGAGCATGATGGCATCGGGTTCGATGGTGGGGTCGACGCCGAGCGCCACCGACGCGACACGCAGCGGAAAAGCCGGATCCAGCCGGTCTGCGGAACGCGAGATCAGCGGAATGAAGCGCGGCGTGCCGGTCTGGTCGGTTGCGACATTGACGATGCCGACCGCCGCTGCCTCGGCAAAGCGCGGAAGCGGCAAGAGCAGCTGGTTTGCCTCAGGGATGGCGGCCAGCGGATCGCCTGCCGCATCCGTGACCCGCTGGCTGCTTTGCGCGAAAGTGGCAGCAGCCGCAATCACGCTCGGCCCCTGGCGAAGGGCAGCAGTCAGCGCCGCATCACCCGCCTCCGGCCCCGGATCGACGAGCAGAATGTCGATCGCCAAAGCCTTCGGCTTCAACGCGGTGATCGCCTCGGCGAGGCGCGCAAGTGTCGCCCGATCGAGCGGATAACCGTGCGCCCTAGCGGTGCGGTCATCTATCGCAACGATCGAGACGACGGGCGGCGGTGTTTTCGCGCCGACGATGGCGCTGCGGATATCGGCAAGCGAGGCCTCTATCCGGTCGAGAAGGCCGTTTCCGGCATTGAGATGGGTATAGCCGAGCGCAGTCGCCCAAAGACCGGCGAGCAGCAGCGCGATCACGGCCAGCAGACGATGGTTCATGGGATTTATTGGCCGAGGCGGGCAAGAAGGGCGGCGGCGCGTGGCGCCGGCCAGCGGCGCCGCGCCGGCCGGCCGGCGGACCGCGACACTGCCTCTGACGACCAGCACCGAGGTCTTGCCGCCAGCGACATCGACAGCCCATTGCGTACCGCGCACGGCAGCGATCGCCTGCGGCGTCACGACCTGAAAACCACCGGCGTGCTGGTTGCTGTCGACATCGACGAGAATGGCCTTGCGCCGCAGCGATGCCGAATCAGGGCTGCCGTCGCGGTTGCGGTCGACGAGGCTGTAGGCGGCGTCGGCCTCCGCCGTTACCGTGACGCCGCCTGGACAACTGAGCACCTGGCGGGCGCCGGCATCACGCGATACAGTGCAGCCGGCAGACTGCGCAAAGGCCGCCCCATGCGGAATGAGGCCGAGAACGAGTGCGGCGGCAAGCAGGCTGCGAAGCGTCGTATTCATGGAAAGTCCCCTTGACCATGCGGAACAGCTCTTTTCGAAAGCGCCCGCCAACCGTCTTCTTCCATGTGAGG
Source organism: Rhizobium sp. P1_B8 (assembly GCF_056406515.1). NCBI lineage: Bacteria > Pseudomonadati > Pseudomonadota > Alphaproteobacteria > Hyphomicrobiales > Rhizobiaceae > Rhizobium > Rhizobium sp. P1_B8. Next base: position 50,569 of record NZ_JBFTZZ010000039.1, on the reverse strand, counting down.
GATGATAGACGAATTCAAATATTTCCCTAGGCAAAAAAAGTAAACCGGCGCAATCGCCGGCGGAATTCTTACGTTCTACTATCCGTTTCAAGCACGGGTCCGGCATAACGCGCCCGCGGCCGGATCAATTCACCGCTGTCGATCTGCTCCATCGCATGTGCAAGCCAACCGGCGGAACGGGCAAGCGAGAAGATGATGATCGGCGCCTCCCTCGGGAGGTCGAAGGCGGCGGCCATTGCGGCAAGCGCGAAATCGACGTTGACCTTCTCGCCGACCATCTCTTCGCCGGTTTCCCGGATCTCGGCAAATTGCGGCGGCAAGTCAAAGTGCGAAAGCAGCGCCAGAGCCCTGACATCGCCGTCGGGATAGAGCGGATGACCGAAGGCCGACAGGCGATTGCCTTGGGCGAGCGTGCGGCGGATCGCCTGCTCCGCCCCGAGGGCGGAAGCGTTCTCGATCAAGGCGTCGACGCCCTGCCACGCGGCGCCATGCAACGGCCCTGTCAGCGTCGCCAGACCGGACAGCACGACGGCCGAAAGGGCTGCACCCGCCGATGCCGTGACCCGCGCCGCAAAGGTCGAGGCGTTGAGTTCGTGATCGGCAAGCAGCACCAGCGCGCGACGCAGGCAATCGGCAGCGTCCGGCCTCTGCCAGCTTGCCGCAAGCCGCAAATGCAGCGGCCGGTCGGAAGGTCCTGGCGCCAGCGCATCGGCGACGGTGCGGAGAACGCCACTTGCTTCGCGGCGAAGTGCTGCCTGCGAGCGGCCGAGCGATGGCAGGTCCGACGTTACCCGCCCTGCCAGTGCCAGGAAAGCAACCTGAAGCGACGGAGAGGCATGTCCGGTCCCGCTGCCGGAGGAAAGTGTTTCCGCGCCGTTCCAGAGCAGTGCCGCCGTCTGCTCCAGCGTCGCGACTTCAGCGAAATCGGCGGCATCCTTTCCGCGATAGAAAAGCCGTCCGCCGATGATGGTGGAAATTGCCGAGGAGAGAACCGGATCGCCCCAGCGGATCGCCTCGGCGGCGACCGTTTCGGTCTTGCGGCGGCCGGCATGGCGTTCGGCAAGCCGCTGTACGTCGGAAGCCTGGTAGAGGCTGCGGCGCGGGTCGGTGGGATCGGGCTTGGCACGGATGCGCCCGCGACTGACATTGGCGTAGAGCGTCTGCGGCTTGGTCTTCAGCGCCCGCAACGCCTCCTCGGCAGTCAGCCACGACATTGGAGCCTCACATTGATCAATTACGTCAAGATTGACGTCAATGAGACTAGGTTGGATCATCCCGATCGTAAAGGAGAAAACAACATGAAAAATGGCTTGGAAGACGTCATTGCCGCCGAAACGCAGCTCTCGGATGTCGATGGCGAAGCGGGACGACTGATCATCCGCGGCGTAGCGCTGGATCATCTGGTCGCAGACGGCACCTATGAAGGCGTCGCAGCCCTGTTGCTGGACGGGTTGATGGAGCGAAGCTTCAATGAAGTGGAATTGCGCGACTGGCTGGCGCAGGCGCGAACTGGGGTGTTCGACCACATCAAGGCCGCCGATGCCTCTTTGCTCACCCTGCCTCCGGTCGATGCGATGCGGGCGCTGATCGCCCGGCTGCCTGACGGCGAAGATTTCGATACCGCGCTCAACCTTCTGGCGGCGCCTGCCGTCTTTCTGCCGGCGGTTTTGCGCCTGCAACGCGGTGAACAGCCGATCGCACCAGACGCCTCGCTGCCGCAGGCCGCCGATATCCTGCGCATGCTGACCGGAAAATTGCCGACCAGGGAGCAGACGGCGGCACTCGATGCCTATCTCGTGACGATATCTGACCATGGCCTCAATGCCTCGACCTTCGCGTCGCGCGTCATCGCCTCGACTCAGGCTGGCCTCACCTCTTCCGTGCTGGCGGCGCTGAGCGCCCTGAAGGGGCCGCTGCATGGCGGTGCGCCCGGTCCCGTGCTCGACATGCTGGATGCGATCGGAACGGCGGAGAATGCTTACCCGTGGCTCGGCGAAGCGCTTGATCGCGGCGAAAGGCTGATGGGCTTCGGCCACCGCATCTATCGCGTCCGCGATCCGCGCGCCGATGCGCTGAAGGGCGCGCTGAAGCCGCTGATATCAACCGGACAGGTAAACAGCGCCCGCGGCGCGCTGGCGGAAGCCGTGGAGGTCGCTGCATTGGCGATCCTGAAAGCGCGCAAGCCGAACCGGCCGCTTGAGGTCAATGTCGAATTTTATACCGCGCTGCTGCTCGAAACGCTCGGCTTTCCCCGTGAGGCCTTCACCGGTGTCTTCGCGATCGGCCGCACCGTCGGATGGCTGGCGCACGCGCGTGAGCAGGCGCTCAACGGCCGGCTGATCCGCCCACGTTCGGTCTATATCGGGCCACTACCGGCCGCTGCCTGAAAGTTGAATTCGGCGGCAGAGCATCTTTCTGCCGCCGATCATTAACCGCCGACGAAGGCGGCGAGGTTGTCGAGCGTCAAACGGCAACCTTCCTCATTGTCTTCGAGGCGAATGCCGGAGGGGATGTTGTCGCAGACCATCGTCACATCGGTGCCGCCGTCCGCAGACGCCAGTGTCGTGCTGACCGTCATCTCGCCGGAAAAACCTTCATCCTCGGAATCGAAGACCGTAGCCCAGACGATGTTTTCGTCAGGCACGAGCTTGGCAAAGCGGCCTTCGAACTTGTCGGTCTTGTCGGAGGTCTTGCCCGGCTGCGATGTCTCGTCATCGGGATAGACGAGCGACATGCTGAAGGCGCCGCCTTCCCTGCCCTCGAAGGCATGAACGATGCCCTTCATCGAACCGGGCGGAAGCCAGGTGGCGACGGCATCTGCGTCGAGGAAGGCACGGTAGATGCGCTCGCGCGATACTGCGATGAAGCGTGAGACGGTCGTGCTGCGTGGAGTGGTCATGCCGGCAAGATAGCGCGAGCACGGATGTGATCCAGATCGCGCTTGAAAGCGCGCGATCTGGTGGTGGCATTCGTCAGACGAGACGGCTCTGTTCCGTCGCCGCTTCGATGAAGCTCGCAAACAGCGGATGCGGATCGAGAGGCCGGCTCTTCAGTTCCGGGTGGTACTGCACGCCGATGAACCAGGGATGGTCGGGATATTCGATCGTCTCCGGCAGCACGCCGTCCGGCGACATGCCGGAGAAGACGAGACCGCAGTTTTCGAGCCGATCCTTGTAGTCGACATTGACCTCGTAGCGGTGGCGGTGACGCTCGGAAATATCGGTGGAACCGTAGATATCCGAGATCTTCGTGCCCTTCTTCAGCGCCGCCTTGTAGGCGCCGAGGCGCATCGTGCCGCCGAGATCCCCGGCTGCCGTGCGCTTCTGCAATTCGTTGCCCTTGACCCATTCGGTCATCAGGCCGACCACGGGTTCTTTCGTCGCGCCGAATTCTGTCGAGGAGGCACCAGCCACGTCGGCGAGATTGCGCGCCGCCTCGATGACCGCCATCTGCATGCCGAAGCAGATGCCGAAATACGGCACCTTGCGCTCGCGAGCAAAGCGGGCAGCGTGGATCTTGCCTTCCGAACCGCGTTCACCGAAGCCGCCGGGCACGAGGATGCCATGCACTTTTTCGAGATAGGGCGCCGGGTCTTCCTTTTCGAAGACCTCGGATTCGATCCATTCGAGGTTGACCTTGACGCGATTGGCGATGCCGCCGTGATGCAGAGCCTCGATCAGCGACTTATAGGCGTCCTTGAGGCCGGTATATTTGCCGACGATCGCGATCGTCACCTCGCCCTCCGGCGTGCGGATGCGATTGCAGACCTCTTCCCACTGGTCGAGCCGTGGCTTCGGCGCCGGCTCGATGCCGAAGGCGGCAAGGACTTCGTCGTCCAGACCTTCCTTGTGGTAGGCTATCGGCACATCGTAGATGTTGGCGACGTCGAGCGCCTGGATAACGGCGGACGGGCGAACGTTGCAGAACAGCGAGAGCTTGCGGCGTTCGGCTTCCGGAATTTCGCGGTCGGCGCGCACCAGCAGGATATCGGGATGAATGCCGAGTGCCTGCAGTTCCTTGACCGAATGCTGCGTCGGCTTGGTCTTGAGCTCGCCGGCCGCCGGAATATAGGGCATCAGCGTCAGGTGGACGTAGACGGCGGTGCCGCGCGGCAGGTCGTTGCCGAGCTGGCGGATCGCCTCCATGAACGGCATCGCCTCGATGTCGCCGACCGTGCCGCCGATCTCGCAAATGACGAAATCGTAGTCGTCATTGCCCTCGACAACGAAATCCTTGATCTCGTTGGTGACGTGCGGAATGACCTGCACCGTCGCGCCGAGATAGTCGCCGCGCCGTTCCTTGTCGATGATGTTCTTGTAGATGCGACCAGTGGTGATGTTGTCGGTCTTGGTCGCCGAACGCCCCGTGAAGCGTTCATAGTGACCGAGATCGAGATCGGTTTCCGCGCCGTCGTCGGTGACGAAGACCTCGCCGTGCTGGGTCGGGCTCATCGTGCCCGGGTCCACGTTCAGATAGGGGTCGAGCTTGCGAAGCCGAACCCGATATCCACGGGCCTGCAGCAACGCTCCGAGAGCCGCGGCCGCAATTCCTTTTCCGAGAGAGGAAACCACGCCGCCAGTGATGAATACGTATCGCGCCATGGGATTCACCGGATACCTTTTCAAAAACGATTCCACCAGCCCAAAAATTCTTTTCCGGAACTTTCGGAGCGTGGCGTGGGAATCTGAACAAAAGAAAACCGGCAGACCCTAGGGCCTGCCGGCGGTTTATGTCGAAGACCGGCTTACTGTCCCGTCGGGACGCCGGAAGGCTGGGCCGGTGCCGGCGCGGCCGGAGTTGCGGGCGTTGCCGGAGCCGTCGTCGCCGGGGCAGTCGTAGCAGGTGCGGTGGCCGCAGGGGCCTGAGTTGCCGGAGCCGCAGTTGCCGGAGCTTGAGTGGCGGGAGCCTGCGGTGCGGGCGCCGCTGCCCCGCTGCTCGGAACGCCGTTGCCGGCCGGCTGATTTGCCGGAGCCTGCGCGCCGCCGAGCGAATCGAGAATGCCGTTGCCCTGGCCGCCTGTTGCCGGAATGCGGTCGAGAATATCGCTCGGACGGCCCTCGTAACGCGTCAATATGCCGAGGCCGAGCGAGGTCAGGAAGAACAGAGTCGCAAGGATCGCGGTGGTGCGCGTCAGCGCATTGGCCGTGCCGCGGGCCGACATGAAGCCCGAACCGCCGCCAATACCGAGGCCGCCGCCTTCAGAGCGCTGGATGAGCACGACGCCAACAAGGGCGAGCACGATCATAAGATGGATGACAATCAATACTGTCTGCATGGGTCCAGTCCTGCCCGCCTGGAGACGGACATAAATAAGAATTCTGGCGGCTCTTTACATGAGGCTTTCATCTATTCCAAGCCCTTCGGGCCGGAATATGCCCTGGGATAAACGAATAAACCCAGGAATAAACAATGCCTCAGGCGAGCAGCGCCTCATAGGCCCGGTAGATGGCGAGGAAGTCGGCCGCTTTCAAGCTCGCTCCGCCGATCAGCGCGCCGTCGACATTGGCGATGCCCATCAGCTCATGGGCATTGGCCGGCTTGACCGAGCCGCCGTAGAGAAGACGCATCTTGCGGCCCTCATCGCCGAAGCGGGCTACAAGTTCTGCCCGCATGAAGGCATGCGCCTTTTCGACATCACCTGATGTCGGCGTCGCACCGGTGCCGATCGCCCAGATCGGTTCGTAGGCGATGACGGTATTTTCGGCCGTCGCGCCATCGGGAACGGAGGCGGAAAGCTGGCGTTTGATGACGTCGAGCGCCTGGCCTGTCCGGCGTTCATCCGCCGTCTCGCCGATGCAGATGATCGCCGTCAGCTCTGCGGCGAAGGCCGCCTCCGCCTTGGCGCGAACCAGATGGTCGGTTTCGGCATGGTCGGTGCGCCGCTCGGAGTGACCGACGATGACATAGGTGCCGAAACAATCGGCAATCATCTCGGCCGAGATGTCGCCGGTATGTGCACCAGACGGGTTCTGATGGCAGTCCTGAGCGCCGATCGCCAGCGGGCTGTCGGTGCAAAGCGCCGTCGCCACGTAGAGAAGAGTCGCCGGCGGGCAGATCAGCGCTTGGACCTTGTCGGCCAGCGGCGGGCGAACACCCTCGGCGATCGCTTTGATCTGATCCAGGGAGGCACGCATGCCATTCATTTTCCAGTTTCCCGCCACAAGCGGGCGCACGTCAGGTGTCATGCTGGCCTTCCACAATCTGCTTATGCCTTGGGCAATATCAAAAGCCTGCAGCAAAGAAAAGCATCATGCCCTTGACGTAAGGGGAATCTCTGCGATCTGGAGCATATTTCTGCCGAATATCGACTGCTACAGCGCCGCGCGTCTTTTAAGACACGCAAAGGTAGCATTCTGAATTCCTGCATCGTGCTTTCCAAAAATAGTCTCCGATTTTCCGACCGATACGCTAGCCGGCAAGAATCCAGTTCAACACCCCACGCCAGTCGATCATCCGGATCGGCGTCCCGTGATTTCCGGTCTGAAACAGCGTGAAACGCGCCGGATATTTTGCCTTGTGCAGGCTTTCGAACAGCGCCTGTTGTTCGGAGGCGGCATAGACCGGGTCGCGGCTGCCATGGGCGAACCAGAGCGGCAGCTTCGCCCTATAGAAGGCGCTCTTGATGAAATCCGGATCGGTGACTCCGCTCATGATCAGCATGCCCTTCAGCCGCTTGACACTGTCGCTGTCGCGCGCAATGCCCCAGCAGACTTGGCTGCCCATCGAGGCGCAGGAAAGGATGATCGGTCGGCCGGGCGATTGCGCGTTGGCATAGCGGATCAGGCCGGCGATCGCCGCGACGCCGCTGCTGTCGAAGCTCCTCACGGTCGGCGAATAATAAACGCCGCCATTGCCGGCGACGAGGTTCTTCAGCCGGTTGAAATTGCCGCCGAAGCTGTAATCGTTGGCGCCGAGCCGCCGGTCACCGTCGCGCCCATGGATGAAAATCACCGTGAAAGCGGCACTCTGAGCCGGTCCCACCCTGGTGACATCGAGCTTGATGCCGTCGAGAGACAGCGTCTCGTCCGCCTGGGCCTTGCGGATGCCGAGCGCCACATATTTCTGCTGCACCCGCTTTTGCGGGATCTGGTCGCGGCCGTTGATATCACGCATCTCGTCATAGTCGATGGCCTCGAAGGCGCCATCATCGCCTGTCTGCAGCACGGTCTGCTTCGAAAACAGATCGTCCTTGAAAGGCGCCAGCACATCGGCTGCCTGTGCCGGGCCACCAGCGGATAGCATGGCCGCAGACAAGAAAAACGCCGCAATTGCGGTGATGATGGTGCAATGACTTGTGGACATTCGCATTCGGATGGTTCCTGAAGCCTGCCGCCGCTTGCCATTCCGCGCCCGGCAACGCAAATCATTTGGGAAAAGCCCGCCAAAACTGGCGGTGTCGCGTATAGAGGTGCTTTCTGGCAAAATCTGTCTGATTCGCAAACGTGGCATGAAATGCGGTGATTTTGGGTCGGCGGCGGATGCCCGCCCAAGACAGGATGAAGATCTGAACGGCTCCATGGACGATAGCAACGACCTCTTTTCCGGAATGCCCCTCTCTGAAAAACGCGAGGAGGCGCAGAAGCCTGCCGCTCCGGCCGAGCGGCCGCCGGTGACGGCTGCGCCCGCCGCCGCCGCAGCACCTCCTGCCGGAGCCTCCGCGCGCCCGGCGCCCGCCGCGTCGAACTCCGATGACTACGGCGCCTCGTCGATCCGCGTCCTCGAAGGCCTCGAGCCGGTGCGCATGCGCCCGGGCATGTATATCGGCGGCACCGATGAAAAGGCGCTGCACCATCTGTTTGCCGAAGTCATCGACAATGCGATGGATGAGGCGGTCGCCGGGCACGCCAATTTCATCGAGGTTTATCTCGACCTCGAGGGTTATCTCACCGTCTCCGACAACGGCCGCGGCATCCCGGTCGAGAACCATCCGCAGGTGCCGGGCAAGTCGACGCTCGAAGTCATCATGACCAAGCTGCATGCCGGCGGCAAATTCGACGGCAAGGCCTACGAGACCTCGGGCGGCCTGCACGGCGTCGGCGTTTCGGTCGTCAACGCGCTCTCCGACGACCTCGAGGTCGAGGTAGCGCGAAACCGCAAGCTCTACCGCCAGCGCTTCTCCCGCGGCCTGCCGCAGGGCGGGCTCGAAGAGTTGGGCGACGTCCACAATCGCCGCGGCACCCGGGTGCGCTTCCATCCAGACCCCCAGATCTTTGGGGAGCACATGAAGTTCGATGCCGCCCGCGTCTTCCGCATGGCGCGCTCGAAAGCCTATCTCTTCGGCGGCGTCGAAATCCGCTGGAGCTGCGAGGCGGGCGTGCTGCCCGAAGGCTCCGAGGTCCCTGACAAGGCCGTCTTCCACTTCCCCGGCGGCCTGAAGGACTATCTCCAGGCGACGATGGGCAAGGAGTTCACCGTCACCCGCGAGATCTTTGCCGGCAAGACTGAGAAGACCAGCGGCCATGGCTCGATGGAATGGGCGATCACCTGGTATGGCGGCGATCCGCAGGTACATTCCTATTGCAACACCATCCCGACCCCCGAAGGCGGCACACATGAGGCGGGGCTCCGCATCGCGCTGACCAAGGGCCTGAAAGCCTATGCCGAACTGACGCAGAACAAGCGTGCCGCTCAGATCACCACCGACGACGTGATGATCTCGGCCGTCGGCATGCTGTCTGTCTTCATCCGCGAGCCGGAATTCGTCGGCCAGACCAAGGACAAGCTTGCGACCGTCGAGGCCCAGCGCATCGTCGAGAACGCGTTGCGCGATCCCTTCGACCATTACCTTGCGGACAATCCGAACGAGTCGGCGAAGCTGCTCGACTGGGTGATCGAGCGCGCCGAGGAGCGCCTGCGCCGCCGCAAGGAAAAGGAAGTCAACCGCAAGACGGCGGTGCGCAAACTGCGCCTGCCCGGCAAACTTGCCGATTGTTCGCAGAACACCGCGGAAGGCGCCGAACTCTTCATCGTCGAAGGCGATTCGGCAGGTGGTTCGGCCAAGCAGGCGCGCAACCGCGCCAACCAGGCCATTCTGCCGCTGCGCGGCAAGATCCTCAACGTTGCCAGCGCCGGCCGCGAAAAACTCGGCGCCAACCAGCAGCTCGCCGATCTCATCCAGGCGCTCGGCTGTGGCACGCGCTCGAAATACCGCGACGAAGATCTGCGCTACGAGCGCATCATCGTCATGACCGATGCGGACGTCGACGGCGCCCATATCGCCTCGCTGCTCATCACCTTCTTCTATCAGGAGATGCCGGAGCTGGTGCGTGGCGGCCATCTCTTCCTCGCCGTGCCGCCGCTTTACAAGATCACCCAAGGGTCGAAATCTGCCTATGCCCGCGACGACAATCATCGCGCCGAGCTGATGCAGACGGAGTTCAAGGGCAAGGCCAAGGTCGAGATCAGCCGTTTCAAAGGTCTCGGCGAGATGATGCCCGCCCAGCTCAAGGAAACCACCATGGATCCGTCCAAGCGCACCCTGCTCAAGGTGCTGATCGATGAGGTGGATTTCGAAGGCACCCGCAGCGCTGTCGACGATCTGATGGGCACCAAACCGGAAGCCCGCTTCCGCTTCATCCAAGATCGCGCGGCCTTCGCCGAGAACCTCGATATTTAATGCGTCGCCACGCATTTTAGCATCGACGATTTCACGGAACTGACGAAGAACCGTAACAACTCCGTCAAACAACCGGCGCATGAAGCGGTCGGCGCGCTTTCCCCTTGAGGGAGCGGCAGCGCCGATTCGAACCGTTTTCAAACCCCTTGCCGGATATTTGTCATGACCAAGCGTTTTCTCGCGGCTGCCGCTTTTGTTCTCCTGTCCAGCACCGTCAGCGCCACCGATATCGGCGCCACCTTCGAGACCGCCTGCCCCTTCGGTGATTGCGCCGCCGGCATTTCGCTCTCCTATCTCGGTGAATTCGTCATCCCCACGGGCCACATGGAAAACGGCGTCGAATTCGGCGGCATTTCCGGCCTCGATTTCGATGCCGCCACCGGTCACTATCTCGCCATCAGCGACGACCGCTCGGAAAGAGGCCCAGCCCGCTTCTATGAACTCGACGTCGATGTCGACGCGTCCGGCCTCAAGGGTGTTTCCGTCGTCAAGCAGGTCACCCTGAAGGACAAGAACGGCGCACCCTTCGCCGCCAGGACCGTCGATCCGGAATCGATCCGCCTCGGCAAGGACGGCATCTATTGGGGCAGTGAAGGCGACGGCAAGGCGCTGCTTGCGCCCTTCGTCCGTGTCGCTTCGCCGGACGGCTCCTTCGTCCGCGAATTCAAGCTGCCGGAGGGCTTTGCGCCGACCGCGGACAAGTCGACCGGTATCCGCGACAACCTCGCCTTCGAAGATCTCGCCGTCGCGCCCTCCGGCGATGTTTTCCTCGGTGTCGAAGCCGCCCTCTATCAGGACGGCCCGAACCCTTCGCTGACGTCAGGCAGCCTGTCGCGCATCGTCCGCTACGACGGCGCTACCGGCGAGCCGAAGGCCGAGTACGTCTATCCGGTCTCGCCGATCCCGCAGGCCGCCACCAAGGCCGACGGCGGCAACGACAACGGCATGTCGGAGATGCTTGCCCTCGACGATCACCGCCTGCTCGCCGTCGAGCGGAGTTATGCCCAGGGCTTCGGCAACAGCATCAAGATCATGATGATGGATCTGACTGATGCCACCGATGTATCCGCCATCGCGTCCCTCGCCAAAAACGACCAGCGTGTCGTTCCCGCCCGGAAGAGCCAGGTCCTTGATTTGAGGGCGATCGGCCTTGTTCCCGACAATATCGAGGCCATGTCGCTGGGGAAGGCCAAGGACGGCACCGACGTCCTCATTCTCGGCTCCGACAACAATTTCTCGACCAGCCAGAAGACGCAATTCTACGCCTTCAAGATTCTGCGCCGCCCGCAGCAGTAAGACGCCCGGGTCTGAGCCTCGAATAGCGACGCTTTGTATACGCTTTCATGGTGCGGACCTTGAAACCGCCGGGTTGATGGCCCATAACCAGAGTACAAGAAAAAGAAGAGGCGCGCGTGGGTGTGTTCGACCGTCAGAAAAGCAATCATGAGCCGCGATGGCTCGGATCATCGGCGCAGACGCGCACGCCGCTGATTCCCTCCATTTCGGCGGCGCGCTGGCTGCTGGTCCTGGTCGTCGCTGCCGGCGTCTATTTCTTCTACGGCTTCCTCGTGCCGGTGCTCGCAGCCCTCGTCATCGGCTTTGCCAGCTGGCCGCTCTACCGCAAGCTTCTTGCCCGCGTCGGCGGCAATACGACGATCGCCGCGACCATCGCCATCATCATGATCATCACTTTCCTGGTCATCCCGATCGGGCTTGCTGTGACCTATACGACCGGCGAAGTACGCACCTGGGTCACCTGGGCAATCCACGCCAACCGCGCCGGCGCCCCGACACCCGACTGGATCGTCGCGCTGCCTTGGGCCGGCGCCTACCTCGATGAAGTCTGGACAAAATATATCGGCAGTCCCGGCGCCTTGGGCGAAGTCATCCAGGCAGTCAGCGGCGCCAATATCGGCAACATCTATCGTGCCGTGCTTGCGGCCGGCGGCGGCGCCTTCCACCTGCTGCTGACGCTGCTCTTCATGCTGATCGCGCTATTCTTCGTCTATCGCGACGGTTTCTCCTTCTCCAAGCAGATCGACATGCTGGGCGAGCGTATCCTGCCGAACCGCTGGGAGCGCATTTCCCGCGTCGTGCCGGCGACGATCAGCTCCACCGTCATGGGCATGACGTTGATCGCGATCGGCGAAGGCATTGTGCTCGGCCTTGCCTACTGGATTGCCGGCGTGCCCTCGCCGGTGACGCTCGGCGTTCTGACGGGCGTGATGGCGCTGATACCGGGCGGTGCGCCGCTCTCCTTCACGCTGGTCTCCATCTATCTGCTGGCGAGCGGCTCGCATGTCGCCGGCATCGGTCTCTTCGTCTGGGGTACGGTTGAATTGTTCATCGTCGACAAGACCCTGCGGCCGAAACTCGTCGGCGGTCCGATCAAGCTGCCCTTCCTGCCGACCTTCTTCGGCCTCGTCGGCGGTGTCAAAACGATGGGTTTCCTCGGCCTCTTCATCGGCCCGGTGCTGATGGCGCTGATCGTCGCCATCTGGCGTGAATGGATCCACGAGGCCCGCAGCGCCGACAAGAGCGAAACGGGGCCGCAGATCATCATCGACGAACCGGCCCCACCGCCGGTACCGCGAGTCGCCGAAGGCTGAACATACCTTCGCAGACGGGGCTACCCCAGCCGCTTTTCCATGAACAGGCTGAGCGGGTCCGGCAGGTAGGCGCCGAAAGGCTCGATTTCCCGATATCCGTATTTGCGATAGAGCGCGATCGCCTCGGGTTGGTAGATGCCGGTTTCGAGCCGGATCGCCGTCAGCCCCTCTTTCTCTGCGATTGCTTCGATTGCATTCATCAGGCTGCTGGCGATCCTCAGCCCCCTTGCCTCGGGATCGACGAACATGCGCTTGATCTCCGCCGTGCCGTCACCGGCCTCGACCAGCGCGCAGCAGCCGACGATCGCATCGTCGCTGCGCGCGACGAGGAAGCTCACCGAAGCTTTCTCCAGCACGGAGAGGTCGACCAGATGGTTGCTTTCCGCCGGATAGAGCGATTGCGCATAGGCATCGGAAAGATCGAGAAGGCGAATGACGCCCTCTTGGCGCGGCGGCTCCAGGGCGATGGTCACGGACATGCTGACTTCCTCTGCTGGCGCGGGGCACAATTTTTCCCGACATGACGAAGAGTTAATGCCGGTGCCTTCATTCGGTTGGAATTGCACCCTCTAAGACGATGAGGTGCTCAATAATCAAGGAAGCAGAATATGCAAGCGGTGCTGATCGCGATGACCATTCTCGGCTGCGACGATTCGATCAGCCAGTGCAATTATGTCGCGACGGTCGATAAACGCTGGGAAACCGTTGCCGCCTGCGATGCGGAAGCCGAACGACGCCTGAAGACCTATGTCAATGTCAACTATCCCTCGGTGATCGCGGTGTGCGAGGCGCCGAAAGCCATCGCCGCCGCCGAGCCGCCGAAGCCGGCGCCCGTGCCTGCCGCTGCGCCCGAGGTCGCTGTCGCAGCGCCCGAGTTACCGGCAGGAAGGATCGCCGGTTTTGCTGAAGGCATCGCCGGGCAGGTCCGCGCCCATCTGCCCTCGGGCAGAAGCGTCAGGGATACACTCACCAAACCCGTGCACTTCGTCTCCGCCAGCTATTCCTGGGTGGTGACGCGGCTCGCTGATTAGGCGGCCGCAAGCGCCGCGTAGACGCGGGCCGATTGTCGCTGCTCGTTAACATGCAGCTTTTCCACCAGGTCGAGCAGTTCGCCGATCGCGCCATGCGCATCATGATGGCGGAATTTTTCGAGAAGACGGCCGCAGACATTGCCGAGCACGCTGCCCGGCGCTTTTCTGGCGGCGTCGCGCCACAGCATCGTCGCCTCGACAAAGATCACGCTGATATTCCTCGGCAGGCCGGCGGACTCGTAGAGCGCACGCACGGCATGCATACGCCCGGTTGCCAGGATCGAACGCACCCGGCGCTCGCTGCACGCGGTCAGATCGACGATCGCGCCGGCGAAGAAGTCCACCTTGCCGGCGCAGAGCGCATGCATCAGGAAGGATGGCGTCAGCCGGCCGTTGAGGCGCAGATGCTGGACGAGGTCGGGGATTTCGCGCGGGGCAATATCGCCGGCGATCGAGACGATGGCAGCCTCGGTCGCCTCGCGGCTGATGCGCTGGAGCCGCTGCAGGCCGATCGCCGCCTGCACCAACGGCAGCCCGATCAGCGCATTGCTGACATGCTGGGTGAGCAACTGGCGGGCATCGGCCGGAAGGTCGCTTCGGTCGAGAAGCAGGTTGCGGATATCGCAGCAGTCCCCGAGCCGTTCGGCGATGCGCTTCAACGACAGGCTGGAGATCACCGCGCCGTCATTCTCGAGCAGGCAGAGGAGTTCTTCCTCGTCGCCGACCTCCGCAAGCGCGGCGGAGACCGGGCGCGTCACATGCGCCCTCGCCGCGATCAGCATGCGGGTCGCGCCATTGCCGCGCGCGGCAAGGTCGACCAGATCAGCGTCGCTCAAAAGTGGCGAACAGGTCACCGCATGGCAGGCAACCTCGGGCTGGTCTTCGGCAAGCGAAAGGATCAGGCTGCGCGGCGCATCGGGCGACCAGGCGATCGCCTCGGCAAGCGCAAGCCGCACGCGTGGCGACGGATCGTCGAGAAGAAAGGTCATCGCCATTTCGGCCGCCGCCCGCTCGTCCGCAGACATTTCGGACTGCAGATAGGCGCGCCCGAGTGCGTTTGCGGCTCGGGCCCGGTCACCGGTCTTGGCCGTTTCGATCCAACGAAGGAAAGCTTCTACGATCACGCGACGCCCCAGCACTTGAACGCGATTCCCTCGCGCTCCATTCAATGCTGCGACCGTAGCGGTAAAAGGTTTAAGATTGGTTCACCATATTTCTTAAGTCTTTATACGCCTTACCGGTTCGGCTCAGCCTTGCTGCGGCTTCGGCCGAACCATCTCGAAAACATCGCTGCCTTCGCTGTAATCCATGTAACCCATGCGGGCGACAGGTCGGGCGATCGACATGTCGAGGCGGCCGTCCCTGACGATCGCTTCGTCGATGCGTATGCCGACCACTTCGCCGAAGACCAGGACGTTTTCGGACGGTTCCCCCGACAGCGTCTTCGGCTCGATGATCTCCGTGACCTTGCATTCGAGCACCGCGAAAGCCTCGCCGACATAGGGCGCGTCGATCAGTTCGGCCGGCTTCGGCGTCAGGCCGGCGAAATCGAATTCGCTGTCGCCGTAGGGCAGCGCCGCCGAGGAGAGATTCATCTTCTCAGCGAGATCGCGGCCGACGAAATTGCAGGTGAAGACGCCGGTCTCGGCCGCATTGCGCTGGCTGTGCTTGCGCCCGGCGGAAGAAAACATCACCAGCTTCGGCCGGTCGGCAACGGCATTGAAGAACGAATAGGGCGCGAGATTGATCGAGCCATCCCTGCCCTTGCTGCCAATCCAGCCGATCGGGCGCGGCGACACGATCGCCTTGAACGGGTCATGCGCGAGCCCGTGCCGGTTGCTGTCGGTGGTGTAGAACATCAGTCGTCTCCGCCGACCCAGGTTACCGTATCGGCAAGTTCCGGCCGCGGCCGCTCAATTGCCGGAAATGTGGTCGAGCCGATATGGATGAAGCCTGCCACCTTTTCATCCGGACCGACGCCGAGCAGCGGATAGGCGCGCTCGTCATAGGCGAACCACTCCGTCAGCCAGTTGGCGACATAACCATTGGCGTTGGCGGCGAGAATGACGTTGAAGCAAAGCGCGCCGGCCGACATCAGTTGCTCCCATTCCGGGATCTTGATATGCGGTCCTGCCTTGCTGACGACGGCGACGACCACGGGCGCACGGGTGAAACGGGTACGCTCGACCTGGATCATCTCTTCGGAAAGTTCGGGCTTTGTCTGAAGTGCCAGCGTCAGAAGCTCCTCGCCGAGACGCACGCGCTGCTCTCCGCGATAGACGATGAACCGCCAGGGGGCGATCTTGCCGTGATCGGGAACACGCGAGGCGAGACGCAGGATCTCCTCGATCTCGGCCTTCTCGGGGCCTGGTTCGCACATCTGGAAAGCGGGGATGGAGCGGCGCACGGCGAGGTAGTCGATCAGCTTGATATCGGATTTCATGCGGGAGAGGCTCTCATTATTTATGCTGCTGCAAAGGGTGGGTCTTGAATTTGCCATCGCGTTGGTCTTGAAGTGGCCTTTGCGATTTCAGAAGTCAATCGGTTCACGAAACAGATGTTTGGCATTTTGCCTTTTGCACGCATCGGCCTTGCCATTGCCCTGATCATACTGACGCCCTTCGGCGCCGGCGCTCAGGATGCCTTCAAGGGATTCAAACAGCTTGAATCGACGCCGAAGATGCCGAAGCTCGATGCCTTCATCGCGCCCGGTGCGGCGCCCGAAGGGGTCAAGCTGCGCGACGTCCCGATGGAGGCCAAGCTGACGGCGGACGGCACTCCGATTGAGGAAGGCCTCTCCTGGTACGTCTTCAGCCCGATCGCCGGATCCGACGGCAAGCTGCCGCTGATCGCCAGCGCCAAGGGCGGGCCCGCCGCCTTCCAGCTCGCTCCGGGCGATTATTTCGTCAACGTCTCCTTCGGCCGCGCCGGCGTCACCAAAAAACTGACCGTGCCCGCTGAAGGCGAGGTCGACAAGCAGGTGATGGTGCTCGATGCCGGCGGCCTGCTGCTCAATGCCGTCTCCGGCACCGATGCCCGCATCCGCCCCGACCAGTTGAGCTTCTCGATCTATTCCTCGGAAGTGCGCGACGATGGCGAGCGCGGCCTCGTCATGGCCGATGTCTCGCCGAATACCGTTGTCCGCCTCAATGCCGGCACCTACCACATCGTTTCCGAATATGGCAGCGTCAACGCCGTGATCCGCGCCGACATCCAGGTCGAGGCCGGCAAGCTGACCGAAGCGACGATCCAGCATCGCGCCGCGCAGATCACCTTCAAGCTGGTCTCGGACGCCGGTGGCGAGGCGATCGCCGATACGGCATGGTCGATCCTGACGGCGGCCGGCGACAGCGTCGGCGAAAGCGTCAGCGCCTTCCCGACCATGGTTCTCGCCGAAGGCGGATATTCCGCCGTCGCCCGCAACAAGGACAAGATCTACCAGCGCGATTTCACCGTCGTCGCCGGCAGGAACACCGATGTCGAGGTCCTGATGAAGGACCAGCAGCCGCAGCCGCCGGCGGATGCTGCCCGCACGGTGCAGCAGGTGCCTGTGGGCACACCGACACCGCCGGGCGTCCAGCCGGCCCCGGTGGCGCCGCTGCCGTCCTACGAACAGCTCGTGCCGCAGGGCGGCGACGACACCAGCCTCGATTGATTTTACCGCGCGCGGTTTCGGCTCAGCCGAGACGTTTGGAAGGCGCGCTTCTGCGGCGCCATCGTTAGGACGGCCTCGTTATCGCGACTTAGAAGCCCCCGGCCGCACAAATCAGCAGGTTTCATCATTGGTATGGGGAGATTCGTTGAAGCGCCGCTCGGACTCGGGCGACGCGCAGACCGGATTTCCGACAGCGCCGAGCCTGGCGCTGTCGGATCCCTGCTATTCAGGCCGCCTTGGCTTTTTTTGCTTCGGCCTTGCGACGAATGTCGGGCGGTGTCGCTTCGAGGGCAAGGCTCTCGACGGCGGCGTCTAGCCCCATCGAAACCTGTTCCTGGCTGCCGAGGCGGCGGATATTGACCGTGCGCTCCTCGGCCTCCTTCCTGCCGCAGACGATGATGACAGGAACCTTGGTGACCGAATGTTCGCGGACCTTGTAGTTGATCTTCTCGTTGCGGAAGTCGGTTTCGACGTTGAGACCGGCCTCGCGCAGCGCCTCGGCCACTTCAAGCCCGTAGGCGTCGGCTTCCGAGGTGATCGTTGCGACCACCACCTGAAGCGGCGATACCCAAAGCGGCATGTGGCCGGCGAAGTTCTCGATCAGGATGCCGAGGAAGCGCTCCATCGAGCCGCAGATGGCGCGGTGGATCATCACCGGCTGCGTCTTTTCGGAGTTGCTGTCGATATAGAAGGCGCCGAAGCGTTCCGGCAGGTTGAAGTCGACCTGCGTCGTGCCGCACTGCCATTCGCGGCCGATCGCATCCTTCAGCGTATATTCGAACTTCGGCCCGTAGAAGGCGCCCTCGCCCGGCAGAATGCCGGTCTTGATGTCATTCGACTGCTGCTGGATCGTCTCCAGCACGCCCATCATCACGTTTTCGGCGCGGTCCCAGAGTTCGTCCGAACCGACGCGCTTGTCCGGCCGGGTCGAAAGTTTGATGGTGACTTCGTCGAAGCCGAAATCCTTATAGACCGAAAGGATCAGGTCGTTGATCTTCAGGCATTCGGCGGCCATCTGCTCGTCGGTGCAGAAGATATGCGCATCGTCCTGCGTGAAACCGCGCACGCGCATCAGCCCGTGCAGCGCGCCCGACGGTTCGTAGCGATGGACATTGCCGAATTCGGCAAGCCGGATCGGCAGCTCGCGGTAGGATTTCAGCCCGTGCTTGAAGATCTGGATATGGCCGGGGCAGTTCATCGGCTTCAGCGCAAAGACACGGTCGTCGTCGGTGTCGTCGCCGGCAACCGTCACCTTGAACATGTTATCGCGGTACCAGCCCCAGTGACCGGAGGTTTCCCACAGCGATTTGTCGAGCACCTGCGGCGCATTGACTTCCTGATAATCGCCGGCCAGCCGGCGGCGCATATAGGCGACCAGCGTCTGGAAGACGCGCCAGCCCTTGCCGTGCCAGAAGACGACGCCAGGACCCTCTTCCTGGAAATGGAAGAGATCCATCTCGCGGCCGAGGCGGCGGTGATCGCGCTTTTCAGCTTCGGCAAGCATATGCAGGTAGTTGTCGAGTTCCGACTGCTCGGCAAAGGCCGTGCCGTAGATGCGGCTCAGCATCGGATTGTTGCTGTCGCCGCGCCAATAGGCGCCGGCCACCTTCAAGAGCTTGAAGGCTGAGCCGATCTGGCCGGTCGAGGCCATGTGCGGGCCGCGGCAAAGGTCGAACCAGTCGCCCTGATAATAGATCTTGAGATCCTGCCCTTCCGGGATCGCGTCGACGAGTTCGACCTTGTACTGCTCGCCCTTGTCGGCGAAGACCTGTTTCGCCTTCTCGCGCGACCAGACCTGCTTGGTGAAGGCGGCGTTGCGGGCGATGATTTCCTTCATCTTCTTTTCGATCTTCGGCAGATCGTCGAGTGTGAAGGGCTCGTTCTTGGCGAAGTCGTAATAGAAGCCGTTTTCAATGACCGGACCGATCGTCACCTGGGTGCCGGGYCAGAGTTCCTGCACCGCTTCGGCCATGACATGCGCCGCGTCGTGGCGGATGAGTTCCAGCGCGCGGTCGTCATTGCGGGTGATGATCTCGATCCTGCCCGTCGGCACGGGATCGGAAAGGTCGCGCACGGTGCCGTCGATTGCAACGGCGACTGCCTTCTTGGCGAGCGACTTGGAAATGGATTCGGCGACATCCCGGCCGGTTGCGCCAGCATCGTAGCTGCGCACGGAACCATCGGGAAATGTCAGGGAAATAGCTTGGGACATCGAAATTCTCCTTGTCCAGTCCCGCCAACGAATGCGGGTGGTTGCAACGACAGCGCCTCCGTCCTTGGATGCGCCGCCGCCTGATAGCCAGATTTGCTGCCCGAGTAAAGAAAAAGCGGGGCGATCCGGCACCGAAACGAGGTCGTGCGTCTATCCGCCGTAGGTCATTGCGTAATCCCTGAGCGCCGATTTCAAGGGCTGGTCAATCTCATCGTCCAGTGGCCCATCGTAAAGGCCGCGTCGCGAGAGGCTTCTTTTCAGTGCCGTGCGGGTGAAAGATGAAAACGCCTTCAACTCATCGGCAATCTGCCGGTCTCCCTGCCGCATTGCCAGAAGGATGTTTTCGGCTGCGTTATCCGAACTGAAGGTCGCATCATAGGCATAGGCCAGCCGATAGGCGGCTCTGTTGTAGCCAGTGTCCATCGCCCGCAGATACCACTTGATGGCCTCTTGCCGGTTGACAGCAATTCCGAGGCCATCGTCGTAGAAACGCCCGAGCGAGAACATGCCGCCGGCCGAATTCAGCTCGGCGGATTTTTTGTAATATTGGAATGCGATAGCCTGATCTTGATCCTTGCCGTTCTCGTAGTACCACCCAAGATTAAGAGCGCCGGCCGCAGATCCCGCATCGGCCGCCTTCTGATACCAGTTGCGGGCGATGGTCTGGTCCTCTTTGGTGCCGATGCCATTCTGGTAGTAGTAGCCGACGGCGTTCATCGCTTCAGGATATTGCTTGAAGGCCGCCATCATGAACCAGCTGAGCGCCTTGGAGCGATCAATAGGCACGCCCTGCCCGTATTCGTAGATATCGCCCAGGGAGTATTGCGCTTTCGCATTGCCATAGGCCCCGGCCTTCGTCAGCCATTCCAGAGCTTTGCCGAAATCCTTCAGGTTTCCATCCGCTCCTCGATAGAGCGTCCCGAGCCTGTACATCGCATCAGCAGAGTTCTTGTTCGCCGCCGCCTCGTACCACTCGATCGCTTTCGCATAGTCGCGGGCGACCCCATCGCCATCCTCATACTTGATGCCGAGCAGGATCATCGCCGTGACGTTACCGGCGGCCGCGCCTTTTTCCAGATAGTCGATCGACTTGCCGTCGTCCCGCGGCAGGTTGGCATCATTGGCGTACATTTCGCCAAGCTCGGCGAAGGCATCGATAAATCCGTTCTCTGCAGCGGCCTTAAACCAGTGTACGGCTTCTCTCGAATCCTGAGCCGTACCCTCGCCTCTTTCATACAAAAGCCCAACACAATACTGGGCCTTGGCCGAGCCATTTTCGGCCGCCTTGAGATACCAGACAAAGGATTTTTTAGCGTCGGCAGTCGTACCCGAACCGTCATAGGAGCGGTCAGCGACTTCGAGAAATGCGTTGGTATCTCCTGCCTCCGCCGCCTTCTGGAACCATTCGAAAGCTTTGACCACATCCTTGGGAAGGCCGCCGCCTTTTTCATAACCATAGGCAAGCACCCGCATGGCGTCTGTCTCGCCGGCGGCCGCAGACTTCTCCAGCCATTTCACGCCGTTTTCGACGTCACGAGGACCACCCGTTCCCATATAGAGCGATTGACCGAAACGTCGGGCGCCGCTGGAATCTCCGAGTTCGGCAGATTTTCCATACCAGATGCGGGCTTCGCTCTCGTCTACCGGCACACCTTTACCTTGCTCATACATGGCGCCCACATCTGCCATGGCACGGGCATTCCCACGAGAGGCAGCTTCCTTCATCCAGTACATGGCCTGGTCATAGCGCGGATCGGGCATCTTCAATAAAAGCAAAGCCTTGCTGCGATAGGCAGCGAGTATGTCTTGCGCAATTGCCTGATCCAGCAGGCTCTCGGCCTTTGCGAAGTCACGCTTCGTCTCTCTGCCCGCCACGTAGACGTCTGCCAGCGTCCTCATCGCATTGCCGTCGCCAAGTGCCACGGCTTTCTCAAGGAGATCGAGCGCGGTCTTTCTCTGCGTCTTGTCCCCATCTCTCAGATAATATCGAGCAAGCGTCCTCATTCCATCGGCGGAACCTTTCCGCACCAGGTCGTCCAGCATGGCAACGGCGCGGCTGGCATTCTTCTCCGTTCCGATGCCTTTCGTGTAAAGGAATGTGATGTCCGTTGTCGCTCTCTCATGGCCCAGTTGTGCTGCGGCTGAAAGCAGTCCAAAACCCCGCTCGGCGTCAACGGGAACACCAATCCCGTCCAGATACATCCAGGCAAGCGACCTCTTGGCGGGAATGTAGCCCAGCCGATCTGCAAGTTCGAAATAGGAGCGCGCCATGACAAAGTCCTGCGCAACGCCCCACCCCAACATGTACATCTCTCCAAGATAGTCGGCGGAGCGCGGATCGTTTGCTTCTCTTGCCTTTCTCAGCCAGGCCAGCGCGGCTTTGAAATCACGCTCACGCCCGAGACCGTAAGCAGATGCCTTCGCCAGGTAATCCATGGAGGGTGCGTGCCCCTGGGCCGCCAACTCCTCGAATCCGGCAAGGGCCGGTTCGAATTGCTGAAGGTTGAACTTGCTGGCGAGCCAGAAATAACGGGCGTCGATGGAGCTTGGTTCTGCCTGCAAATAGGCTTCGCAAGCGGCAAGCGCATCCCGCCAGTAAGCGAGATTGTCGATTTCTACGCCATCACGCGCCAGATGGCGGCACGTGGCTTCCGATGCTGGGTCAACTGCGGTTGCAGCAGCTGCCGGGGAGTTGGCAATAGAGACGGCGAGAAAAAGCGAGGCAGTCGCGAGATAGTGAAAGAGCTTCATCAGTGACGGAATTTCAAAAATTAGAACAGGAAATACACTGATATCTGTCACTTATTCAACTGCAAGTACATTTTTTCTCAAGTGATGAAAACCTTTGAAGACGTGTTTTCCTTGCATCTAATCCAGCATGTCCATCAGAGTTCGCACCGTGTTCCAGTGCGCAGCATCAGTAGCGGCATCATTTCCTGTCTGAGTAAAGAAGAAGCGGGGCTATATGATCATTTCGGTGAGGCCGCGCACGGTGTTCCAGTTGCGCATCGTACCGACGCCAAGCTGCTTGGTCGTCAGCGCCGAAAGCAGCTTGGATTGGCTCGGCTTGCCGGCGAAATCGATCCAGAGATCGCCGCCGACGACGGCGATGCGCTGTCCCTCCGTCATCAGCGGCTTCAGCGCCTCCACCTTCTTCGGGTCGACCGGCAGACGCATCACCCGGACGATCACCTGGTCGCCGTTGCCGTCCTTGAAGGGATTGGTGCTGCAAAGCGCCATCCAGGTGCAGTCGCTGCGCACGATGATATCGACATGTTTGCCGAACTTTTCTTCAAAGCCCTCTTCCAGGGTTACTTCGAGTTCGTGCGGCCGCATATCGTCGGCCTCGAAGACGAGATTGCCTGTGGAAACCAGCGTGCGCGGCTCGCGATAACCGAGTTCTTCGGCAAGTGCGCGCAAATCCTGCATGATGACGCGGCGATCGGGCGTCAGGACAATGCTGTGCAGAAGGGCTATGAAGGTGCTCATGGCACTCGCCCTCTCTTGCGTCCGAGGGCGAGATAACGCCATGGGGTCCACCAGCGGAAGCTGTCGCCGAGTATCTCCGGCACCTGGTCGAGGCCGCTGGTGCCGCCCGGGCCGCAGCGGCCGACGCGAAACAGCGTCATCCAGCCGCCGGCCCAGAGGCCGTGGCGGGCGATCGACTCGTAGCCATATTCGGAGCAGGTCGGGATATGGCGGCAGGAATTGCCGACAAAGCCGGACAGCGTCAGCTGGTAGAGGCGGATGAGACCCATGCCGAGCAGGCGGTCGGGAGTTTTGCGGAAAGGACCGGTGTAATTGCGGGAAGTGCGTGCGGCCTTTTCACGCGGCTTGTCCGATCCGGCGGCGCCACCGTCGTCCTCATCTTCAGCCTGCTGGGCGCAGAACTCGCACATGTTAGTTACGCCTCGACAACTTCCGCCCGTTTCGCCTCGATCTGCCCGATCGCGTCAACGACCGCATCGAAGGTCAGCATCGTCGAAGCATGGCGGGCCTTGTAGTCCCGCACCGGCTGGAGATAACGCATGTCTTCGAACCGTCCCTGTGGCCCCGCTCCATCCGCCTTCAACATGGCGAGCATGTCCAGGCGTGCCTGGCGCAATTCGCCCGATGTGGCGCCGACCACATGGCGGGCCATGATCGAGGACGAGGCCTGGCCGAGCGCGCAGGCCTTCACCTCATGGGCAAAACCGGTCACCGCATCGCCATCCATCTTCAGCCAGATCCGCACCTTCGAGCCGCAGAGCTTGGAATAGGCCTGGGCGGTCGCATCCGCATCATCAAGCGTGCCGGTCAACGGAATATTGCCGGCGAATTCGAGGATTTTGCTGTTGTAGATATCGTCCATGCTGGATTTCCGCTCCAAAATCACTGCGGATCGGCCTTTATGGGGGCGTTATTGTCATCAAAACAAAAAACACACCGTGTCGTCTGAGGATACTTACATACGATGGCCGTCTTCCTATATGTATGTCGTTCGAAGGCCATTAAAATGCAATGGCCTCGTGTAAGTTTGATTGGGAAACCGTGCCGGACGGGCTGAACTTGCCCTGAAAGCCCCGGAGCCTGCCAAAGGTGCATGAATTCCCGCATGGGATTGACCAGTGGCGATTCCGACAGATGGGTCCGCGGTGCGGACCAGGAGACCATTGTTCATGGACGCCATCGTAAAGAATTTTCCGCAGACGAACCGCGACTCGGATCGCCCCTCCCAGCAGGAGGCGGAGGAAGCCGTTCGCGTTCTGCTGCGCTGGGCCGGTGATGACCCGACGCGTGAAGGCCTGCTCGAAACGCCGGCCCGCGTCGTCAAATCGTACCGCGAACTCTTTTCCGGTTACGACATGGCGGCGGAAGACGTGCTCGGCCGCACATTCGAGGAGGTCGCCGGTTACGACGACATGGTCCTCGTCAAGGACATTCCGTTTTACTCGCATTGCGAACACCACATGGTGCCGATCATCGGCAAGGCTCACGTCGCCTACATGCCGGACGGACGTGTGCTCGGCCTGTCGAAGATTGCCCGTGTCGTTGAGATCTATGGCCGCCGCCTGCAGACGCAGGAAACGATGACCGCGCAGATCGCCCGGGCAATCGACGATACGCTGCATCCGCGCGGTGTCGCCGTGTTGATCGAGGCCGAACACATGTGCATGGCGATGCGCGGCGTTCAGAAGCAGGGCTCGACCACGTTGACGACCACCTTTACGGGAACGTTCAAGACGGAGCCGGCCGATCAGGCCCGTTTCATGACTATGGTGCGGAGCCGCTGATACCGGCTCCCTCAGGAGGGCCGCGATGAGTCAACTGATCTTCAATCAACCATCCGAGGACAAGTCGGCGTTGGAAGACGCCGGCGATTTCACGCCACGTTTCGACGACCGCGGCCTGATCACCGCGATCGTCACCGATGCTGGCGATGGCGAGTTGCTGATGGTGGCGCATATGAATGCCCAGGCATTGGCGCTGACCATCCAGACCGGCACGGCGCATTATTTCAGCCGTTCGCGCGGCAAGCTCTGGAAGAAGGGCGAGACCTCCGGCAATCTCCAGACCGTGAAGGAAATCCGCACCGATTGCGATCAGGACGCCATCTGGCTGAAGGTCGAGGTCGCCGGCCACGACGCCACCTGTCACACCGGCCGCCGCTCCTGTTTCTACCGGACGATCACGCTTCAGGACGGAAAGCCGATGCTTGATATCGTTGACGACGAGCTTCAATTCGATCCGCAGGATGTCTACGGAAAATAGCCCGAATTTCCCGGTACTTGCTCCTTATTGCGCCAGAAACCGCTTCTATATACCATTTGGAAACTGATCGGGCACACTATCGGAAATCACGTGTTCTGCTGGGAGGGGAGAGCGCCATGTTGAGCTGGAGTCTGCATCGTCAAAGCTCTGAAGGCGAGGGTTCTGGTTCCGGCATGTCGACCACGCTCGATATGCTCCCGCCTCCGGCGCCTCAAAAGAAAATCAAGATTGCGCTCGCGCTCGGCGGCGGCGCTGCCCGCGGCTGGGCCCATATCGGTGTGCTGCGCGCACTCGACGAGGCTAAGGTCGAGATCGGCATGATTGCCGGCACCTCTATCGGCGCGCTGGTCGGCGGCTGCTATCTCGCCGGCAAACTCGATGAACTCGAAAGCTTCGCGCGCTCGCTGACGATGCGCCGTATCGCAAGTCTCCTCGACCTCACCATCGGCGGCAGCGGCCTGTTCGGCGGCATGCGGCTGACCAAGCGCATGCAGGAACATCTCGAAGGCCTGAACGTCGAGGATCTCGACCGGCCATTCGTCGCGGTCGCGGCCGAGGTCAATACCGGCCATGAGGTCTGGATTGCCAATGGTTCGCTGATTACGGCGCTGCGCGCCTCCTATGCCCTGCCCGGCATTTTCGAGCCGGTGCGCAGCAACCATCGCACGCTGGTCGACGGGGCGCTGGTCAATCCCGTCCCCGTCTCCGTCTGCCGCGCCTACGAACAGCCGCTCGTCGTCGCCGTCAATCTCAATTACGATCTCTACGGCCGCTCGGCCGTCGTCCGGCACAATGCCAGCCTCTCTCCGCAGGAAGTGCAGAAGCAGGAAGAGGCGCCCTATGCGCGCCTCGGTATGACCGGCGTCATGGTGCAGGCCTTCAACATTATCCAGGATAGGATCGCCCGCGCCCGCCTTGCCGGCGACCCGCCGGATATTTCACTGCAGCCGCGTCTCAGCTATATCGGCCTTTCCGAATTCCACCGGGCTGGCGAGGCGATCGAACGCGGCTACGAGGAAGCCAGGGCCCGGCTCCCCGAGATCAAGCGCATGCAGGAAGTCTACGCCAGCCACCCCTGATGCAGGCCGTCTAAAAGCCTGCAGCGGTTTTGCGATAACGACATCGGTCAAGCACGGCCGGCTAAAACCTCAGCCGGCGATATAGGCCTTGATTTCCTCGGCCTCACGCTCGACTTCGGCGATGCGCGATTTCACCACGTCGCCGATCGAAATGATGCCTGCAAGCTTGCCATTGCTTTCCACCGGCACGTGACGGAAACGGCGGCTGGTCATCAGCTCCATAAGCTCGTTGACGGTCGTATCCTCATGGCAGCGGTAGACCTTCGCGGTCATGACCTGGGCCAGCGACTGGTCGAGGCCTGCCTTGCCGTGTTTGGCGATCGCATGCACGAGATCGCGCTCGGTGAACATTCCCGAAATCCTGTTCTCCATGCCGACGACGACGATGGCGCCGATCTTTTTCTTGCTGAGGATGGCGGCCGCCTCGGCGACGGTAGTGCTCGGCCCGGCAGTGATGACGTCTCTGCCCTTCAGGTCGAGGATTGCTTTGACTGAACTGGTCATTCGAACCTCCTATGTCCGTGAAACACTTGTCACAGGCATCCGCGGCGGTTTCTCCCCCCATCGCAGATAGGTTGATGGTGCACTGCCCGGCTCAGGATTGCAACATATCCTTCTCGGTTCCGTCAGGTTCCATCACCGGCGGGCGCGGCGCCCGATCAAACAGCGAAAACAGCAAGAAGCCGAAGACGAATCCGCCGATATGCGCATCCCAGGCAATCGCCTGGTCGCTGTCGCCGACGAGCGGGATGCCGACGGCGATCAGCGCGTTGCCGACCAGCCAGAGCAGCATGAAGATGATGACGGTGCGGCTCTTCAGCGCCCCGACGATGGAAAGCCGGGGATTGAGATGCGCCGGCGCCATCGGCCGCCGTTCGGCCGGAAAGGCGAATCGACAGGCGGCGCCCATCAGCCCGGAGATGACGCCCGACGCGCCGATCAGCAGTGACACATCCCCCCAGTTCAGCACCGCGTGCAGGGCGGCGGAGGCGACGGCGGAAAAAACCCAGAAGAGCACGAAACGCAGCGTCCCGATGCGGCGCACGACCGGCGCGCCGAAGGCCATCAGCCAGAAGGCGTTAAAGAGGATATGCTGGACGCTGCCGTGCAGCAGCGAATAGGTGACGGGCGTCCAGAACAGCTCCGGCCCTTGCTGCGACAGCGGAATCACATAACGGGCGGGAACGAAGCCGAAGGTGAAGAACAGCCAGTTCAGCGCATCGTCGGAGAGCAGGAGTTCCTGCACCGCATAGATGACCCCAAGCAGGCAAAGGCTGAAGAACAGCGCCGGAGGAAGGTTGAAGACCGGTTCGCGCGGTGGCCGTGCCGGCGGCTGGACCTCGGGAGGTTCGGGCGCCCTATGCGGCTCGGCCGTCTGCTCATTCATCTGTGTTTCGCCTCGTTGAGGCCACAGCCATACAGGAGCGACTGTCAAAAAAAAAGCCGTCCGAAGTGCCGGACGGCGTACCGGGAGCTCCAGGAAAGACCTCGGCCCGTAGGTTGTGCTGAACTTCGAAAGTCGAAGCGATGCGGAACAGTGTCACGACGGGCACCGCATCTCAACCGAAACCCTTTCTTAACCTTAACCGCCGCGATCTGGCATGAAATCCGCATAGTAGAGCCTGTACGGGCAATGACTGCCCGAAAATGATCCGGAATGGGACAGGTTGGTGTGAAATGCGTGTGCAAACGACCATCGAAATTTTTGACTACTGGAACCGTATCCGCGGCGCTGCCGATGCGCCGCTGAAATCACAGGTCGAACCCTCCGCCGTCCCCCACCTGCTCCAGAGTTTGTTTATTCTTGAGAGGCGCGAGGGCGGAGATATCGGTTTCCGGCTCGCCGGCACCCGCATCTGTGATCTCTTTGGGCGTGACCTGCGCGGCGAACGTTTTTCGTCTCTCTGGGCAAATAGTCAGCTCGCGGACATCGAACGCACGGCGATGGGTGTCATGGACCATGCGATGCCGGCTCTGTTCAACGCCACCGGCTACAGCACCGTCGGTCATCAGGCCTCCTTCGAGATTATCATGATGCCGCTGCGTTCGCCGGACGGCGCCTGCGACCGGCTGCTCGGCGCGATCGCGCCGGCCGTAACCGCGAGCTGGCTGGAGATCGTACCGCTCGAATTCCTGGCGCTCGACCGCAGCCGCCTGCTGCCCGGAAAATTCGACAAGCCAGCACCGGCCGACCTGCGCCCCATCAACAGGATCGTCGCTGGCAAAAGCATCCATTTCGGGCAGGTCATGCGCCGCATGGTGTCGCAGCTGCTGAGCGTGGAGGCTCGCTGACGGTCCCATTTTAGGACATCGGATATACTCGTTTTCCGCTACGTCGGGACTGGGCGAAACAACCTTCTGTTAATGGATTGTGGGTAAAGATCGGTCTCTGCGATTTTGATGAAGAAGCCCTTTGATGCACTCGTTCCAGCCAGCTCAGACGCAACGACCTGCGCCGCGCCCTGAACAGGGCGTTTTCCAGCGCGTGCCCATCAATATGCAGGGCCGGCTGATGCTTGCGAATTACGAGGAATTCGAATGTATGGTGATCGACATGTCGCCTGGCGACATGTACGTCACCTGCCCCGGCCGGCCGCGCGCCAACGAACGCGTCGTCGCCTATATCGACCATCTCGGCCGCGTCGAAGGTTATGTCCAGACGATCGATGGCCGTGGCTTCACCATGTCGATCAACGCCACCGACCGGAAACGCGAGAAACTCGCGGCCCAGCTCACCTGGCTTGCCAACAAGCACGAACTCGGCCTGCCCGAGGATCGCCGCCACGACCGTCTGACGCCACGCGACACGAAGACCGAACTGACGCTCGAGGACGGCACGCGTTATTCCTGCCGTATCATGGACCTTTCGCTGTCGGGCGCTGCCGTCGACGTCGAGATGCGCCCTTCGATCGGAACGGCCGTGCGCCTCGGCAACATGCGTGGTCGCGTCGTGCGCCACTTCGTCGAAGGTGTTGCGATCGAATTCCTGTCGATCCAGTCCCGCGAGACGCTGCGGGAATTCCTTTAGCAGCTGCTGAAAATGGGCGATGCCGCGGATTCTGTGGCGGGTGCCAATTCTCGACGGACTTCCATCGAACGCGATTGCCAGGCCCGGTGCGCACCCGGTCAGGTCGTGTTGAAAAGCCTCCACTTCACGGCGACAACTTTGCAAGCGGCTACAAATCTGGCTTTGGTACGCAAGCGCGAATTCCTGTCGCAAGTCGTTCCACCCAGTCGGTAGACTATATTATGTGTGGAACAAGCTGCGACACCGATCGGCACCCAACGAGGTCGCCCAAAATTGTGCGGTGATTTTGCGTCCCGGAGCGCTCCGCCCTCACCCGTCTTCCCTTTGTCAGCGAGATGATGGATAAGGTCCGCTTCGACCCAGGCGCACCGATGTCAGCTCTCTATCCGGAAATCGAACCCTATGATCATGGCCTGCTCGATACCGGCGATGGCAACCTGATCTACTGGGAGGCCTGCGGCAATCCGGCGGGCCGCCCGGCGCTGGTGTTGCATGGCGGCCCTGGCTCCGGCTGTTCGACCACGGCGCGCCGCTATTTCGATCCCGATGCCTACCGAATCATTCTGTTCGATCAGCGCAATTGTGGCCGCAGCCTTCCGAGCGCTGCCGATCCCGAAACTGATCTCTCCCTCAACACCACCTGGCATCTCGTTGCCGATATCGAACGGCTGCGGGCCTGTCTCGGCATCGGCGCCTCCTGGCTCCTTTTCGGCAATTCCTGGGGTTCTACGCTGGCGCTCGCCTATGCCGAAACCCATCCGGAGCGTGTCGCGGCGATCGTCCTGTCAGGCGTGACCACCACCCGCCGCTCGGAAATCGACTGGCTCTATCGCGGCATGGCGCCGCTCTTTCCTGAAGAATGGCACCGTTTCCGCCAGGCGGTTTCCCCAGGCAGCCAGGGACGAGATGAGGACATGGTTGCCGCCTATCATCGTCTCCTCAACGATCCGGACCCGGAGACGCGCCTCAAGGCGGCGCGCGACTGGCATGATTGGGAGGCGGCCTCGATTCTGCTCGCCGATCCCCAAGGCCTGCCGCGCCGCTGGGCCGATCCGGCCTATTTGCTAACACGGGCCCGCATCATCACCCACTACTTCAGCAATGGCGCCTGGCTGGAGGACGCCCAGCTTTTGAAGAACGCCGCGCGGCTCACCGGCATCCCCGGTATCCTGCTGCAGGGACGATTCGACATCGAGGCGCCGCTCGTCACCGCCTGGGAACTGGCCCGCGCCTGGCCGAAAAGCGAGATCAGCATCCTTGCGCATGCGGCCCATTCCACCGCAAATCCCGATATGAGCGCGGCGATCGTCGGTGCCACCGATCGATTTCGCGATATCTAGCAAAAATAATTTCCTGCCGGAATCGAGGATCTGAGCGACATTCTGCTTTTGAACCGGCCGAATCGGCCCATTCCAGCGGCATCGCCGGTCGGCTGCGCGTTGCCGCAGATCGCCAGCCGGCAGCTGAGATTTACCCGGCTCAACGAAAATCCTTAACATGCGGGCGGCAACGCAACCTTTTCGCGGGCGAAAGCCTTGTTGCGTTGATTACAATTTTAATCGATTTCGCGACAAATCCGCGTCAAATTTTATGCGCATTCGAATCTGTTTTTAGCCAAGTTTTATCGGCATTTGAATCAACTAAGCCTTTAATTCTATTGCGTAATTTTGCGTGAGATAAAAACGTCTGTGCCATTGTCACCTCAACTTACGGGGAGACGGCAATGACAACTGCGAATATCCTGAAAGGCGGCCTTCTGGCCGGTGCCATCATGATGGCAATGGCGGGTTCGGGACAGGCAATGCCCGCCAGCATGGTACTGGCAGGCAATGCCAGCCCGCCGATCGGACACTACGAATTCTGCAAGGCGAATCCGACGGAATGTGTCGAAGTTGGCGGCGATGCCGGACCGGCCATCCTCAACGAGGATCGCTGGAAGGAAATTCTCAAGGTCAACTACACCGTCAATTCGACGATCCAGCCGATGACGGATGAGCAGATCTACGGGGTCGAAGAGCGCTGGGCCTATCCGCGCACCGTCGGCGACTGCGAGGATTACGCCCTGCTGAAGCGCAAGATGCTGATCGACGACGGTTTCTCGCCGTCCGACACGCTGATCACCGTCGTGCTGCAGCCGAATGGCGAAGGCCATGCCGTGCTGACGGTCCGCACCGATCACGGCGACTTCATCCTCGACAACATGCGCAACAAGGTGCTGCTGTGGTCGGATACCGAATACACCTATCTGAAGCGCCAGTCCGCCGACGATCCGGCCCGCTGGTCGAAGCTTCAGGACGGCCGCGCTGTCGCGGTCGGTAGCGTCAAGTAAGAACAGCCTGCCGGCCAATGCCGGCTGCTGCCTGCGGCCCGGTCAGTCCCCGCATCCCGTCCCCGACCGGTGCCCAAGAGCCGTTCCCGCTGTCCCGGGAACGGCTCGCTCCTTTTTGAGCCTTACGTCATCAGCGCATTAGCGAATTATTAACCCTGCTGGTCCGATCATGACGATGAGATTCATCATCGGCACCGGCGGCTCATGTTCTTCCTGCGGCGGACCGAAACCCGAAGAACCGCCATGAGCAATGCCGCGCACAGCGCACCCGACGAGCAGCCGCTTCTTTCCATGGGGTTTCTCCTCCGCACGATGGCGGTGATCGCCGTTCTGGCGGTCCTGACTGTTGCCATCAGCATTGGCGGCCGTTGGTTCGGCCGGCATATCTCGCTTGCCGGCAACACCGACAGCACGGTTGAAATCAAGCTGGCCATCGGCCGCGACACCGTGAAATTCCCCGAGAATGCCATCCGCTTCCCGAGTCAAAGACACGAAGGCGCCGCCGAGCGCGTCGATCTCTACCTCGCCTGGCCTGAGATGCAGGGTTACGGCAAGGAAAACCACCTTCGATTCGACGATATCGCCCAATCCTCCGGGCTGATCTTCCTGCAGATCACCCAGAGCACCATGTCGCGCGACATGTCCGGGCGGCTGGAACCGATCTATTCGCATCTGCTTGAAGGCCCGGCCGAGTCCTTCCGGGACGGGCTGACGCTGCACCGTCTTCGCGCCGATGCAGGTTACGGCGATGAAGTGCTGCTGACGGCGCCCATCAAGGGTGG
The DNA here is from genome assembly GCF_056406515.1 of Rhizobium sp. P1_B8. NCBI lineage: Bacteria > Pseudomonadati > Pseudomonadota > Alphaproteobacteria > Hyphomicrobiales > Rhizobiaceae > Rhizobium > Rhizobium sp. P1_B8. Next base: position 18,477 of record NZ_JBFTZZ010000039.1, on the reverse strand, counting down.
GCCGGATTACGTCGTGCGCTGCATCTTGCCGTCAGCCCCGGATAAGGCTGCGGGCGGAGATTGTCAGCGCGATATCAAGGTCGGCAGGGATCTCAGCGTTCTCTACCGTTTCTCAAGCAGCCATCTCGACGACTGGGAACATATTGATGCCGCTATCCGCACCTTTGTGGACGCGCGTCTTGTGAACGGTTCTGCGACAAGTCCCTAAAATGCTCTCCGGACAGCGAAATAAACGATTCATCATAAACGGATTGGTAACGCCCAACCGGTAATTTTAGAAGACGAGCTGTACGGCGGGAGGTGTGCGGTTCCTGCCAAAATCTGAAGTGCCAAATATCTGAAATGCAAGCGAAGAGTGGAATAGTGTCAAGGTCAGTCTCCTCCGTATCATCGTCCCGATCCGGCAGTTTTTTCGCAAAGCTGCTGGCGATCCTTTCGGTGGCCGTCACGATCGTCCTGGTCGATTCGGTGAATGCCGACGCGGAAGCGGCAAATCCGAAATATGCAGGCATCGTCGTCGACGCCAAGACCGGTAACGTTCTCTACAGTGAGAATGCCGACCGGCTGCAATACCCCGCCTCCCTGACCAAGATGATGACCCTATACATGACCTTCGAGGCGTTGGAGCAGGGTCGCATCCGCCTCGATACGCCGGTCCCCTTCTCCGCCCATGCGGCAGCCCAGGCGCCGACCAAGCTCGGCGTGCGCGCCGGTGGCACGATCACCGTCGAGCAGGGCATTCTCGGTCTCGTCACCCTGTCGGCCAATGATGCCGCAACTGCGCTCGGCGAAATGCTGGGCGGTGGCAGCGAGGATCGCTTCGCCCAGCTGATGACCGCCAAGGCGCATGCGCTCGGCATGACGCGCACCACCTATCGCAACGCCAACGGCCTGCCCAATACGGCGCAGATGACGACGGCGCGCGACCAGGCCCGCCTTGGCATCGCCCTTCGCCAGCATTTCCCGCAATATTACGGCTATTTCTCCACCCGCGCCTTCAAGTTCGGCAGCCGCACGATCCGCAGTCACAACCGCCTGGTCGGTTCGGTGCGCGGCGTCGACGGCATCAAGACCGGTTACACGCGCGCTGCCGGTTTCAATCTGGTGAGCTCGGTGCAGGTCGACGGCAAGTCGATCGTCGGCGTCGTTCTCGGCGGCGCCTCGACGCCTGCCCGCGATGCCCAGATGCGCAATCTGATCGCCAGTTACCTGCCGAAGGCATCGAGCCGCGGCGGATCGTCGGCGCTGATCGCCCAGGCAGCCCCTGCCCCGGCGATGATCGAGACGCCCGCTCCGGTTCAGCCGCAGAAGGCCCAGCAGAAAGCTCAGCCGCAAATGGCCCAACAGCAGGTCGCAAAGACGATCACCGCAGCGCAGCCGCCGATTTCAGCAGCGGCTGCCGATCTCAGCCTGCCGCACAAAGGCCCGCTGCCGGATGCGCGCTATCAGGTTGCCGAAACCGAAGTCGCCTATGCCGAGACCGCTCAATCGAAATCCGACAATCCGCTGGTCGCGCAGCCGATGCCGGCGCCGACCAAAGTCAAGACCATGGCCTTCAAGCAGCAGGCATCGGTCGCTGTGCCAACGCCGGCACCCGCCTATATGCCGCCGGAACAGGGCGATACCTCGGTCGATGAGGTCACAACCGCCTCGACCACTCCCTCCCCGACTCGTGCTGCTTCAACCAGCAACGGTCCGGCCGGCTGGGTGGTGCAGGTCGGCGTCTCGCCGAGCCGGCAGATGGCCATGGATCTTCTGGAAAGCGCCAAGAGCAAGGGCGGCAAGGCGCTGGCCTCGGCAAAGCCCTTCGCGGTCGCCTATGCCGCTGGCGGTGACCAGCTTTATCGCGCCCGCTTCGGCGGCTTCGATGACCAGCGCGACGCCGTCAATGCCTGCAAGGCCTTGAAGAAGGCCGGCATCAAGTGCTGGGCGGCTGCCCAATGAGCTATTCGATGCTGCCTGCAAGATGGCCGGCGGCATCGGTGACGGCCGGAATCGGTGTTTGCGTTTCCGGCCACCTTTCTTGAACTCGATCAGTATTGCGTACGGGGAAAACAATGGCGATCAATGAGAATTTTCCAGGAGTGCCAGCCGACCGCCGCATGGCGGCTAAAGGGCGCTCATCCCTCCATCCGCTGCACGAGGCGGCCTTGCGCCTTGCCGAGATCGGCCTGCAGCGGCCGAAGGCGAAGTCGCCGAAGACCCGGGATCTCATCAATCTGCTGCTTTGCCATGGCGCCCGCGCCTGGCGTTACTCCCAGCCCGAAGCCCGCATCCATCTGCATGTGACCTCGCCGGACGGCAGCGCGCCGGTGCAGTTGCGCTTGCGCTGAACTGCGGAGTGCCGCGCGTCCGAAAGGACGCGCGGAAGACGTTCAAATCCACGCATAAACCTTTCCGGAAATCGGCTCCGGTTTTCCGGGATTAGAGCAGACCAAGATCCGTGAGTTCGCGGCGAAGATCAGCGGGCATTTCGGCAATGCCGGCGCCAAGGCTTGTCAGGTCGCGCGGCACGTCATCCTCAGTGTAATAACGCCAGCCCTGGAACGGACGCTTCGGCTGCACGGCCGTCTCGATGACCTCCGGGCCGAGCATCAGGCGGCAGCGCGAAATCCCCTCGCCGTCGGTGAAGGTCTCGATGTCGAGCAGCTTCTGCCTCGCCTGCACCTGCCCCTTGATCACCCAGTAGAGCGAGCCGCCGTCAAGCAGCTCCTCCATCCGTTTCGGCGCCATGCGCGTCGTATGCACCGAATGCGGCTCGAGTCCGGCGGCGATGGCGCGCAGTGAGCGTTCCGCCACCCAATCGCGCAGATCGTCTATCGAGTCGGCGCCGACACAGAGTTTGATGAGATGCAATGCCATGCTGCCGTTGAAATCCTTTTGGCAGCGAGCGTCAAGCTTCAAGCATCAAGCATCCACAAACTCAGCATTCGACGACGTTGACGGCGAGCCCCCCGGTCGAGGTTTCCTTATATTTCTCGCTCATGTCGTGCCCGGTCTGGCGCATTGTTTCGATGCAGGCGTCGAGCGGCACGAAATGTTGGCCGTCGCCCTTGATGGCGAGCGAGGCTGCCGTGACGGCCTTGACGGCGCCGAGCGCGTTGCGCTCGATGCAGGGTACCTGCACCAGGCCCGCGATCGGATCGCAGGTCATGCCGAGATGATGTTCGAGCGCGATTTCGGCGGCGTTCTCGATCTGCTCCGGCGTTCCGCCCATGACCGCGGCAAGGCCCGCGGCAGCCATTGCCGCTGCCGAGCCGACCTCGCCCTGACAGCCGACCTCGGCGCCGGAGATCGAGGCATTGTGCTTGATGATGCCGCCGATCGCAGCGGCCGTCAGCAGATAGTCGCGGATGCCGTTCTGGTCCCAGTCCTCATGGAAATGCTCGTAGTAGCGGATCGTCGCCGGGATGACGCCGGCCGCGCCGTTGGTCGGCGCCGTGACGACGCGCCCGCCGGCTGCATTCTCCTCGTTGACCGCCATCGCATAGACGCTCAGCCAGTCGTTGGCGAGCAGCGGGTTGATGCGGTTGCTGCGCCATTCCTCTTCCAGCTTGTCGTGAATCCTGCGGGCGCGCCGCTTGACGTTGAGGCCGCCGGGCATGATGCCCTCGACCTTGAGGCCGCGCTCGATGCAGGAGCGCATCGCCTCCCAGATGCGGTCGAGCCCCTGATCGAGCTCCTCCTGGCTGCGCTGGCTCTCCTCATTCGCCCGCTTCATCTGCGCGATCGACAGCCCGGAGCGCGCCGCCATCTCGAGCATCTGCTTGGCGGTGGAGAAGGGATAGGGCACGCGCGTCCCACCAGCCGCGTTTTTCTTCGCCCGCATCTGCTCGAGCTCGGTGTCAGTGACGACGAAGCCGCCGCCGACCGAATAATAGATGCGCTTGACGAGCAGCCGGCCGTCCCTGTCATAGGCGGAAAAGACCATGCCGTTGGCATGCCCCGGCAGCGGCTGTTTCTTGTCGAAGATCAGGTCGGTTTTCGGCTGGAACTGATAGCCGGGATGGCCCTCCGGCGTGATGCGGCCGGTGCGCTCTACCGTGTCGACGATGCCGTCCATTTTGTCGGGATCGACGCTGTCGGGTGCCTCGCCCATCAGCCCGAGAATGACAGCCCTGCCCGTGCCGTGGCCGATACCGGTATGGGCGAGCGAGCCGTGCAGGCTGACCTTGATCGCTGTGACCTGTGCACCCGATGACGGGCGCGGCCATTCGTTCGACAGGATCAGCTCGAGAAACCGGTTGGCCGCCGACATCGGACCCATCGTGTGCGAGCTCGACGGCCCGACACCGATCTTGAAGACATCGAATACCGAGAGAAACATGGGTGCGCCTTCTGAATATGAGGATGCAAGCTTAAGCGAGGCCGGTTTCGAATCCGTGCGGCGCACCGACATCGCATGGAGCCGGTGCGACATTCGGACTGCAGACTAGAGCGCCGCGACTCCAATAGGACGCGCTAGCACGTTGAGCTTGCGCATAATCCTTTCCGAAAATCGAATCCGATTTTCGAAATCGCGATCTGGCCGTACGCGCTGGGGTGATGAAGACTATGCGGCGGAAGAACTGGTTGCCTTATCTTGACAGTCTGCACCGGCTCCCAACGTCCTACAGACGTCGATGCAACAGGACTGACGGAGGCCGGCCTGGACAGCGCCGGCAAATTGAACTCCTTCGTTGATGCGGGCTCCCCGGATGGGGGGCCGGGCAAGGTTGAGAAACCTGTCCGTTCTTAGACTAGACGACACCTTGCAGATTGGGAGATTGGGCATATGGCGCTCAAACGGATGGACAATATGGGCATCGTCGTGGAAGACCTCGGCGTGACGATTGATTTCTTTCGCGAACTCGGCCTCGAGCTCGAAGGGCGGGCCACGATCGAAGGAGAATGGGCCGGACGCGTCACCGGACTGGGCGATCAGCATGTCGAGATTGCCATGATGCGCACGCCTGATGGCCACAGCCGGCTCGAGCTCTCCCGCTTTCTCACGCCGCCTGTCGTCGAGGATCACCGCAATGCCCCGGTGAACGCTCTAGGCTACCTCCGCGTCATGTTCACCGTAGACGACATCAATGAGACGCTTGAAAGGCTCCGCAAGCGCGGCGCGCAGCTCGTAGGCGACATAGTGGATTATCAAGACACATATCGGCTCTGCTACATCCGCGGGCCTGAAGGGCTTCTCATCGGGCTCGCCCAAGAACTCAGCTGAGCGCTATGCGCGAAGCTTCCCGTTGCGATTATCCTGAATGACCGTGCCGTCGGCGGCATCGGGTTCGGGCGTCGTCGAGATTTGTCGTTGATCGGCCATGGTTGAAGTTGCGCCGCTCAGTAGGCGCTTTTCGATCTCTTGCAGGTTGAGGATCGCGCGGTCCATTTGATCAGCCGGAGTTTCGCGCGGAACCATCCGCAAGCGATTATCCTGCCATAGCTGGACCAGCCGCCGCCGGCCGGGAACCTCGATCGTCTCGTGGATGAACCATGCCCCGATTGCCGCAACGAAAAGCGTCACCACGATGAGCGCCGGTTCTGGCATCAAGGCATCAAAAGTCAGACGCGTCAGGAACATTATGGGGACATGAAAAAGGTAAAGTGAAAAGCTGATCTTCCCTAGAAACCGTACTGGTGCAGCTGCCAGGACATGTGCAGCGATGGGCGGTTGTCGAGCGACGAGCCCGACAATGACGGCCGCGCCCACCGCACTTTGCAGGCTCCAAAATTCAGGGGAAAAGCCCGACAAGATATGCCTGTAAGTGAAGAACACCGCCAGAAGGAAAAGCGTTAAAATTCCTGTGAGGGCAGATGGATTCCATTTATTCCAATGGGAATGCATCATCCCGGCAATTGCGCCGAAAAGAAAGTAAGGAAGCTTGGAGACGAGCATTATTCCCGGGCCTGGCAATTCAACCAGGCCATCCACGACGACGACCACCGTGAGGCCGACAATCACGCCGCTATAGCGGTGCGGTCGGGCCAAGCAAAGCCACAGGACAGGAAAGAGCAGATAGAATTGGATCTCGGGTGGTATTGACCAGAAAACACCACTCGAGCCGAGAAGAAAGACATGACGCACAAAATCTGTGACGCCAACGATAGGCTGAACAAAATGCAGATTTTGCATGATCGACAGCATCGCCACGAAAACGACGGCCGCCAGGTAAACCGGATAGATGCGAGCAAAGCGGCTCACAAGAAAATCCAACACGTTTTCTCTCGTCACCGGCCGTGAACCATAGAGATGAGCCATCAGGAAGCCACTGAGAGCAAAAAACAAACCGACAGCTTCGTCGCCCAGCGTCACGAGATGCGGCGCCGTGATTGGAAAGATAAAGCCAATATGGGCTTCAATGACCAGGAGCGCAGCGACACCGCGCAGGCCATCGAGACTGGGAATGTAATCCGGCCGGCTCATGGGTCACTTTTGAATCAGGTTTTCAGTCCTGAACAATTGGCTATCACGACTTTACAGGCGGTTAACGCGGTGCCCTGCCCGTGCACCTCTAGACTGGCGTTACGCTAAAGCATGTCGCGCAAAACTGTGCAGCGGTTTTGCGACAGCGACATGCGTAAAACAAAGGCCTCAAGCACGAGAAGCGGATCTGAAAGATCGCGACGCTCTAACTCTTTCAATCCTCGCATGGCGCTTTCCGATAATCGATTCCGATTTTCGGGCCGATGCGCTAGGGTGCATCTTCAAGACGGCAAATTGCTTTGGAAAACGGAACCGCTTCTCCATGACAGCCACCAACCGCATCGCCCTCTCCAGCGACCACGCCGCCATTCAGCTCCGGCAGGCCATTGCCGGTCATATCGCGGCGCAAGGCTGGATAGTGGTCGATATCGGACCGACAACGCCGAAGAGCACACACTATCCTAAGCACGGCGAAGCGGCCGCGCGTCTCGTCGCCTCCGGCGATTGCCGGTTTGGCATCATCCTATGCGGCACCGGCCAGGGCATCATGATGGCGGCGAACAAGGTAAAGGGCATCCGATGCGGCGTCTGCGTCGACACATTCTCAGCCCGCATGATCCGCCAGCACAACGATGCCAACATGCTTTCGATTGGCGTGCGCGTGGTGGGCGAAGGGCTGGCGCTCGATATCGTGGATGCGTTCCTGACCGCCCAGTTCGAGGGTGGCCGGCATGCAACGCGGGTGGAGATGATTGAGGCGCTGGAGGGGTAGCACCGTCCTTTTCTTCTTCTTTTTCTTCTTTTTCTTCTTCTTCTTTGGGTCCTGCCCCGAATCCCCAAGCTGACGGATCACCGCATTGCTACATTTAGGTCCAGAAGATGCCGGTCGGCTATCCACCACGCCTCGCCGTTTCCCGACGACTCGATTATGCCGAACTGCCGCATGGCCAAAAGCCCGCGTCAAGCCGCCCAACTCGGCCATGCGGCAAAATCTAACTTGCGGCATACTAGCCACATTCATGCGGAGACTGGATCACTGATGACGACGGCGGACTATATCGCTCTGGCCTTCTTTGCCTGGGTCTGGATGGGCTATTCCTGGCTGCTGCGTGGCCGTACCTTCTTCGGACGCACCAGCCTCACCCATGCGATGACCGAGCGGCGGCGGGAGTGGATCTATAATTCGCTGCGCCGCGACCTGAAGATGATCGACACGCAGATCATGGCCGGCCTGCAGAACGGCACCGCCTTCTTCGCTTCGACCTCGATCTTCGCGATCGGCAGCTGCTTTGCTTTGCTCGGCGCGACGGAGAAAGTCGACGCCGTCTTCGCCGACCTGCCCTTCGTCTTCCATGGCGGCCATGCCGTTTTCGAGATGAAGGTCGGCGGGCTGGCAGCGCTTTTCGGCTATGCCTTCTTCAAGTTCGGCTGGTCCTACCGGTTGTTCAACTACTGCACCATTCTCTTTGGCTCGATCCCGATGATGCGCGACAGCGAACGCGACATCATCGCCGCCGAGCGGGCCGCCGAACGCGTCATCCGCATGAATGTCATTGCCGGCAGCAATTTCAACGAGGGCCTCAGGGCGATCTTCCTGTCGATTGGTTATCTCGGCTGGTTCATCAACCCTTATGTCTTCATGATGACGACGGCGATCGTCATCTTCGTGCTGGCGCGGCGGCAATTCTTCTCGGAGGCGCGACTGGCGATCATGGATGCCGGCCCGCCATCAAATCTCCACCTTTCTGCTATTCGCCGCGATATGCCGTCGAGCGACGGACGTGATTTGCCCGAGGGACTTTGATGACATTGCCGGCAACGGAAACCGATGCGGCGGCAAGGCCACCGCGCATCGGTCTATTGGATACGGCGCGCGGCGTCGCGCTGATCGCCATGGCGAGCTACCATTTCAGCTGGGATATGGAGTTCATGGGCTATCTCGCGCCGGGCACGGCCGAGACCGGCTGGCTGAAGATCTATGCCCGGGCGATCGCCACGACCTTTCTCTTCATCGTCGGCATCAGCCTGGTGCTGTCGAGCAAGCCCGAGATTCGCTGGCCCTCCTTCTGGAAGCGCTTCGGCATGATTGCCGCGGCAGCCGCGGTGATTTCGATCGCCACGCGCATCGCGGTGCCGGACGAGTGGATCTACTTCGGCATCCTGCATTGTATCGCGGTGCTCACGCTCATCGGCATCGTTTTCTTGAGACTGCCTCTCGCCCTCACCCTCATCGCCACGCTCGCGCTCTTTGCCGCCTGGATCACCGACAATTTCGGCCCGCCCGGCCTGTTGCGCTCATCCTTCTTCGATCCCCGATATCTCGCCTGGATCGGCCTTGCGGTGATGCCGGAACGGTCCAACGACTACGTGCCGCTATTTCCCTGGGCAACGCCCTTCTTCGCTGGATTGAGCATCGCCTCGATCGCCATCAGAACCCGGCTGCTGCACCGGCTTGCCGCCATTGGCACCGGCTCCTGGTGGCCGGCAAGGCTTGGCCGCCACAGCCTTGCCTTTTACCTCATCCACCAGCCGGTGTTGATCGCTATCGCCTATGGGCTGTCCCTCGTCGTCCCACCGCAGGCGCCGGATCCGGTTGCGACTTACCTAAGGCAATGCAACGCCTCTTGCGTCATGCAGCAAGGCGAAGCGCTCTGCCGCAGCTTCTGCCGGTGCACGCAGGAGAAATTGCAGGCGCAGGCCCTGTTCACGCCGCTTCAGGCGGGCACGATCGATATACAGAACGACGAGCGGGTCCAGACCATTGCCGCCGAATGCAGCGCCGAGGCTGAATGAATTCGCCGACAATACGGCGCGTGATCAGGTGGTGACGCCGATTTCGGCGAGGCGGCCGAGGCAGGTCTCTTCGATAGCGTCGAGTTCCGCCAGCGTGTCGTCGATATCCTTGCGCTTCTGGCGCAGGTCGTCGCGCTTCTCGTCGACGCGCTTCATCAGGAGCTTCAGCTGGCCGAGTTCGCCCGGCGGCTCCTTGTAGACCTGGATGATCTCACGGATTTCGGCGATGGTGAAACCGATGCGCCGGCCGCGGAGGATTTCGGCGATGAGCCGCCGGTCGGCTTGCCGGAACAGACGGGTGCGCCCGCGCCGCTCCGGATGGATCAGTCCCTCGTCCTCGTAGAAGCGGAGCGTGCGCGTCGAGACCCCGAATTCGCGCGTCAGCTCCGTTATGCTATAAAACTTGTTCACCGGCATGTGTTCCCCGTCGTCGGACAGACGATAATATTGACTTTTACGTAATAGTCAATTTTTGGCGGTTCAGATGCCGAACCACCATGTGGCGATGCCGAGAAAGGCGAAGAAGCCGGTGCAGTCCGTCACCGTCGTGACGAAGACGGAAGAGGCGATCGCCGGGTCGGCCCCCATCTTGTCGAGCAGCAGCGGCAGCAGGATGCCGGCAAGGGCTGCCGCTATCAGATTGATGATCATCGCCGCCGCAATCACCCCGCCGAGCTGGTAGTCGTGGAACCAGGTACCGGCGATCGCGCCCATGATCGTCGCAAAGACGATGCCGTTCAAGATGCCGACACCCGCCTCCCTGCGGATGATGCGGCCGGCATTGTAGATGTCGAGATCGCGAGTGGCGAGCGCGCGCACCGTCACCGTCATCGTCTGCGTACCGGCATTGCCGCCCATCGAGGCGACGATCGGCATCAGCACCGCGAGCGCGATCATCTTCTCGATCGAGGCGTCGAACAGGCCGATGACGCTTGCCGACAGCATCGCCGTGCCGAGATTGATCAAAAGCCACAGGAAGCGCGAACGCACCGTCGACAGCACATTGTCCGACAGCTCTTCGTCGCCGACGCCGCCGAGGCGCTTGATGTCTTCGTCCGCCTCCTCGTGGATGACGTCGACGACATCGTCGATGGTCAGCACGCCGACCAGCCGGCCGTTTTCGTCGACGACGGCAGCCGAGAGAAGGTCGTACTGCTCGAAGAGCTGGGCCGCCTCCTCCTGGTCCATCTCGGCCGGAACCGGATGGTTGGTCTCGCGCATGATCTGCTCGATCTTCGTCTGCCGCTTGGTGCGCAGGATCTGGTCGAGATCGACGGCGCCGAGCAGCTTGAAGGTCGGATCGATGACGAAGATCTGCGAGAAGGAATAGGGCAGATCCTCCTCGTCGCGCATGTAGTCGATCGTCTGGCCGACTGTCCAGAACGGCGGCACGGCGACGAATTCCGTCTGCATGCGGCGCCCGGCCGAGCTTTCGGGATAGTCGAGCGCCCGGCGCAGCCGCACCCGTTCGGTAAACGGCAGCTGGGCAAGGATTTCCTCCCGGTCTTCCTTGTCGAGGTCCTCGAGAATGTAGACGGCATCGTCCGAATCGAGCTCGCCGATCGCGGCGGCGATCTGCGCGTTCGGCATCTGGTCGACGATCTCGCGGCGGATCGCCTCGTCGACCTCGGTCAGCGCCGTCATGTCGAAATCGTCGCCGAGCAGGCGCACCAGCGCCAGGCGCTGATCCGGCTGGATCGATTCCAACAGGTCGCCTATTTCCGATTCATGCAGGCGAGCAACGTTCTGACGCAGGAACAGCGTGTCGCGATCGGCGATCGCAGCACCGACGAGCGCCAGGAAATCGCTGCGGACATTGCCGTCCTCGTCGTAGATATCAGCGTCCTCGTCATCGGGACGCCTGCGGATTCGGTCTTCCTCATCGGTCGTCGTCATCTGCCGCCCTCGCATCTGGTTCGAATTTCAACGACTGCCGCGCCGCATTCGCAAATGTCGGCTGAAAACACATTATCAACAAGCGGATAAGCGAATCCTGCGCGAGGCTCCCGCAGCCGGAATTCTTGGCCCCTGCTAGCCCAAAGCACCCGTGTCGTAAAGCGGCAAACCGCGCTTCGTGATGACAATGCTCGTGGCCGGCGATAGTTTCCTCACCCGTCCAAGCAGAGGAAGCCTGCCCCATGCCCATCCGTCCAATTTTGCGCTATCCACATCCGGGCCTGAAGACTGTCTGCGCACCGGTGACGGCCTTTGATTCCTCGCTCGCCGCGCTTGCCGACGACCTGCTGGTGACGATGCGCGCTGCCCCTGGCGTCGGCATCACCGCCGCCCATATCGGTGTCTTCAACCGTGTCACGGTGCTGGAACTCGACAAGGCCGACGGCGTGCGCCTCTACGTCAATCCTCATATCACCTGGTTTTCGAAGGAGACGTTGAGCCATACCGAAGGCAGCGTCTCCATGCCCGGTGCGACCGACGAGGTCACGCGCCCGCGGGCGATCCGCTTCCGCTATCAGGATGCCGAGGGCGCCATGCACGAGGACGGTGCCGAAGATTTCCTTGCCATCTGCATTCAGCACGAGGTCGACCAGCTCGACGGCATTTTCTGGCTACAGCGCCTCTCACGGCTGAAACGCGACCGTCTCGTGAAAAAATGGGAGAAGGCCCAGGGCTGACAATCACGGCCGACAAATCGCCGTCCATGCCGAACCATTCGCCGTTGCCGGCGTTTCCAGCAAAGAAACAAGGAGCGACTGCAATGGCAAGAATCGGTGACAAGCCCCCGATTTCCCGGGAAAAGCCTGAGCTTTCCCGGGAGGAAGATTATCGCGACCTCGAAGAGCGCAATCTCGACGACGGCTGGCCCTATGCCGACGGCAGCGGCGCCGACCCCGCCAACCGCCCTTATGGCGAGACCGCAGCCAATTTCGACAGCGATCCCAACAAGGGCTTCCGGGTCGATGGCACGGATGAGGACGGCAACGAGAATCGCCTGAAGGATTCGCTGCGCGCCGATACGATCGACCGCGATGAAAGCGACGATCTCGAAGCGCGGGTGAACGACAATCTCGAAAACATTCCTGAGGTCGACATCGACAGCATCGAGGTTCATGCAGATGGTCACGTCGTCACCCTGGAAGGGTCGGTGGAGACGATCGGCATCGCTCGCAAGGTCGAACTCGGCGCGCTTTCGGTCGATGGCGTCCATCATGTCCGCAACAAACTGCAGCTGACCGGTGTCGATGCGCATATCCCGAACGACGACTGACTTCCACGCCCAAGGCGCAGATCACCAACCGAAGGCGGGCTGCCGCCTGCCGTTGGTGATCTTTCCCAATATTACCAAAAGTTAACAATTTAAGATTGCAGCACCAGCTGTCTTATTCGTGACACCAATCGCCTATTTTTGTTAGGCGGCTTCTGTCACGCGAACGTCAATTTCGTTGACAACACTGTGATTTCATTTGGACAAAAGGTCGCGGGTGCGTCGCCATATTATCACAAAATTGCCTGAATTGGGGCGCGAACTCGTGTGTGCCGGGGGTTAGTTTATGTTGTGGAATTCAACAGCAGATTGAGGAGATAGACCCATGCGCATCAAATTTGCCCTTGCCGCGTCCCTGTTCGCCGTCAGCCTTGCAGGCGCTGCCTTCGCCCAGCCGACCTATTCCGACGACTACACCAACGACAGCGACGGCTTCGCGCCGAGCCCCACCTCGAAGCCGGCCCCAGTGCACTACAGCAGCCGCAAGGCTCCGTCCTATTCCAGCGACTACACCAATGACAGCGACGGCTTCGCACCGAGCGCCATGGCAGCCCCTGCCGTCGACAAGACCGCAACGGCCAGCATCACGCCGCTGCCCCCATGCCATAGCATGATCGGCCCGAAGGGCTCCCATACCAAGGGTGCCGACAGCGGCGCTTCCCGCACTGAAGCATGCCGCGCAACCCATTGATCCGATAAAAGAAAGGGCCGGAAACCGGCCCTTCTCTTTTTCAATCCATCTCTAGACGCTCGGCGAGCCGTTCCCCAAAGGGTCAGGTTTCTCCCATCGTTTCCCCGAAAACCGCTTCGAAGGCCGTGCGCAGCCGGATATCGACATCAGCCATCATCACAGGCAGGCCAAGATCGACGAGGCTGGTCACGCCATAGGCTGATATCCCGCAGGGCACGATGCCGCCGAAATGATCAAGATCCGGATCGACGTTGAGCGACAGTCCGTGGAAGGTCACCCATTTCCGCAGCCTTATGCCGAGAGCGGCGATCTTGTCCTCGGCCATCGTCCCATCGGCCAGCAACGGCTTTTCCGGCCGGCGCACCCAGACGCCGACGCGATCTTCACGTCGCTCACCGCGGACATTCATCATGTCGAGCGTGCGGATGACGACATCTTCAAGGGCAGCGACAAAGGCGCGCACGTCCTGGCGCCGCCTTTTCAGGTCGAGCATGACATAGGCGACGCGCTGGCCGGGTCCATGATAGGTATATTCACCGCCACGCCCTGTCGCAAAGACCGGAAACCGGTTCGGCTGGACGAGGTCCCTCGCATTGGCGCTGGTGCCGGCAGTATAGAGCGGCGGATGTTCGACGAGCCAGACGAGTTCATCGCCGCCATCTGATATCACCGCCACCTCGCGCTCCATCGTCTCCACCGCCTCCTCATAGGGAACGAGGCCATCGGCGATGCGCCAGCGTACCGGCCGGGTTCCGAGTCGGGGAAGCATAGAGAATTCGAGATCGGTGCGAAGCATGGTCATTCCTTGCCGCTCTCCCCGAAATGCCTGCGAAAAGGGGCGGCAGGACAGCTATATGGACCTGTTTCGGGGCCAATTCAAATGCTGTGAGCGGTTTTCAAAAAAACTGTCATATCGCCCTTGTGCACCCCAGATGCTTTTGCTACATGCTGCCCCGCCGACGCAAATCGGCACCTACCACGATGCGGTCGTGGCGGAATTGGTAGACGCGCAGCGTTGAGGTCGCTGTGGGGCAACCCGTGGAAGTTCGAGTCTTCTCGACCGCACCATTTCCCTTCAGGGAAACGCTCTCTAAGCGATGATTTCGATTTCACCTCGAAGCTATTTGCGGTTGCTTGGCTTGATTGCCTGGCTTTCCCGTGATTGATGGCGTCATCCTCGCAAGAATCAGCAGCCATGTCAGAGCCCCATCAAAATTCCCTGCAGGGCATGGCCATCATGTCCGGCGCCATGCTCATCCTGCCGACCATGGATGCGATCGCCAAATACATGGCGACCTTCGAGGCGATGTCGCCGGGCCAGGTGACCTTCTACCGATTCTTCTTTCAGATCGCCTGTACCCTGCCGATTCTTTTCGCCCTCTTCGGGCTTAAGGCGCTTTCGGCCAAACGGCCATGGATGAATCTGCTGCGCGGCGTGCTGCATGGCGCTGCGAGCCTGCTTTTCTTCGTCGCCGTCAAATACATGCCGCTCGCCGATGTCTTCGCCATCTATTTCGTCGAGCCCTTCATGCTGACCGCGATGTCGGCACTGTTTCTCGGCGACAAGGTCGGCTGGCGGCGCTGGATGGCGATCATCGTCGGCTTCGGCGGCGCAATGATCGTCATTCAGCCAAGCTACGAGATCTTCGGGCTGAAGGCGCTGCTCCCGGTCGCCTGCGCCTTTCTGTTCTCGCTCTATCTCTTCCTCAACCGCGCCATTGGCGAGGCCGATTCGCCGCTGACCATGCAGACGATGGCCGGCATCGGCGGAACGATCTTCATGGCGGCTGCGCTTTTCGTCGGAAACAGTTTCGGCAATGCCGATTTTGCCGTCTCTCTGCCCTCCTCCGGTCTCGGCCTTATCCTGCTTCTCGCCCTCGGCTCGATCTCGGGATATGCGCATATGCTCGTGGTCCGGGCTTTCCGCCTCGCTCCGCTGTCGCTGCTTGCGCCGTTCCAGTACTTCGAGATTATCTCGGCGACCGTTCTCGGCTATGCGTTGTTCAACGATTTCCCGAGCTTTTCCAAATGGATCGGCATCTTCATCATCGTTGCATCAGGCCTTTTCATCATCTGGCGCGAGCGGCTGCAGGCGCAAACGTTAAAATCTTCCTGACCTCGGGAATATCAGATTAACTCCTCTTCTTGAGGGATCGTCAATTCGCAGGCGCTAAAACTGTCTCCGGTTTCATGATGAAGCCTGGAGTTAAAACATGAGCGAATTTCGTCTCGCTTTTCCGGCCTGTGTCGTGGCCGGCAAGCATCGGCTGACGGCCGAAGATATAGTACTGCTGCGCAAACATAGTTTTCCGGAGGGTATCCGGACATCCGACGACGTCGTGGCGATGTTGGCGCTCAACAATTCCTGCCCTGAAAAATGTGCCGACTGGAACGCTTTCTTCGTGGAGCAGCTCGCCGGTTTCATCGTCCATTACACCTATCCGCAGGGCTCGCTGGATGAAATCAACGTCGCCTGGATCATGCGCATGTTCACGACCAATGGTGTCGTCAACTCGGCGCTCGAGCTCGAGCTCATTCTCCACGTTATGGAGATTTCGACCGATGTCCCAGTTGAGTTGAGAGCGCTTGCCCTCGATCAGCTTCGTCTGGCGATCACCGACAATATCGGTGGCTACAAGCTGTCGCGCGCCATCGATCGCCGGGGCATCACCCGCCAGGACGTCGACTACGCAATGCGCATCTTCAGAAGCGTCGCCGAAGGCGGCATCATCCCCGTCTCGTCGGTCGAATACGGCGTTCTCCAGCAGATCGAGCAGGCAACGCTGTCCGGCGCCAATCATCCGCACTGGGCGGGGATCATGGCTGCCGTCGAGCTGCGCGATTATGCCGAGCCGCGTCGCAGCCGCTGGCTGCGCATCGTCGACGAGGAACCTGTCTCCGAAGCTGCCGTCGCCTGACGCTCCGCAAGCCTGATTGTGCGTTCCGGTGTTTTGTGCGTAAAACTCCGGGATGCATTTCTGGGTGGAGTCTCCATGTTCAAGAAAATCCTGATCGCGAATCGCGGCGAAATTGCCTGCCGCGTGATCAAGACTGCGCGCCGCATGGGGATTCTGACCGTCGCGGTCTATTCGGATGCGGATCGGGACGCGCTGCATGTCGAGATGGCTGACGAGGCTGTGCATATCGGCCCGGCGGCGGCGTCGGAGAGTTATCTCGTCGCCGAAAAGATCATCGCCGCCTGCAAGGCGACGGGGGCCGAGGCCGTCCACCCCGGTTACGGCTTCCTCTCCGAACGCGCCTCCTTCTGCGCTGAACTCGAAAAGCAGGGCATCGTCTTCATCGGCCCGAAGCCGAAGGCCATCATGGCGATGGGCGACAAGATCGAATCGAAGAAATTCGCCAATGCCGCCGGTGTCTCCACCGTGCCGGGCCATCTCGGCATCATCGAAGATGCCGCCCATGCGGAAGTGATCGCTGGCGAGATCGGCTATCCTGTCATGATCAAGGCGTCGGCGGGTGGCGGCGGCAAGGGCATGCGCATCGCCTGGAACAAGGCTGATGTGCGTGACGGCTTCGAGCGCGCCCGCTCGGAGGCAAAAAGCTCCTTCGGCGACGACCGCGTCTTCATCGAGAAGTTCGTCGTCGAGCCGCGCCATATCGAGATCCAGGTGCTGGCCGACGCGCATGGCAACGTCGTCTATCTCGGCGAGCGCGAATGCTCGATCCAGCGGCGGAACCAGAAGGTCGCGGAAGAGGCGCCCTCGCCCTTCCTCGATGAAGCCACCCGTAAGGCCATGGGCGAACAGTCGGTGGCGTTGGCGAAGGCCGTCGATTACCAGAGCGCCGGCACCGTCGAATTCATCGTCGACCGCGACCGCAATTTCTATTTCCTAGAAATGAACACCCGCCTGCAGGTCGAGCATCCCGTGACCGAACTCGTCACCGGTATCGATCTCGTCGAGCAGATGATCCGGGTGGCAGCCGGAGAGCCCCTTCCCTTTGCTCAGGAGGACATCAGGCTCGACGGCTGGGCGATTGAGAGCCGGCTCTATGCCGAAGATCCCTACCGCAACTTCCTGCCCTCGATCGGCCGCCTGACGCGTTACCGCCCGCCGGCGGAAGGCAGGACCGGCAATGTCGTTATCCGCAACGATACCGGCGTCTTCGAGGGTGCCGAGATTTCGATGTACTACGATCCGATGATCGCCAAGCTCTGCACCTGGGCGCCGACCCGGCCCGAGGCGATCGACGCCATGGGCCGGGCGCTCGACGGCTTCGTCGTCGATGGCATCGAGCACAATGTGCCTTTCCTGTCGGCGCTGATGAAACATCCGCGCTGGCGCGAGGGCCGGCTGTCCACAGGCTTCATCGCCGAGGAATATCCCGATGGTTTTGCGCCGATGAAACCGGACCCGGCGGAAGAAGCCGTGCTTGCCGGCATCGCCCTCTCCGCCTCGCTGATCGAGACAAACCGCCGCGAACGTTTCGCCGATCGTCTGCGCGCCGCATCGGGCGCGCTGCGCGAGGAATGGGTGGTCAAGATCGGCGACAACCACGTCGCTGCAAGATTGCTCGACGGCCTCGTCACTATCCCCTTCGATATGGACATCGCGATCGAGGGGGCGATAGAGGGCGAGAGCAAGAGTGTTGTCACCGATTGGAGACCGGGGGATCCTGTCTGGAGCGGCAAGGTCGGCGGTCGCGACATCACCGCGCAGATTCGCCCCGTTCTGAACGGGTTGCGTATCGACTGGCAGGGGCTTTCAGTGATTACCAAGGTCTTTTCGCCGCGTCATGCCGAGCTCGACAGGCTGATGCCGGTGAAACTGCCGCCCGATACCTCCAAGCTCCTGCTCTGCCCGATGCCTGGCCTCGTCGTCGCCATCGCGGTTGCCGAGGGCCAGGAGGTCAAGGCCGGTGAGACGCTTGCGATCGTCGAAGCGATGAAGATGGAAAACGTGCTGCGCGCCGACCGCGATCTCGTCATCTCGAAGATCAATGCCGCGGCCGGCGAAAGCCTGGCCGTCGATGCCGTGATCATGGAATTCGCCTGAGAGGAAAAGACCGGGCGACCGGCCGTTTTCGCTTGAGCCGAGTTCGCCGACCATGCCAAGCTCAGCCCGATAAATCAGCTGGGAACCAACAAAAATCGACAGGGAGATGTGAAGATGGACGTTCGCGCCGCCGTTGCCGTTCAGGCCGGAAAACCGCTGGAAGTGATGACCGTGCAGCTGGAAGGGCCGCGGGCCGGCGAAGTGCTGGTCGAGGTCAAGGCGACGGGCATCTGCCACACCGACGATTTCACCCTGTCGGGCGCCGATCCTGAAGGCCTGTTTCCGGCCATTCTCGGCCATGAGGGTGCCGGCATCGTCGTCGATGTCGGCTCCGGGGCTCCGG
>NZ_JBFTZZ010000038.1:0-53170 GCF_056406515.1 Rhizobium sp. P1_B8 | reverse complement strand
CCGGAGCCGACATCGACGACGATGCCGGCACCCTCATGGCCGAGAATGGCCGGAAACAGGCCTTCAGGATCGGCGCCCGACAGGGTGAAATCGTCGGTGTGGCAGATGCCCGTCGCCTTGACCTCGACCAGCACTTCGCCGGCCCGCGGTCCCTCCAGCTGCACGGTCATCACTTCCAGCGGTTTTCCTGCCTGAACGGCAACGGCGGCGCGAACGTCCATCTTGATATCCTTCCTCTTAAATTGAATTCTGATGCTACATATTCCGATAGACCGGCTTCTCAGCGATCTGCTTCGCTGCGTGACCGCCGAGACTTCATGCTCTCGCCTTCGGCCTTTTCGTTCATCTCAGGCTCGTCGTTGCCAAGCACCCATCACGTCTCCCGCTCAACCTGGCACCAGACCGCAAGCAGAGGCCGGGCTGTGCATCTTATCGCGAAAGATTGGCCGGCGTCGTTCGCAAAGACCGTGCCGACACCGGCGGAGAACCACTCGGAATCGCCAAGGCGGATTTCGCCCGGCGACAGCAGAATGAAGGCGCGCGGCTGCGTCTGAACATGATCGGGGAAACGGGTGTAGCGATCCATATAGATCACGCCGACCCTGAGATCGGCGCGTTCCTCCATGCCGCCGGGGCCGACCACGACCGCATGGGAATGCGTATCGCCAAAATTCAGGCTTGCAAACGGACCGGAGCGGCCGCGTCTCCAGAGCAGTTTGTCGGCGAGACTATGGAACTGGCTGGCGATCGCCTCGTATTTCCGTCCCGATTTCGCAAGATGGCCGATGGCGTCATCAAGCCCTTCCGGCGCGCCGGGAAGAGACCCGCCCTCCGGGCGCACCTTGCCGGTCTTGAGCAGTTTCTGGAGAACCTTGCCCGCGACGAAGCTGGCGACGGCAGGAGCCTCCGCCGACAACATCAGCCCGCCGACATCGTTGAGGAATTCCTGCAACGGCCGAGAACGTCTTTCCCTGCCGATGTCGTGTAGCCGTATGTATGCCGGCTTCTCGTCATCGTTCAGGAGAAGGTCGGCACCAGGTTTGATTGGACGTCCCACGACGCGCGCCACGTTCGGTCTCCCCCGCTAGAGTGCCTTTTGCAATTCCGGCAGGGCGTCGAAGAGATCGGCGACCAATCCGTAGTCGGCGACCTGGAAGATCGGTGCCTCCTCGTCCTTGTTGATGGCGACGATCACCTTCGAATCCTTCATGCCGGCCAGATGTTGGATGGCGCCTGAAATGCCGCAGGCAATATAGAGCTGCGGCGCCACCACCTTGCCGGTCTGGCCGACCTGCCAGTCGTTCGGCGCATAACCGGCATCGACGGCGGCACGCGATGCACCGACGGCAGCACCGAGCTTGTCGGCAAGCGGCAGGATGACCTCCCTGAACTTCTCGGCAGAGCCGAGTGCCCGGCCGCCGGAGATAATGATCTTGGCAGAGGTCAGTTCCGGACGGTCGGAGGCCGACAGCGCGTCCCTGACAAAGGTCGACAGCCCCGGATCGGAAACCGCCGGGATCGCCTCGACGGTGGCCGAACCACCTTCCGGCGCGGAGGCAAAGGATGCGGTGCGCACGGTGATCACCTTTTTGGCATCGGTCGCCTGCACCGTCTGGATGGCATTGCCGGCATAGATCGGCCGTTTGAAGGTGTCGGACGAGATCACCTCGACGATCTCCGAGACCTGGGCGACATCGAGCAGGGCTGCCACCCGCGGCAGCACGTTCTTGCCGACCGAGGTGGCGGCCGAGATGATCGTGTCGTAGCTKCCCGCCAGCGAGACGATCAGGTCGGCCAGCGGTTCGGCSAGATTATTGGCSAGTTCGTCGCTTTCGGCGAGCAGCACCTTGGAGACRCCGGCAAGCTTGGCGGCGGCATCGGCAGCRGGYTTGGCAGCCTTGCCGGCAACSAGMAYRTGMAYRTCGCCGCCRATCTTGGTTGCRGCCGTCAGCGTCTTGGCGGTCTGGTCGGACAGGCTTTGATTGTCGTGGTCAGCCAGAAGAAGAATRGTCATGATGATGGTTCCTGTTCCAACCTGATTACAGYACGCCGGCTTCGTTTTTGAGCTTGTCGATGAGTTCGGCRACCGACTTGACCTTGACGCCGGCCTTGCGGCCCGACGGYTCCTCGGTCTTYAGGACYTTGAGGCGCGGCGTGGTCGASAYGCCGAAATCATCAGGGCTCTTCTTGTCGAGAGGCTTCTTCTTCGCCTTCATGATATTCGGCAGCGAGGCATAACGCGGTTCGTTCAAGCGCAGATCCGTGGTGACCACCGCCGGCAGCTTGATCTCGATCGTCTGCAGGCCGCCATCGACCTCGCGGGTCACCTGAGCCTTGCCATCGCCGATCTCGATCTTCGAGGCGAAGGTCGCCTGGGGCATGCCCAGCAGCGCCGCCAGCATCTGGCCGGTCTGGTTGCTGTCGTCATCGATCGCCTGCTTGCCGACGATGATCAGGCCGGGCTGTTCGGCATCGGCGACAGCCTTGAGGATCTTGGCGACAGTGAGCGGCTCGATCTGATCGTCGGTCTCAACCAGGATCGCCCGGTCGGCGCCCATGGCAAGTGCGGTGCGCAGCGTCTCCTCGGCCTTGGCTGGACCGATCGAAACGACGACCACTTCCTCGGCCTTGCCGGCTTCCTTCAGCCGCAACGCCTCTTCCACCGAGATCTCGTCGAACGGGTTCATCGACATCTTCACATTGGCAAGCTCGACACCCGTGCCATCCGGCTTCACCCGGATCTTCACGTTGTAGTCGACAACCCGTTTGACTGGGACGAGTATCTTCATGGGCAACCCCCCTTTATTTCTAAACTGCTGGCCGTCAGTTCGGCCGTTCGGCAAGCAATGCCCAGAAGGCGAAGAACGGCGTGTCAAGCGACCTCATGGCATGTTTGATGCCAGGGACATTATAGAAGGATCCGCCGATACCTGGCGAAAACCAGTCCCCTTCCCCCTGCTGGAACTCTCCCTCGGAAAGCACGAGATAGACTTCCTCAGGCGCATGGTCGTGATCGGGATAGCGCACGTGAGGCGCCATCAACGTCACGCCGATCCACAGGTCGCTCCGCTCCTCCAATCCTCCCGGGCCGATAATCATCGCATTGGCATGCCCATCGACAAAATTGTCGCTGGCCGTGTGGTCATACTTGGTGCGCCGATGCCATTCAAGCATTGGCTCGATGCCTTTGAACCCCTCGATCAAACGCGTCAGCGAAGGATAGGACGTATCGACGGAAAGCGCCACATCAAGGAGAGCGCACACAGGCAATCGGCCTCCCTCCCCCGCACGCGCCGTTCCCGGGCGCTCCAGCGCAGCAGAAATCTGACGAATCGAGCGGCGAGCCTCCGGGGTATTCGTGAACTGGTCGAAAGCCACAAAAATTGCATCCAGGAAAATCTGGAGGCTTTCATTGCGTAAACTCATGACATCACCTCCCGAGACGATCGGCCGACAAGCGGCCACTCTTGCAATCAGATATCTTTCGCGATGCGCAACCCGTCATAGACGGCTGCATGCGTGTTGCGTGCGGCAACGGCATCGCCGATCCGGAACAGCTGGAACTTGCCATCAGGATTGCGGATCACGGACTGAGGTTCTCCGGAAAGAAGCTGATCGTGCGACATTTCGCCGAGATTGCTCGAGCTGGGTTTCAGTTCGAAATAGAGTTCATCGAGCGGAATGGTCCCATGATTGACGACGATCTGGTCGAAGCTCTGCTGCTTGGCAATCCCGCCGTAATCGCTGCCGACATGGGCGACGAGCTGGTTGCCGCTCTTTTCGACGGCTTCCAGACGGTAGGTGACGGTGAAGGTCACGTCATGCTTCTGCAGAGACCGCATATAGGGCACGAGATTCATGGCCATGACCTCGGGCGCGAAGGACCGGTCCGGCGTCATGATCTCGACCTTGGCGCCTGCCTTGGCGAGAAACTCCGCCGCCTGCAGGCCGGCATGATCGCCGGCGTCGTCGAAGATCAACACGTTGGTTCCAGGCTTCACGTCGCCGGAGATGATGTCCCATGACGAAACCACCAGCTCGTTGCCGCTCGCCAGGACCTCGGTATGCGGCAGGCCGCCGGTTGCGATGATGACGACATCGGGATTCTCGGCCTCGATGGTGTCCGCTTCCGCCCAGGTGTTGAAGTGGAAGGTGACGTCGTATTTCTCGCACTGGCTCATGCGCCAGTCGATGATGCTGATCATTTCCTTGCGGCGCTCGCTTTGAGCGGTGAGCCGGATCTGACCGCCGGGATTGTTCGCCGCTTCGAAAACGACGACCTGGTGGCCGCGTTCTCCGGCGACGCGCGCCGCTTCCAGACCGGCCGGGCCGGCGCCGACGATGACGACCTTTTTCTTGGCGTCGGCCTTCGCCACGATATGCGGCATGGTCAGTTCGCGGCCGGTGGCGGCATTGTGGATGCAGAAGGCCGCCCCGCCCTGGTAGATACGATCGAGACAGTAATTGGCGCCGACACAGGGACGAATATCGTCTTCCCGCTTTTCGATGATCTTGCGGACGATATGCGGGTCGGTCATGTGGGCGCGGGTCATGCCGACCATGTCGACCTTGCCGGAGGCGATCGCGTAGCGCGCGGTGGCGACGTCAGGGATTTTCGCCGCATGGAAGGTCGGAAAGTTGGTTGCGGCGCGAATTTCGCCGGCGAAATCGAGATGCGGCGAATTCGCCATGCCCTGGATCGGGATCACGTCGGTGAGGCCCGCATCGGTATCGATGTGGCCGCGAATGACGTTCAGGTAATCGATGAGGCCGCTTTCCTTCAGGCGCCGGGAGATTTCCAAGCCTTCGGCTTTGCCGGTACCGCCGGGAAGACATTCGTCGGCGGTATAGCGCACGCCTAGAATGAAGTCGTTCCCCACTCTTTGCCGGATTGCCCTGAAGACGTCGAAACAGAAGCGCAAACGGTTATCGAGCGATCCGCCATAGGGGCCGTCGAGCTCGTTGGTGAGCGGCGAGGTGAACTGGTCGATCAGATGGCCGTAGGCCTCCAGTTCGACACCGTCCATGCCACCCGCCTTCATGCGTTCGGCAGCGTCGGCGAAATCCTTGATGATGCGCTCGATGTCCCAATCTTCCACCTTCTTCGGGAAGGCCCGGTGGGACGCTTCGCGCTGATGCGATGGCGCCACCACAGGCAGCCAGTCGCCCTTGTCCCAGCGTGTGCGCCGGCCGAGATGGGTGAGCTGGATCATGATCGCCGCTCCCTCTTCATGCACGGCGTCGGTCATCTCCCTGATCCAGGGCACGATCTCGTCCTTGTAGGCGAGCAGGTTGTTGAAGACCGGCGGGCTGTCCCTGGAAACCGCGGCCGAGCCGGCCGTCATCGTCAAGGCCACGCCGCCCTTTGCCCGCTCCACCGTATAGGCGCGATACCTCTCCTTCGGCATGCCGTCTTCCGGATAGGCCGGCTCGTGGGAGGTGACGATGATGCGGTTGCGCAGTTTCAAATGCTTGAGCTGGTAGGGCTGCAGAAGGGGATCGTTCGACATGGGCCGTGGTTCCGGATTAAAAACGTCAGAGCCGACGCTAAGCACAATGTACATATGTGTCAATGTTGAAAACATCTGGGTCGTCATTTTCGACACCAATGTACATTTTCCTTGTGCGCTGCCGTATAATTTGATAGGAGATAGCTTATGGATCAGGCTCTGAACGACACTGGCTGGCGGGGATCACAAGAGGGATGGCTGGAAGCAGCTTACCACTCGCTGCTGGATTCCGGCGTGGATTCGGTGAAAATTCTGCCGCTGGCGAAGAGGCTCAATCTCTCGCGCACGAGCTTCTACTGGTTCTTCAAGGATCGGGAGGAGCTGTTGGCCGGGCTCGTGGCGCGGTGGCGCGACAAAAATACCGGCAACATCGTCAAGCAATCCGAAGCCTACGCGGAATCGCTCGCCGAGGCGATGCTCAACGTCTTCGACTGCTGGCTCAACAATGATCTGTTCGACGCCAGGTTCGAATTTGCCGTGCGCAGCTGGGCGCTGCAGTCCGACGAGATTCTCGCCGAGGTCCGGCAAGCCGATCAGCTCCGGCTGGAAGCCCTCAAGCGCATGTTTATCCGGTTCGGGCTACCAGAAGCGACATCAGATGTCCGAGCGCGAACAACTTACCTCGTGCAGATCGGATATATCTCCATGCAAGCTAAGGAGGAACTCGCCGTCCGCATGAAACGGATTCCCGAATATATCGCGATCTACACCGGCGAAGTGCCGCAGCAGAGGGAGCTCGATCGCTTCTTCTCCCGGCATGGCTATAGGCCGGGTTAGGGAAAGCCGAGATGAGCGTTTCCTTGAGGATCGGTATAATTGGTGGCGGCGGTTGGCTTGGCGGAGCAATCGCCGGCTCGATCCTCGATGCCGGCCTGGTCGAACCTCAAAAACTCTCCCTCTCCTATCGCAGCGAAGAGCCGCGCCGCTTCCCGAATTCTTTCTTGACCACCGACAATCAGGCGCTTGCCGACCGTTCGGACGTGATCATTCTTTCCGTCCGCCCTGATGACTGGCATGCTCTTGATGTCGATGCCGGCGGCAAGCTCGTCATCTCAGTCATGGCGGGCATCCGCCTGGACGCACTTTCGGACCGCCACAACACCGGTCGCGTCGTCCGCGCCCTGCCGAATGCCGCCGCCGAATTGGCCAAGTCCTATACACCCTGGATTGGCGCGAGCGATGTCACCGAAGACGACCGGGCGCTCGTCCGCGCGATTTTTCAGGCATGCGGATCTGAGGACGAGGTCGCAAGGAAAAGCGACATCGATTACCTCACCGGCCTGTCCGGGTCCGGACCGGCTTTCCCGGCATTGCTCGCCGCCGCCATGATGAGCGATGCCGTCGCCCATGGCCTGCCGGCGGAGATTGCGCGGCGCGCCGTCAACACGGTGATGACAGGCGCCGGTCGCCTGCTGGAGCGCCGCGACGAATGTCCCGATGAGGTTGTTCAAACCTTTGTCGGCTATCGCGGAACCACGGCGGCGGCCATCGAAGGCATGCGCGCGGCCGGGTTCGACGCTTCGGTTGCGGAGGGACTATCGGCAGCATTCAAGAAATCGGTGAGTATGGGAGACGCTTCCTGACAACCGTTGGAGCGGGTCCTGCGGCGCCCCGCTCAGCAAAACTGGCCGCTAAACAGAGGGAACGAGAATGAAAAAACTACTCGCATCGACATGTCTGACGTTTGGCCTGATGGGCGGGGCGTCTTTCGCCAGCGCCGCCGAATGCGGCACTGTGACCATTGCCAGCATGAACTGGCAGAGTGCGGAGGTTCTCTCTAACCTCGACAAGCTCATCCTGAACGAAGGTTATGGCTGCGCCGCCGAAATCACCGTCGGCGATACCGTCCCGACGATTACCTCGATGGCCGAAAAGGGCCAGCCGGACATCGCGCCGGAAGCCTGGATCGACCTGCTGCCGGATGTCGTCAAGAAGGGGACGGATGAAGGCCGGATCGTCCAGGTCGGCTCTCCGCTGCCCGATGGCGGCGTACAGGGCTGGTGGATTCCCAAATATCTGGCCGACGCCCATCCCGATATCAAGACCATCGGTGATGTGCTGAAGCATCCGGAACTCTTCCCCGATCCTGAGGATTCGAAGAAGGGCGCCATCTACAACGGGCCGCAGGGCTGGGGCGGCACCGTGGTGACCACGCAGCTCTACAAGGCCTTCGAAGCCGAGAAGGCAGGCTTCACCCTCGTCGACACCGGTTCAGCTGCCGGCCTCGACGGTTCGATCGCCAAGGCCTACGAACGCAAGGAAGGCTGGGCCGGCTATTACTGGGCACCAACCGCGCTGCTCGGCAAGTATCAGATGGTCAAGCTGGAAGCCGGCGTGCCGAACGACGCTGCCGAATGGAAGCGCTGCAATACCGTCGCCGATTGCCCCGATCCGAAGCCGAATGCATGGCCGGTCGATCACGTGGTGACCCTGGTTGCCAAGCCTTTTTCGGAAAAGGTCGGGCCTGAGGTCATGGACTACCTGACGAAGCGCTCCTGGAGCAATGAGACGGTCAACAAGCTGATGGCGTGGATGACCGACAACCAGGCAACCGGCGAGGATGGTGCCAAGCACTTCCTGAAAGAAAACAAGGACCTGTGGACCAAGTGGGTCTCGCCTGAGGCAGCTGCGAAGATCGAAGCTGCTCTTTAAGACCGACTATTGCGGTGCGCCTAAAGCGCACCGCCTCTCGCTGCCGATAAAATCAAAAAGACTGCCGCGGCTCTTTGAAGAAAAAGGGGAACCGAATGGAATGGTTTTACAAATTCCCGCATATGGATGACGACGCCCTTCGCAATCTGAAGAAGGCGATCGATGACGGCTTTCGCACATTTACCCGCACCTATGGCGACGCAATCGAAAGCCTCTTCTCCCCGCTGCAGCATTTCCTCATCGCCGCCGACCGCTTCATGACGCAGACGCCGTGGCCGATCATTACTGCAATCATCCTTGTCATCGCATGGTTTGCGAGCCGCAGCCTGAAGATCGTCTTCGGCTGTCTCGTCACGCTGCTGCTGATCGGCTATTTCGACATGTGGGACGATACGATGCGGACGGTCTCGATGATCTTCGTCTGTACCGTGCTCTCCATTGCCATCGGTATCCCGATGGGGATCTTGATGGCGCGTTCCGACCGGCTGCAGCGCATCATCAATCCGATCCTCGACGTCATGCAGACGATGCCGAGCTTCGTCTATCTCATCCCTGTCGTCATGCTGCTCGGCATCGGCAAGGTGCCGGGACTGATCGCAGTGGTCATCTATGCGATACCGCCGATGATAAGGCTGACCGACCTCGGCATCCGC
Source organism: Rhizobium sp. P1_B8 (assembly GCF_056406515.1). Taxonomy (NCBI): domain Bacteria; kingdom Pseudomonadati; phylum Pseudomonadota; class Alphaproteobacteria; order Hyphomicrobiales; family Rhizobiaceae; genus Rhizobium; species Rhizobium sp. P1_B8. The sequence continues at coordinate 44,355 of NZ_JBFTZZ010000038.1, read as the reverse complement.
CTGGTCGACAAGGACGTGCTGGAGGCGGCCGACGCCTTCGGGACATCGAGTTCGCAGAAACTGTTCAAGGTCCAGCTGCCGTTGGCGCTTCCCACCATCATGGCCGGCATCAACCAGACCATCATGATGGCGCTCGCCATGGTGGTCGTCGCCTCGATGATCGGCGTCCAGGGCCTGGGCCAGCCGGTTCTGAAGGCCATCGCCAACCAGTACTTCACGCTGGGTATTTTCAACGGCCTTGCCATCGTCGGCATCGCCATCATCTTCGACCGGGTCAGCCAGGCGTATGGCAAGAGGCTCCAGAAGCATCGGGAGATCGTCCATGGCTGATCAACGTTTCGGCGGCATCAAGATCCGCCACCTTTACAAGATCTTCGGTCCCAACCCTGCCGCTCATGTCGATGCCGTCAAAAAGGGATTGTCGAAGACCGAGCTCAACGAAAAGCACGGCCACGTGCTGGGCCTGAAAGATATCAATGTCGAGATACCCTCGGGCCGCATCCAGGTCATCATGGGCCTTTCGGGTTCGGGCAAGTCGACGCTCATCCGCCACATCAATCGTCTGATCGATCCGACCGCTGGCGAAGTGCTTGTCGACGGCGTCGATGTCGTGAAAATGAACGAGACCGAATTGCGGACGTTTCGCCGGCACCAGACGGCAATGGTGTTTCAGAAGTTCGCGCTTCTGCCGCATCGGAATGTTCTCGACAATACCATCTTCGGCCTCGAAGTGCAGGGCATGGAGCGCTCGAAAGCCGCCGACGTCGCCATGCGCTGGCTGGAGCGGGTCGGCCTGAAAGGTTTCGAGAGCAAATACCCCAATCAGTTATCGGGCGGCATGCAGCAGCGCGTCGGGCTGGCCCGAGCCCTCTCGAACGATGCTCCCGTTCTGCTGATGGACGAGGCCTATTCGGCGCTCGATCCTTTGATCCGCACGGATATGCAGACGGTCCTTCTCGATATTCAGAGGGAGATCAAGAAAACCATCGTCTTCATCACCCACGATCTCGATGAAGCCCTTCGCCTGGGCGATCAGATTGCGATCCTGCGCGATGGCGAAGTCATCCAGCAGGGCACCAGCCAGGACATCGTTCTGCGTCCGGCCGACGCCTACATCGCCAACTTCGTCAAGGAGGTCAATCGAGGCCGGGTCATCCAGGTCGATGCCGTCATGACACCCTTGCATTCCGGTGCTGCGCCCGGCGGATTGACGATTGCATCAGGTACGACCGTCGAAGAGGCTGTGCGGATGTTGGCATCGGCGCCGGACGACGATGCCAGGGTGCTTTCACCATCAGGAGAAGCTTTGGGGCTTGTCACCTTCCGCCAGCTCGCGGGTGCAATGGTGAACTCGCAGGAGGTGGCTCCCCGACGCGATAGCGCCCTTTCAGTCGCCCTCTGAAGTGCGTCGCAATCAACATGCCGCCATCTCTGCAGCGGCCAACTGGCTGGGTGAGGAACTGTGTTCGCACGGTTGCGATGTCGTCGAAATCGGAGACTGCGCCGCGCCAGGCACCTATGCCTTCTATGAGGGTAGACGAGCCGCATTGGAGCTGTGATGGCAAAGCAGAGGATGAGAATGCCGATCGACGAGCTCCGCCAATTGGCGCTCGAAGCCTGCCTCGCCTGCGGCAGCAGCCCGGCCATGGCGAAGGCGCTCGTCGATGCAACGCTTTCGGCCGCCTGCTTCGGTCGTACCGAGCTGGGTTTTCCGCATTTCGTCGATTATCTCACCAGCCTGCGCGACGGGCGGATCAACGGAGACGCCAAGCCCCGCTTCGACCACGTGCTGCCGGCCCTGATTTACGCCGATGCGGACGGCGGCATAGCGCAGCTCGGGTTTGACCTGATTTACGACGACTTCGTAAAGCGCGTGAAAACCTTCGGCATTTCAGTCTTCACGCAAAGAAACAGCTATACCGCCGGGGAACTGGGATATTACGTCCGGCGCCTCGCTGAGGACGGGTTGATAGCCATCGCCGCCGCCAACGGACCGGCTTTGATGGCCGCCGCCGAAGGCGGGGAGCGCGTCTACTGCACAAATCCGCTCGCTTTCGGCGCGCCTTTGCCGGAACCCTTGCCGCCCCTCGTCATCGACCAGGCGACGAGTGCGACGGCCTTCATAACTCTTGCCGAGGCGGCAAGGGAACAGTCGCCGATTGCGCACGGCATAGCCATCGACGAGACCGGCGCAATCACCACCGATCCTGTCAAGGCGATGCTCGGCGCCCTCCTGCCCTTCGGCGGCTATAAGGGCGCCAACATCGCTCTTATCGTCGAGATGCTTTCCGCGGGTCTTTCCGGGGCCGCCTGGTCGCTCGATGCGGGCCACTTTTTCTCGGGCGAGCACCCGGTGAATGCGGGAATGACCGTGATCGCGCTATTCCCCGCGGCCGTGGATACAGGTTTCCCGGAGCGCGCCGAGGCCCAATTGGAACGGCTGCGCTCCAAGGGAGTCCGTATCCCCGGAGACAGAGCAATGCCCGCGAGCGTCACGGAAACCGATAGTCTTGACGTCGATATAGGCGTGTTAGAAACGATCCGTCGCTTGTGCCTTCGGTGAGAAAATCATTGCTCAGCTCAAAGAATCGAATGCATCGTGCCCGGCGGCAGCATGCCGAAGTTCCCATCGTTCGTGCTAAATGAGAAATTGAAGATCTCTATCCACTCTGCGCAGGCCATGACGCGGAACACGCGGCTTCCACGAAGCGCTTGCCTATACATTTTGCGCAAGGTCAGTCCAGACTGCGTCACGAAAAGCCGGTTGGCCGACAATATCGGGGCCTGACAATTGCTCCATAGCTAAGGAACAGTAAGATCAATCTCGACCAAGGCCATGATGGTTGACGGTCCCAAAACCAAGCCCTTCCATCCGTTACCCCCAAAGGATGAAAGGGATCATACATACGCACTCCATCCCGTGCGTATGCTTGCATGCCTGTCTGCCTGCCGAAGGCCATCTTTAAGCGGTCCACTAAGAACCTTCGGCAGGCGACTGCGCAGCTCGCGAATTGGGGCGCTCTCTATCGGCTACAGCTGTAAAATCGCTCCTTCAGCGTAATCGTTTTATCAGCGGGTTGTCATCATCGCCGGCAGCGTGACGTCTTGCCAATGGCCGCGGGTTCTGTCAGTTCCTGATCTGGATGGGAACTAATGCATTCAACGGGTTGGTCTTTTTGACGTCTACCATACCCGAATTCGGCCTGCATCAGCTGGCACAAGCCGCTGATCTCGATGCCGGTATGACGCGGAGATCCACCTGCTCCGTTGCAAGCTGCTGCACTCTATCCAACAATCGTCTAATATACGTCCTAGGCCGCTCATCCATGCCGTCTACAGGCTCTGATGAAGCGCCGCAGCGCAGGACGACCATCCATGACGACTGGCAAGGCTGGCAGAGGTACGTGCACCAATCCGACACTCTCGCCGGCCGCGCGTCACGCTGGCACCTGCGAGCGCTGGAGAAAAGCATGTCGAAACAGTCACATCGAACAATGGGAGCAGCATGACGGAAAATAGCACTGCGCCATTCTCATTCCGATTTAGCGGTTCGTCCTTCGACAACATGGTCGAAACGCTCGGGGGGGCTTTTGGCGCATTTGATGCCGAGCCTGTCGGCCGCGCCCAGGACTTCCATTGGGGATTGGATTTCTCGGTATGTGACACCGCCGTCCTGCTCACCGGTTATCATGAGGCGGAGTTTCAGTTCAATATCGAGCCGACCGTCGATACGGCCGAATACCTGTCGATCGTCGTGCCGCGCAGCGGCGGCATGGGGGTAACCTATGGGTCCCGCGTCGCCGAGGCCGGGCAAGGAAAACTGCTTCTTTATAACAATTTCGAGCCCAATAGCGTCATCATGCATGGGCGATCGAACGTCATCGACGAGTTGCTGATCAACTGGCCTCTCATCCTGCAAACGATCGGCCAGACGTTCGAGATGCCGTTCAGCGGCTCCCTTGACCTGCTGCCCGAACTGGATCTGTCCAAACCGGAAGGCCGGTTGATCAACAATCTCACGGAAACGATCATCTCAGGCATGCGCGACGATGGCCCCTTGCTGCAGTCGCCGATCGCCATGGCGCATATGACGCAGGCGCTCGCCGATCTGGTTGTGCGCCTGGTGCCGCACCGGCTGTCGCATTTCCTGGAGAATGGCCCCGCCCTGATCGCCCCGCGACATGTGCGCCGGGCGATCGAATTCATGCACGCCAATATCGATCAGCCGATCACAATGCCGAAGGTGGCCGAAGCGGCCGGCGTATCCAGCCGGGCGCTCGAAACCGGTTTTCGTGCCTTCAGAGGAACCTCTCCCGCTGCCTATCTGCTGACGCTTCGGCTGCGTGCCGCGCGCCAGGATCTGCTCGATCCCGAGAGCAAGGAGACCATGAAGGCCATCTGCCTCAAATGGGGCTTCTTTCATTTCGGCCGGTTTTCCGCAGTCTATAAGACGACATACGGAGAATACCCTTCCGACACCAGGAAGCGCGTGATGCGGCGATAACGCATGGGGGTTTACGTCTCGTCTCGCGGCGGCAATGTGTAATGCACTCTCATTGTCCTCAGATCCCGCTTCACGATCTGCAGCATCCCTTCGCGTTCCGCCAGGGCGTTGAGCTCCCTGAGCACGAGAGAATGCGCGATCCCCAGCATGCGCGCAAAGGTGCGACTGTCACGGGCAATCCCCAAATCTGCGGCGACAAGGAGACCGGCCTGGATGGGTGTCAGCCTGTTATCCCTGCCTTGCGCCGCAGCGACGAGGGCGAGAAAGCGATCGGCCTCCGACGCTTCTTCGCTCACGCGGCTTTTCGTCGGCGGAAGGATACCATGATCGATTTCGAGGTGGGCGTATCGCTTTCCCTACCCGCGCTGCCAAGCGGCACGAGCACGTTCAGCTCGGGATAATATCCCGCTATGCTTCCCCTCGGAATATCATAGGGCACAAAGCGGAAATCCTCTGCGACACGCTCGATGCCGTCATCATGCTCGCCGATCACGTCGACCCGGTCGCCGGCCTTGGCATTCATCGCCGTCAGGTCGGCTGGGTGAATGAAGATGACCTGCCGCTCCCCATAGACGCCGCGATATCGGTCATCGAGACCATAGACCGTCGTATTGTATTGATCGTGCGATCGGAACGTCTGCAGGGCGAAACGCCCCTCTCCCTTTCGCGCCCGCTGATGCACCGTCTCCTCCGGAAGCGCCTCCGAAGAAAATGACGCCTTGCCTGCCGGTGTATGCCACTCCCGATGGGCGGCCGTGTTGCGCAGGTGGAAACCGCGCGGCTTGCGCAGGCGCGTATTGTAGTTTTCGAAGCCGGGAATGGTCGCCTCGATGTGATCGCGGATGCGGTCGTAGTCGTCGGCGAGCTCTGCCCAGTCGACCACGACGGAGCCGACCGTCGCCTGTGCAATGCCGGCAATGATGGCGACTTCCGAGAGGAGATGCGGCGAGGCAGGGCGATTGATACCGGCAGAACCATGCACCATGCTCATCGAATCCTCGACGCTCACGAGCTGTGAGTTGCCCGCTGCATTCATATCCATCTCGGTGCGCCCGAGGCACGGCAAGATAAAGGCCGTCTCGCCGGGCATGAGATGCGAATGATTGGGTTTGGTTGCGATGTGCACCGTCAGCTTCAGCCGCCGCAGCGCCTTTTCAACGAGTGCGCTGTCAGGCGTGGCGCGCGCGAAATTGCCGCCAAGCCCGATGAAGGCATCAGCCGAGCCGTCGAGCATCGCTCCGATCGCGGCAAGGACATTGTGGCCATGTTCGCGGGGAACGGTGAAGCGGAAGTGCTTTTCCAGCGCATCGAGGAAATCCTCCGATGGCTTTTCGTTGATGCCGACGGTGCGGTCACCCTGCACGTTGGAATGGCCGCGAACCGGGCAAAGGCCGGCACCCGGCCGGCCGATATTGCCGCGCAGGAACATGAAATTGGCGATCTCGCGGATCGTCGCCACGGAATGCAGATGCTGGGTTACACCCATCGCCCAGGTGCAGATGACCCGCTCGGCGTTGACATAGACATCGGCCGCCCTCTCGATCTCCTGCCGGCTCAGTCCCGATTGGTCCTCGATGTCAGCCCAGTTCGTCGCCTCGACCGCTGCCTTGTATTGCGCAAAACCCGCGCAGTGTTCGGCGAGAAATGCATGGTCGAGTACGGAGGGCAGACCGGCGGCGACCGCTGCATCCTCTGCAGCCAGCACGACCTTCGCCATCCCGCGCACCGCAGCCATGTCGCCGCCGAGTTGCGGCTGGAGATAAAGGCTGGCGATGTCGGTCGAACCGCCGCGCAGCATCTCGATCTTGTCCTGCGGGTCGGAGAAGCGCTCCAGGCCGCGTTCGCGGATGGGATTGAAGACGACGACGCGCGCGCCGCGGATCGCCGCCCGGCGCAAGTCGCCGAGCATCCGTGGATGGTTGGTGCCCGGGTTCTGCCCAATCACGAAGATCGCGTCGGCCTCTTCGAAATCCTCCAGCAGCACGGTGCCCTTGCCCACGCCGACCGCCTGGCGCATGGCGATGCCGCTTGCCTCGTGGCACATGTTGGAGCAGTCGGGAAAATTGTTGGTGCCGTAGACGCGCACGAACAGCTGGTACAGGAAGGCGGCCTCGTTGCTCGCCCGGCCCGACGTGTAGAATTCCGCCCGATTGGGATTATCGAGGCCCGTCAGAATGCTGCCGATCTCGGCAAAGGCATCCTCCCACGCGACCGGCAGGTAACGGTCGCTCACCGCATCGTAGCGCATCGGATGGGTGAGGCGGCCGTTGAGTTCCAGTTCATAGTCCGTCAGCCGGCGAAGCTCAGATACCGTATTGTCAGCGAAGAAGGCGGGCGTTGCCCGCTTTTCCGTCGCCTCCCAGGCGACGGCCTTCACGCCGTTCTCGCAGAACTCGAACGACGATCCGTGCTCCGGATCGCCCCAGGCGCAGCCCGGGCAATCGAATCCATCCGGCTGGTTCGCCTTCAGCATCGTCCGCGCGCCTGAAATGGGCATGCCGCTTTGAAGCAAACGCTTGCCGCAGCTCTTCAAAGCGCCCCAGCCGCCGGCTGCCGCCGATTTCTTACCAATGAATTTTGTGTCCATGCGCCCTGTATTGTCGAAGCGAGGAAAACATCAAGGGCGCACGAGCGATGGCTCGATAGGAAAAACCTATCAAGGATCTAACCGGCGTCCTTCATGGCATGCCGTTCGTCGGGCGAATGTGCCAGGATGCGATTGCGACCTTGGGTCTTTGCGTCGTAGAGGGCGGCATCGGCCTCGGTCAGGAGGCGGTTAGGGTTGACCCTCAAGGTGGCTCCCGTCGCGCAGGATATGCCGATGCTGGCGGTCACCCGTCCGAATTCGCTGCCGGAATGAACGATATTCTCCTGGCTCAGCAGACGTGCGAATTGCTCGGCAACGATCATTGCCCCTTTCGCACTGGTTGCTGGGAGCAGAACCACGAATTCCTCTCCGCCGTAGCGAGCGACGATGTCTGCCGGCCGGCTTACCGACTGCCGCAGACACTTGCTGACGACACGCAGGCATTGGTCTCCGGCGGGATGGCCGTAGGTATCGTTATATGCCTTGAAGCGGTCGATATCGACCATCAGAAGGCTGAACGGCGTGTTTTTCCTGGCGCTGCCTGCGGTCTCACGGGCGAAAGCTTCGTCGAAGGCCCGGCGATTGACCATGCCGGTGAGCCCATCGGTCTCGGCCAGATTCTTCAGCTGCTCCGCCGACAGCCTGAGCGCGATTTCCGCCTGCTTCGTCGCAGTGATGTCCGAGACAACGGCCATCGCCGTGCCGTCTTCCGCAAGCCTTGTCCGGATGCTGCGCCAGTCGCCGTTGTGAAGTTGAATCTCTTCGTCCTTGTTGCTGTGCAAGGTAGCACTGGCGGCCTTGATCCACTCTTCGCGGTCATTGTCCGGAATACCGGCCCGCTCGCCTGTTTCGGCGACGCGGCGAAGAATGTCGCTGATATGCGCGCCAACCACGCGGGCGTCTCCGGACAGCGGAAACGCGGTGCGATACTGTTCGTTACAGAAAACAAGAAAACCCTTGCTGTCGTACATCGCGATACCATCGGACATGCCGGCCATCGCATGCGACAGCAGGTTCTTGCTTTCGCGCAGTTCCCGCTCCAGAGCAGCACGCTCCGTCACATCACGCGTTACCCCGGCAAGGCCGATCACCCGCCCCTGTCTATCCCTCAGCGGCACCTTGGAGGCGAGCAGGTATCTGCCTTCGATGCGCTCGGTGGAGTCGATCAGAGGCACGCCAGTGTCCATGACCTGCTGTTCGAGATAATACAATTCTTCGGCGAGCGGCCGTGACAGAAGATTGAAATCCGACAATCCGGTCATCTCTGCCGTCGTCTTGAAACGATAGAGGCGGATCATATTTTCATTGACGGTGATGAACCGGCTGTTTCGGTCCTTCACGTAGAGATAGTCGGGCGACTGCGAAAACGCGGTCACCAATATGCTTCGCTCCAGGTCCCATTGCTGTGTCTTCAACAGCACGAAACCACAGAGCACGGTCGCCAGGCAGTTCAAAACGGTCATGGGCAGACCGATGATGGCCAATACACGGGCGTGCACCAGAGTGGGAAGCACCGCCATCAAAACAACAAGCGCGGCGCCGAGCGCGAGGCTCAGCAGTGCAATGTCCATGAACCCGGGAGATCTCTTCCGGATCCAGAAATTGGCAGCCAGGCCGATGCCGGTCGCGACAGCAATTGCGATCAGACCATCGACCATTGCCGTGCCGCCGACACAGAAGCGGAAGGCCATCGCCAGCGACGCCGCAAAGGCCGCCGCGATCGGTCCACCAAACATGCCCGCCAAAGCAAGCGGCGAGAAGCGCATGTCGATATAGATGCCGGGATTGACTTCGACGGCCAGCAAAATGGATCCGATGGAGGCGCCGCCGGCTATGATTCCGAAGGCGATTTTTTCCTGTATGGCCGAACGACGCTGAAATTGGATCGAGAAATGCGCCCATAGCGAAATCGCCAGGCACACGAATGACAAGTTGCCACCGAATTGCGTCCAGATGCCATTCACTGCGTTGGATCCACCTTCCAATACATGTACCGAACCAATCATAGGGCAACACTGGTTTGAGCTTCGTTAAATTGAAGACCTATCAGGCTATACTCGTTTGCTTATGCGTCTCCAGCCCGGTCGGCAGCAATACGGCGACAGGAAAGCGGCGACTGCCGCGACGATGCGGTATGGGCACGCAGGGCCTGCTGCCAGATTTGATCACATGAGAAATAGGCGAAACCGGAATTAAAGGTCATGCTCCAGGACGGCAGGAGACATCATGTCCGCTACGCCTGCCGTTCAACGGCTAGCACCTGATGCATAAGGCATGTTTAACAACGGCATCCTCTGCATCAGGACACGTAGCCCAATGACGCAATATCGCGTTATCCGGATAAGTCTGCGCAATCGGGCCATTCCTTGAGGTGAAAGCAGTCGCGAACCCACAGCGCCCGCGTCATGCCGTCAGCAGCCGAGGCTGCCGACGGCATCGCCGCCACTTCTCTTCTACTTGCAGATCGCCGCCGCCAAGAAGCCGCGCATCGCCTCGCCATAAGGCGGCCGCATCATGTATTCCGCTTCGACCATCCTGCTCTGATGATAGACGGCGCGCGGGTGCGAGAAGGCGAGGAAGCCGAACTTCCCATGATAGGCTCCCATGCCCGAATGGCCGACGCCGCCGAAGGGCAGGCCTTCCGCCGTGACGTGGCTCATGCAGTCGTTGACCGTCACCCCGCCGGAGGTCGTGTTGTCGAGGACGCGGCGTTCCTCTTGCTGATCCTGGCTGAAGTAGTAGAGAGCGAGCGGGCGCGGCCTGGCATTGATACGGTCGATGACGTCGGCGATATCGCGATAGGGAAGGACCGGCAGCACGGGTCCGAAGATTTCCTCCTGCAGCACGCGCATGTCTTCTGTGGGATCGAGGATCAGCGTCGGAGGTATACGGTGGGCCGATTGCTGGGAGAAATTCTCTGCCGCCGGGTTGATCTCGACGACACGAGCACCCTTGGCCCTGGCATCGTCGATCAGGCCCTGGACGCGGGCGAGATGGCGGGCATTGACGATCGAGGTGTAATCAGGATTTTCCTTCAGTGTCGGATACATCGCGCCGACTGCCGCGACCGCGTGTCCGGCAAAGGCCTCGACGCTTTCCTCGGGCACATAGACATAGTCCGGCGCAAGGCAGATCTGGCCGGCGTTCAGCGTCTTGAAGGTCATGACGCGCCGCGCCGCGTCTGCGAGATCGGCCGCGCGGCCGACGATGACGGGTGATTTTCCGCCGAGCTCAAGCGTCAGCGGTGTCAGGTTTTCCGCCGCCGCGCGCATGACATGATGGGCGATCGCAGTTCCGCCGGTGAAGATCAGATGGTCGAAGGCAAGTGATGTAAAGGCCGTGCCCGTCGCCGGCCCGCCCTGAACGACTGATATTTCCGTTTCGTCGAAAGAGCCGGCGATGAGTTCCGCCATGAAGGCTGATGAAGCCGGCGTCACCTCCGACGGCTTGATCATGGCGCGGTTGCCGGCGGCAAGAATGCCGGCGAGCGGCGCAAGGGCGAGCTGATAGGGGAAATTCCAGGGGCTCAGGATCCCGACAACCCCTTTCGGCTGATAGACCACTTCTGCCACCGCATCCGGGAACAATGCCTCGTGCTGCTCGGGCTTCAGCCATTCGGCCAGATGGGCCTTGGCATATTTGAGCGAACCGACGCAGGTGAAGACGTCGAGAAGCAGGCTCGCCTCGACGCTGCGGCTGCCGAAATCCTCCGACAGGGCCGCGGCAATCGCATCCTTATGGTCGACGAGAAGGGCGATGACGCGGTCGATGCGATCGATGCGGGTCTCAATGCTTGGCGGCCCTTCCCTCAGGAAAGACGCCCTTTGCCGGTCAAGCAGCGCCTTCATCGCATCGGGACTGGTATCGGTGGCGATTGGGGTGACGGTGTTCATTGTTTCCTCCCTCGAACGGTGTCAGACGGCCGGCTGGCGCACGACCGGTTTCAGCACGATGCCCTTTTCCGAATCCTCCACCGCCTGGTTGATGTCGGCAAAATCATAGAAGGTGACGAGCCTGTCGAAGGGAAAGCGGCCCTGCCGATGCAGGTCGATCAACAACGGGATCAGCACGTCCGGATTGGAATCGCCCTCGACGATGCCGCGGACCCGGCGCCCGCCGGACAGGATATGGGTGAGGTCGAGCGTCAGCGTCGCGCCATGGGGCGAGGCCCCGACGATGCCGCAGGTGCCGCGCGGCGCCAGCACACGCACGCACTGGTCGATGACCGCAGGCACGCCGGAGGCATCGATCGAATAATCGACGCCGGCGCCGGTTAGCGCCATGATCGCGGCAACCGCGTCGCTCGCCCTGCCGTTGACGATATCAGTCGCGCCGAGCTCCGCTGCAAGCGCCAGCCGCGTCTCGTTGACATCGACGGCGATGATCCGTGAAGCACCGACGATCCGCGCCGCCATTACCGCGGCAAGACCGACGGAGCCCATGCCGAACACCGCGAGCACTTTTCCCGGTTCGATCTTGAGCGCGTTCATCACCGCGCCGGCGCCGGTCTGGATGCCGCAGGCGAGCGGCCCGAGCAGTGCCAGATCCGCATCCTCAGGCACTTTCACGATATTGCGTTCATGGCACAGGGCGTGGCTGGCGAAGGAGGATTGCCCGAAAATATTGCCGTGAACCCGCTCTCCCTCGCATGAGAGCCCGCTCGAACCGTCAGCGCGCGCACCGAAGAAATTGCGCGGGAAGAATTCGTGGCAATAGGTCTCCTCGTGATCGTTGCAGCTCGGGCAATGACCGCAGGAATTGAAGGTCATGACCACGTGATCACCGGGCTTGACCTTGGCAACGCCCCGCCCGACACGCTCGACGATGCCGGCGCCTTCATGGCCGAGCACGACCGGCTGCGGCACCGGCAAGTGCTGGTCACGCATGACGATATCGGTGTGGCAAACCCCTGTTGCCACGACGCGAACCAGGATTTCACCCTCACGCGGCTCCTCCAAATCGAGCCTTTCCAGCGAAAACGGCGTATGGGGCGCACGCGCCACCGCGGCATGAATTTTCATTGCTTTCCTCCTCCCGATGATCGGCTCGTGAACGGCCCGGCATGCCAGGCCCGTCCTCAGCGGCCGCGCTTGTAGGCGCCGAGCCCCGGCTGATAGGTCTTGTCGTCGAGGAACTGCTTCAGCCCCTCGTCGCGCCCCTTGGTCTTGTCGAGAAACAGCATCTGCTCCAGCTTGGCGTAGATGTAATCGTCGGCGAGATCCCATGGCAGGTTGCGCACCCGCTTGTAGGTGTCCTTGGCGGCCTTCAGCGTCACCGGGTTCTTTTCGAGCAGGCTGGCGCAGATCTTGCGGACCCGGATTTCCAACTCCGCCAGCGGCACCGCCTCGTTGACGAGACCCATTTCGGCGGCCTTGCGCCCGCCGAACAGTTCGCCGGTCATGATGTAATAGAGAGCGTCGCGATGGCGCATCACTTCGGCGACCGCACGGGTGACGTTGCCGCCCGGCAGAATGCCCCAGTTGATCTCGGAGAGGCCGAAATTTGCCTCCTCGGCGGCGATGGCGAGATCGCAGGAAACCAGCGGCGTGAAGGCGCCGCCGAAGCACCAGCCGTTGACCATGGCGATCGTCGGCTTTTCGAAATACATCAGCCGGCCCCACCAGTTGCCGGACTGGCGCCGCGCCTTCAGCGTGACGTCACGCGGCTTGTCGTCATTGTCGCGGAAATATTCCTTCAGATCCATGCCGGCCGACCAGGATTCGCCGGCGCCGCGCAGGACGAGGACGCCGCAGCGCTCGTCGCCCTCGAGCTCGTCGAGCACCTCGAGCATCCTAATATTCAGGGCCGGATTCATCGCATTGCGCTTTTCCGGACGATTGAGGGTCACGAAGGCGATGCCGCCATCGAATTCGACCAGAACCGGCGATTTGTCTTCAGTCATAGGGTCACTCCATTGGTTTCGGCGTGAATGCCGGGGCCGCTTCACAGGGGCTGTCGTTGAAGGGTTTCGTCGGAATGGAACTGGCGCAGGACATGTTTCTGCACCTTGCCGGAGGCGGTTCGGGGAATGGCCTCGACGAAGAGGATGCGCGCCGGACGCTTGAAGGCGGCGAGCCTAGCCGCGCAATGGCCGGCGATCTCATCGCCCGTTGCCACGGCACCCGGCCGCAGCACGATATAGGCGAGGCCGCATTCGCCCCATCGGATATCGGGAATGCCGACGACCGCGGCGTCGAGGATATCGGGATGACTTGCGAGTGCCGCTTCGACCTCGGCGGGATAAACATTCTCGCCGCCGCTGATGTACATGTCCTTCAGCCGGTCGACGATGCGATAGAAGCCGTTCGCTTCGCGTCGGCCGAGATCACCGGTGCGGTACCAGCCGTCGGCGAAGGCGGCAGCGGTTTCCTGAGGCTTGTTCCAGTAGCCCGGCGTCACCGCCGGCCCGCGCAGCCAGAGTTCGCCGATCTCGCCTTCGTCAACCTCGCGGCCGTCCTCGCCGACGATACGAATGTCGAGCAATGGCGCGGGAAGACCGACGCTGCCGGGATTATCCTGCACGGCGCGCCGGTCGATCGGTATATGCAGCACCGTTCCCGCCTCGCTCATGCCGTAACCGTTGACCAGCGCAACGCCGTCATCGAGATAGCTTTCGATCAGCGCCTGCGTCAGCGGTGCACCGCCGACGAAGAGCGCATGCAGGCCGGCGAGCGCCGCGGCGCTATAGGCAGGGTCGTTGCGCAAGGCGAGCACGATCTGCGGCACGGCGAAATAATGGGTGATGGCACGCTGCCGGTCGGCAAGGGCTGCGAGTGTGCGCGCCGGCGTGAAGCGATCGGAGACGACGAGTGTGCCGCCCAGCATCAATGTGGTTCGTGCGACGGCGATCAGACCGATCGTGTGGAAGAAAGGCAGGTCGCATAGGGCGACGGATCTCGGCCCGATCTCGCCGACCACGGAAAAATTGATGGCGGCGAAAAAGGCGTTGCGGCGGGTGATGACGACGCCTTTCGGCTGTCCCGTCGTGCCCGAGGTGTAAAGAAGGACGCAGGGTCCATCGGCATCGGCGGGCACGGGAGCGGCCGGAAGGCTCGCCTCGATCACCGCGGCGAGACCGGCCGAACCGTCTGCCGTCGATATCACCGCCATCTCGGGATCGGCGTTCGCAACGCTGGCCACCGTTGCCGCGAACTCCTCGTCATGAACGAGCAGAGCCGGCGCGCAATCGGCAAGGATCGGCCGAAGCTCGGCGGCGTTGAGGCGCCAGTTGAGTGGCACGTAGATGGCGCCGGCACGCTGGCAGGCAAAGGCAAGCACGATCGAATCCATCGAGTTGCGCGCCAGCATGGCGACACGCGCCCCATCGCGGCGCACTCCGAGCACATCGCTCAGGAAGCCGGCGCAGCAGGCGATCCGCGCATCGAGCTCGGCATAGGTGAGCTGCCTGTCGGTAGCGATTTCGAACAGAGCCGGACGGTCCGGTGCGACGCCGGCGCGGTAAAGGATCGGATCATCCGTCACCAGCCCGCAATCCGCCGACGAAGCCATCCCGGAAAAGGAATGCGCCATTTTCTCCTCCCATGCCTACCGCTCCCCGCAACAGGCATCAATTTTGTATGTAACACATACTAATATCTTTTCCCCGCGATGCAAGAGGCTGTTTGAGGCAAATCCGATCGATCGAATGGCGCGGGGAAATCCGCACTACGGATATTGACTAACCTGCTGATTTTGATGGTTATGGCGCCTGGACGAGGCGAGAACGAACGATGGCGATAAAATCACCGCAGGACGATTTCGAGGGCGAAGATGCGCCCGCGACGCCAGGCCTCGACGTCGGCCGGCTGGGCGATCTCTTGGGGTTTCATCTACGCATGGCGCATGTCGCAATCTATCGCGACTTCGCCGAAACCATGGAGGAGCTGGCGCTGACGCAGAAGCAGCTGGCGGTGATAGAACTCGTCGCCGGCAATCCGGGCGCATCGCAGATCGACCTTGCCAACACGCTCGGCACCGACCGGGCAACGATGATGGCCCTCGTCAACCGGCTGACGGCCCGCAACCTGATCGAGCGCCGTCCCTCCGCGGCGGACCGCCGGCGCCAGGAGCTTCATCTGACGAAGGCCGGACGCGCGATGCTCGCGCGGGCGCGTGCGCTGATCGACAAGCACGAGCGGCGTTTCACCGACCTGTTTTCGCGCGACGAACTGGATGCGCTGCTGGTGGCGCTGAAGCGAATATACAAGGGGAAATGAACCCGCTTCGCTGGGCAGCAGGCAGCTCCAAGCCTATAGATTTCTATTGGGAAGTTCCCGTGTTATGATCCCGATCCTGGCGTCGTCCGCCGTGGGTTCTGCACACGGAGACTTGTCTAATGAGCGAAGTGGACGTCCTTTTTGCCTCCCTGCGACAGGCGGCTGACCCGCCGACGGTTGAGTGCATCGAGAAGGTCGTCACGCATGGCTCGGATCGCGAGCTTAATCGCATCAATGCGCTCGCTTTCGCCGATAAGCACCATCTCGATCAAGAGAAAACCATCGCCGCGTTTCTCCATGCAGCCCGCATAGGCGCGTTCGAGATGACCTGGAATGTCCTTTGCCCAGGATGCGGCGGCGTCCTCGACAGCGGCGCAACCCTCAAAACCGTCGTCCACGAGACGTACCATTGCGCGCTCTGCGCAGCCGGATACGAGCCGACCCTCGACGAGATGGTCGAGGTCACGTTCACGGTCAGTCCGCGCGTGCGCAGGATTGCCGCTCACGATCCCGATCGGTTGCCGCCGCTCGAGTACTATCGCCAGATCTTCTTCAGCTCCGGAGTGGACCTGCCTGACGATCTCGAAGCGAGGTTTTCGCGCATCCAGCTGGAGATGATCGAGTTGGCTCCGGGCGAGAAGGCCTTCGTCTCCCTGCAACTGCCGGCGCAGTTCGTCATCATCTTCGATCCGGTGACACACTCGGCGCAGTTCATCGACGTGCAGGGTGAGCCCACCGACGAACGGCAAACCCTCTCGATGATCATCAGTCGGACGCATGCGCTGAACGAAACGCTGACCCTGCGCCCGGGCTCACTGCGGCTCACCCTCGAGAACCACACCGACCGCAGAGTGGTGCCGAACGTCTGCATCGCAGGAGACGAACTGCACGACCTCTTGGGCCGCAGGCGGCCTTTCCTGACAGCCAAGCGTCTGCTGACGAACCAGAGCTTCCGCGACATCTATCGGACCGACACACTCGACGTCGACCAGCGCCTCAAGATCACCAGCCTGACTTTCCTCTTCACTGACTTGAGGGGCTCGACCGCTCTCTATGAGCGCGTCGGAGATCTTGCCGCTTTCGATCTAGTGCGAGCGCATTTCCGGGTTCTTCATGAGATCGTCGCCACAGAGGCCGGAGCGGTCGTGAAGACTATAGGCGATGCCGTAATGGCGACCTTCCCGAGCCCGGACCGTGCGGTAGCGGCCGCACTCAAGATGCGGGAGGCGATGCTTCGCTTAAATGCCGAACACGGCAGCGACGACCTTCTGCTGAAGATCGGCATCCACGAGGGCCCATGCCTCGCAGTCAACCTCAACGACCGGCAGGACTACTTCGGCCAGACGGTGAATATCGCCTCCCGCGTCCAGGGCCTTGCCGATCCCAATGTCATCATGACGACGGAGGCGATCGTCGAGGATGCCCAAGTTTCAGAGATCCTGCGTGACAGCGGCATCTCATCGGCCTCCCGGATGGCGGAGCTTCAGGGCATCGGGAGAGAGGTGAGGATTTTTGCGCTGTCGTGAGTTTGGTCTTCGTGGTCAAATTAACTTCAGCAGTTTCCGGTAACGGTCGGCCCTAAGTGGACTTTTTTCGTTGTCGAAGGACACGGCTGCTTTGCGCCTAATTTTGCCGTTGAAACAGACCTTGCACCTGCCGGAAAGCAGCCATTGTCTAGTTTCAAGGTAACGGCATCTTTGCGCCGCCGATAGCGGAAGCAGGCGTCGTGGCCTTCATGTCTCGGCGAAGCTGCTTAAATGTTTTGCAAAGCATCCTGTCTTCATTCTGGGCTACGGGCTCATCGCCACCACGATGCAAGGCGGTTCAGCGGAAAAGTCATGTAAGACTGGGGCTGATTGACGCGTTTTGTGAAGCGTCTGAAGAAGCTTGGCACTGCGATCGAGACCGCCGTTCTCGCGCAGCGCATATCCGTCGATCAAGTCCTCGAACGCGTCGGAATTGTCCCCACCCGCTGTCACATCTCTGGCAGGCCGGCCTTTCGGAAGCCGTCAACAAAGTGGTCTCGTACAGATGCATCGCGCAGCGGCTGGGAGCTGAGCCAATGCCCAATCGTGAAATGAGGGTGGGCGATCAGGAACAATTCTGCTTCTCGCAGCGCCTCCTCATGGTGGCCCAACTGTGCAAGCGTAGCGGCCAGGAATTTGCGTGAGTTGGTACGATACGTGTCTTCCCTGCGGAGTGTAGCGGCTGCCGCCTCATAGTCACGCGCGGCGTATTGCGCTTGCCCAAGATGACAAAGATACCAGCACGCTGGATAGGGATTGAGCCGCAGAGCTTTTTCGATCTGCGCAAGTCCGTCGGCAACCCTGCCGTCCAGCACTGATACGTCCGACATGGCGGCCCAGGTGTCGGCGTGGTTGGGGTCCAGCTCCAGGGCCTTGGCGAAGGCGGCCTCCGATTCCTCCCATCGCCGCTCATAAGCCAAAATGGTCCCCAGAACGTAACGGCAGCCGGCATCGTTGGGATCCAGGTCGACCGCCTTCTGCGCGGACGTCACCGCCATCCGACGGTTGGGATCTTCGGGCTCGCCGAAATGAGTCCAGGCAAGCCAACGATTATAGGCGAGCAGACCAAGCGCCTCGGCATATGATGGCTCGAGCTTGACCGCGCGTTGGAGCAGCATATAGGCCTCACGCTCAGTTTGCGGCGACTCTTCCGTCAGGAGGCGGGCGCGCACACACAGGTCGTACGCCTCAAAGTTCTTCGGCCGATTGCGCTGCGGCGGGATGGTCAGTCGGCCGACGAGGGCTTCAACAATCTTGGCGTTAACTTCATCCTGTAATTCGAAAACATCTTCCACCGTCCTGTCAAACCGGTCGGCCCACAAGTGCCGGCCGCCAAGCGCGTCGACCAATTGGGCATTGATGCGGACACGGCCCATTGCGCGTCTGGCGCTCCCCTCCAGGACGTAGCGGACGCCGAGTTCCTGGGCGACCAGCCGTACGTTGACCGGCTTGCCCTTGTAGCCGTACACGGAATTGCGCGCGATGACGAACAGGCCAGCCGTTCGGGAAAGGTCAGTGATCAGGTCTTCGGTCAAGCCGTCGACGAAAGGCGCGTCCGCTTCATTCCCACTCATATTCGTGAACGGCAATACAGCGATCGAGGGCATTTCGGGCAGCGGCAATATGCTCTGCAGCGCATCCGGCCAATGCCACACGTGGACTGGGCGAGTCAGGTTCTTCAGGTAGCGTTCGCCTGCATCGAAGAACCGGTCGCCGATCTTGCCGACGATCTCGCCGTGAACGCTGGCTGAAATGCAGATACCTCCCGGCGCGGCCTGCGTCTCGAGGCGCGCCGCGACATTGACCCCGTCGCCGAGGACGTCTGAACCGTCGTCAATGACATCACCCAGATTGACGCCGACACGCAAAAGCAGGCGCCGGTCGGAGGTCTCAACAGCGGTGGTGGCCCGTTGCATTTCCAACGCTGCTGCGACCGCTTCCACCGCGCTACTGAATTCGATCAGGAAGCCGTCGCCCACAACCTTGAAGATGCGGCCGTTGTGGCGCATCACAGCCGGCTCGATAACGCCAGAACGGAGTTTCCTGAGGTTCGCCAGCGTTGCGCCTTCATCAGCCTCCATCAGGCGTGTATATCCCACCACATCGGCAACGACGATGGCGGCAAGGCGACGCTGAATAGATTGATCCGTCATGTGAGGACAAGCCTAATGACCAGATTAGCAAGTTATTGTTCAACCGCAGGTGAGTCAACAAATCGTAAGAGGTAATATCCAGGCGATCTCCACCTTCCGGCCCCAAATCTGTCATGCCTTCACGCCGGGGCAACGACCGCTTCTTGGCGCATCGCAGGCCTACGCCGGCTTGGAGTTCCGCATCAGCATGATCTCCGATCCAAGTCTGGCAAATTCCAGCCTTGACCAAATGAGCCCGAGCCTAAGGCCAATCGGCGTAACCTGAGGACAGCATGCTGTTTTCCGAGCCGGCCGACGCGCGGGCGATCTCGCGGTAGCCGGCGGGTGAAAGGCCGGTCTTGCGTTTGAAGAAATGGCTGAAATAGGTCGGGTCGCGAAAGCCGAGGCTGTCGGAGATTTCCTGGATATTGCGGGCCGAACGCTCCAATCTCAGCTTTGCCTCCTGCACAACGCGCTCGTGCAAGAGCTGGATCGGCGAGCGGCCGAGCGCCCTTTGGCAGATGGAATGCAGCCGGTCGGCCGTGACGCCCAGCTCTGCGGCATAATCGCTGATCGGCCGGTGCCGGCGGAAGCCGGCCTCGACCAGCTGCCGGTATCTCTGCAGGATCGATCCGGTTTCGCCCTGCCCGCGCTGCTCGCTTCTCTCACCATCGGAACCGCGCCACAGCGCCATCAGAATGAGCCTGATATAGGCGGATGCGACCATCCAGGAGGAGCGGGTGGGATCGCCCAATTCCCGCACGAAGCCCGAAATCAGCGGACTGATTTCGGCCACAGCTGAGGGATCCAATGCCTCGACCAGCTTGCGCTGCTCGGTGAAGATGCGCAGCGAATAGGATTCCACCTTGTCGCCGATCGCATCGACCATGATCTGCGGCGAAGCTCCGACCAGATGGGCCGCGGTTCCGGCTGATATCGACAGGTCGCATCGCGCCTGCGGAGGCAGGAAGGCAAGCAGCGGCCCGTGTAGCGGCCGATGGTCGCCATTGTCGAAATGAAGCTCCCCGCTTCCCTCGCCGAGCAGAAGGAAATGATGGAAATCGGCATAGAGTCCTTTTTGAAAACGGATACGCCGGTGCGACAGCGACGGCCCGTGCCACTCGCCCCTGGCATAGTGATGAATCCCTCCGTCCGTTGCCAAGCTTCTCCTCCACTCCCCAAGTCAAACAATGCTGTAATCGCCGGATAATTACAATATTAACCCAATAAATCGCATTCCATCCGCGCCAGATCGGCGTAACCTTTTCTCATCAGCCTTTGGGAGGAGGCTCTTCAACAGATGCAGGAACCGTCAGGCGACCCTCGTGGCGCCGCGTCCGCTCGTTTTCTCCCATGGCAACAACGCAAACCGGCATGTGGCGCCAGTACGTGGCGCCAATGCCTGGCAAATGGATGGAACAGTGTTCGCGGCAAAGCTGATGATCAACAACGAGGCGATGGATGCTTCCGAAGGGGCCACCTTCGAACGCATCGATCCGCTGACCGGCGACGTCGCAACGATCGCTTCGGCAGGATCCGTTGGCGACATGACAAGGGCAGCCAATGCGGCCGCGGCCGCTTTTCCGGACTGGTCCCAGATCGGCCCGGGCGAACGGCGCAGGCTCCTGAATGCCGCAGCCGATATCCTCGAGGCCCGCACGCCCGAACTCATTGCCGCCATGACTGGAGAAACTGGCGCCACCGCGCAATGGGCGGCGATCAATTGCGGCCTTGGCGCGGATATTCTTCGCGAGGCGGCGGCGATGACCACGCAAATATCAGGCGAGCTCATTCCTTCAGGCATTCCGGGAAGCCTCGCCATGGCGGTCCGCCAGCCGGCAGGCGTCTGCGTCGGCATTGCCCCCTGGAATGCACCTATCATCCTCGGCACCCGCGCCGTTGCCATGCCGCTTGCCTGCGGCAACACGGTTATCCTGAAAGCCTCCGAACTCTGCCCGAAGACCCATGGCCTGATCGGCGACATCCTCTGTGACGCCGGTTTCCCGCGCGGCGTCGTCAATGTCGTTTCCAATGCGCCGAGCGATGCCGCCGCCGTCGTCGACGCGCTGATCGCCCATCCGGCCGTGCGCCGCATCAATTTCACCGGCTCCACCCGTGTCGGCAGGATCATCGCCGAATCCGCGGCAAGGCATCTCAAGCGCTGCCTGCTTGAGCTCGGCGGCAAGGCGCCGTTCATCGTCCTTGCCGACGCCGATATCGATGAGGCCGTGAGTGCTGCCGCCTTCGGCGCCTTCATGAACCAGGGCCAGATCTGCATGTCGACCGAACGGATCATCCTCATGGACGAGATCGCCGACGGCTTCGTTGGCAAATTCCGAACGAAGGCCGCAACCCTTGTCGCCGGCAATCCCAAGGACGGCAACACGCCGCTCGGCACGCTGATCAACACTGAGGCCGTCCGGCGTGTCAGGTCGCTCGTCGATGATGCCCTGCAGAAGGGCGCGGTTCTCGTCTGCGGCGGCCAGGCCAACGGCACGCTGATGGACGCAACCGTCATCGATCACGTGACGCCTGCCATGCGCATCTACCGCGAGGAGAGCTTTGGACCGGTGGCGGCGATCATCCGGGTCGGTAGCGTCGACGAGGCTGTGACGGTTGCCAACGACAACGAATATGGGCTGTCGGCGGCCGTTTTCAGCGCCGACGTCAATACAGCACTTGCCGTTGCCATGCGGCTCGAATCCGGCATCTGCCACATCAACGAAGCCACAGTTTCCGACGAGCCGCAAATGCCCTTCGGCGGCGTCAAATCAAGCGGCTACGGCCGCTTCGGCGGCAAGGCCGCGATCGATGAATTCACCGAGCTCAGATGGATCACCATGGCCTCGGGAAAACGGCACTACCCGATCTGAATTGAGATCGGTCGGGATGAACACTGGGAACGGGCTGGGAGGCCCGCATCAAGAGGGAGGAATGAATTCATGAACGGCATTTTCCGCAGCGGAAAATTCAACGCGGCATCGCTGAGCCGCCGCTCTTTCATCGCATCGACCGTGGCGGGCGGTGCAGCGCTGGCGCTTTCCCGCCGCACGGCCTTCGCTCAGAGCGGCGATACGCTGAAGGTCGGCTTCATCAGTCCGCGCACCGGCCCTCTCGGCGGCTTCGGCGAGACGGACGGTTATGTGCTCGAACTGGCGCGCAAGGCGCTGGCGAACGGCCTGCAGGCGGGCGGCAAGACCTGGAAGGTTGATATTCTCGACCAGGATACTCAGTCTGACCCTTCACGCGCAGGCCAGTTGGCAAAGGACCTGATCAACAACCAGGCGATCGACCTGATGCTCGCCGTCTCGACGCCCGAAACCATCAACCCGGTGGCCGACGCCTGCGAAGCGGCCGGTATTCCCTGCCTCTCGACGGTCATGCCCTGGGAAGCCTGGTATTTCGGCCGCGGCGCCAAGCCGGGCGCGCCGTCGCCCTTCAAATGGACCTATCATTTCGGCTTCGGCGTCGAAGAGTTCCACAAGGCCTATGTGTCGCAGTGGAACCTGATCGAGACCAACAAGAAGGTCGGCGTCATGTATCCCAACGACGCCGACGGCAATGCGATCCGCACCCATCTGGCGCCGGCGCTTGCCAAGGCGGGCTTCACCATCGTCGATCCGGGAGCCTATGAAACCGGAACCACCGACTTTACCGCGCAAATCGCTCTCTTCAGGCAGGAGGGCGTGGAGATCTTCAATTCGTTCCCGATACCGCCTGACTTCGCCGCCTTCTGGCGCCAGGCTGCGCAGCAGGGCCTTACCCAGCAGATCAAGATCTGCCAGATCGCCAAGACGGGCCTGTTTCCCTCCGACATCGAGGCGCTCGGCGACCTCGGCCTGAACATCGGCAGCGCCGCCTATTGGCACAAGGCCTTCCCCTACAAATCCACGCTGACAGGCGTATCCGGAACCGAACTCGCCGACGGCTATGAGACGGCCAGCGGCAAGCAGTGGACGCAGCAGCTCGGCGCCAGCCTTGCGCTTCTCGACGCCGGCTTCGATGCACTGAAGGCCAGCACGGACGTCAAAAGCAAGGAGGCCGTCGCCGAGGCGATCAGCACGCTGAAGACCACCACGATCGCCGGCAAGGTCGATTTCACCAGCGGCCCCGTCGCCAACGTCTCTCCCGGACCGATCATCGGCACGCAATGGGTGAAAGCGGCGGAGGGCTCGAAATTCGCGCTCGACTACGTCGTCACCGAAAATGCCACCGACCCCAATGTCCCGGTCGGCGCCAAGCTTACCGCTTACAATGGATAACCAAGTGCAGCGACAGGAAGCGCAAAGGCGGCCGGGGGGAGCCTTTCTCTCGGCCAAGGGGATCCACAAGCGGTTCGGCGCGCTTGTGGTGCTGGAGAATCTGGATTTTTCCATGGGCGATGGCGAGGCGGTCGGCATTGTCGGGCCGAACGGCGCGGGCAAGACGACCCTGCTCAACGTGCTCGCCGGCGCCTTCCCGCCGAATGAGGGAAGCATTACCTTCGACGGCGCCAACGTCACGAGCCGGACGGCGGCGGAACGCTGCCGCTCCGGGCTCGTCCGGACCCATCAGATTCCCAAGCCTTTCAGCGGCATGACGACCTTCGAAAATGTCTTCGTCGCCGCATCGCACGGCAGTGCCGCAAGCCGCGACGAGGCCTATGAGCGTGTGGTGGATTCACTTTCCCTTTGCGGCATGCTCGGGGTGGCTAACCGCCCTGCCGACACGCTCGGTCTGCTGGATCGCAAACGCCTGGAGCTTGCTCGTGCGCTTGCCACGCAACCGAGGTTATTGCTGCTCGACGAGATCGGCGGCGGCCTGACCGATGGCGAGGCGAGCGAGCTCGTCGAAACCATCCTCGAATTGCGCCGCCGCGGCATCGGCATCGTCTGGATCGAACATATCGTTCACATCCTCCTGCAGGTGGCGGAGCGACTGATCTGCATGGATGCCGGCAGGATCATCGCCGATGGCGAACCGAAAATGGTCATGAGCAATGCGGAGGTGGTCAAGGCCTATCTCGGAGGAACACCCGCATGAGCCTTCTCTCCATCCGCGACCTCGACGTTCGCCACGGCCTGCTCCAGGCAGTGCGCGGGGTCAGTTTCGATATTGGCAAGGGCGAGGTGCTGGCGCTGGTCGGCGCGAACGGCGCGGGCAAGACGACGCTGCTCAGATCGATCGCCGGCGCCCATCTGCCATCCTCCGGCAGCATCCTTCTTAACGACGAAGATCTGGCCGCCGTCCCGTCCCACAAGCGGATCGCCAAGGGCATCGCTCTGGTGCCGGAAGGCCGGCGCCTGTTTTCACAGATGACGGTGGAGGAAAACCTGCTTCTCGGAAAGACCTCCGGCCGCAAGGGCGATTGGGACATCGATCGTGTCCTCGACGCCTTTCCGAACCTGAAACCCCGCCGTCACGCCAAAACCGGACACCTCTCGGGCGGGGAACAGCAGGCGACCGCCATCGGCCGGGCGCTGATGAGCAATCCCGATATTCTTCTCCTGGACGAGGTCTCGCTCGGACTTTCGCCTCTGGTCGTCGATCGCGTCTATGCCCAGTTGCAGTCACTGCTCACGTCGGGGACGACCATCGTGCTCGTCGAGCAGGATCTCGCCCGCGCCATGAGCGTGGCGAGCCGTGTCATCTGCATGCTGGAAGGACGCATCGTCCTCGACAGGCCGGCGGCGGCCGTCACGCGCGAGCACGTCACCCAGGCCTATTTCGGATTGCACCGGGCAGCCGGCGAAAGGAGCGCATCGTGATCAACACCCTGCTCCAGGGCATCCTGCTCGGCGGCTACTACGCCGTCATCGCCTGCGGACTGTCCTTCATGTTCTCGGTGATGCGGATCATCAATCTTGCGCATGGCAGCCTGGCGGTCGCAGCCGCTTACGGACTGTGGCTGCTCGCCGCCAAATTCGGCATTCCGCCCTTCGCCGGCCTGCTGATCGTGCTGCCGGTCATGGCGGCCGTCGGCTGGCTGTTACAGCGCTTCATCCTGGAACGAAGCGCCCGCGGCGGCACGCTGCTGCCGATCCTGACGACCTTCGGCCTGTCGATCGTCATCGACAACCTGCTGTTCGAGCAGTTCGGCGCCGACACCCGCTCGCTCGCACCGTTCATCGGCAACCTGTCCTATGCATCCTGGCAGCTTCCGGGCCACATCTTCGTCGGCAAGCTTGCCGTCCTGATGATGGTGACGGCGATGCTCATTCTCGGCGGGCTGCAGTTCTTCCTGAGCCGCTTTGCGCTTGGTCGCGCGATCCGCGCCACGGCCGAGGATCCCGATACGGCCGGGCTGGTCGGCATCGATGCCCGCAGGGTAAACGCCGTCGCCACGGCGATCACCATGGTCACGGTCGGGATCGCCGGTGCTTTTCTCGGGATGCGGGCAACCTTCAGCCCCTATGCCGGCGGCCCACAGCTTCTCTTCGCCTTCGAGGCGGCCGTCATTGGAGGAGCGGGATCACTATGGGGGACGCTTGCCGGCGGCATCGTTCTCGGTCTTGCCCAATCGCTCGGCGCGCAATTGCATCCGCAAGGCTTCCTGATCGGCGGCCATGCCGTGTTCCTGCTGGTGCTTTTCGTCAGGCTGTCCCGGTTCGGCATGCCGGTTCTCGATAAATTTGGCGCCTCTCTCAAACTGCGCACCCGTCTCCGGAGCCCGACATGAGCCCCAACGCGACCCTTGCCTCCACCGGAATATCGATAGAGCGCTGGACGAAATCGTCGCGGGTGGCGCTTGGCTGCATGGCCGCGGTGCTCGCCCTGCTGATGTTTGCCCCCGCCGTGCTCGGCGCCGGTGCGATCGACCGGATGACAGCCCTGTTCATCTACGTGATCCTTGCCGCCATGTGGAATGCGCTTGCCGGTTTCGGTGGGCTCGTCTCGGTCGGCCAGCAGGTGTTCTTCGGCCTCGGCGCCTATTTCACCATCCGGCTGGCCGATGCGGGGCTCAATCCCTTCGTCGCGCTGTTTGCCGCCGCGGTCGTGACCGGCGTCCTGTCAATCCCGCTTTCGCTGTTCATGCTGCGCCTGAAGGGCGGCGAGTTCGCGATCGGCATGTGGGTCATAGCCGAACTTGCCCATCTGCTCGTCAATCTCGACCGGCTGATCCAGGGGGAAACGGGAACCTCGCTGATTTCGCTCAATGTCTATGACGGCAACATGCGGCGGGCAACGATCTACTGGCTCGCCTTGATAGCCATGGCCGCCCTGCTCGGCGCTCTCTTCCTCCTGATGCGCAGCCGCGCCGGTGCCGCCATGCAGGCGATCCGCGACAATGAGGAGGCGGCAACCTCGCTCGGCGTGCGCGTGATCGCCACCAATCGGCTGCTCTTCGTGCTCGCCGCCTTCGGCATCGCGGTCGCCGGAGGCCTGTGGCTGGCGACCGCCACCACCTTCCAGCCGAAGACCTATTTCAGCGTCCAATGGACGGCCTACATGATCTTCATGGTGCTGGTCGGCGGGATCGGCAAGTTCGAAGGCGCGATCCTTGGCGCCATCCTGTTCTTCGTGATCGAGACCTTCTTCGGCGCAGCCGGCGTCTGGTACCTGATCGGCCTCGGCGCCACCGCCGTGATTTTCTCGCTCTACCTGCCGCGCGGCCTTTGGGGCGAAATCGAGCGCCGTTTCGATTTTCAACTTCTGCCCGTCGGCTATCGGCTGAAATTGCCCGGTCCGCATAAAATCCAATGGGAAGAATGAGCCGGCTTGCGTCCGGATCTCTTGCGAAAGGTGACGTTCATGCTTTTTGGTAAAACGATCCTGGTGACCGGCGTGGCTTCCGGCATCGGCGCCCGCACGGCGGAACTGGCCGGCCAGATGGGCGCCGAGGTCATTGGCGTCGATGTCCGCGAGCCTGCCAGTGGAAGTGCCGCCTTCATCAAGGGTGATCTGTCCACCGCATCAGGCGTTGCCGACATCGTTGCGCAGCTTCCGGTGCGCCTCGACGCGCTCGCCAATGTCGCCGGCCTTTCCGGCAGCACCGGCGTCGTCTCGACGCTCGCCGTCAATTTCTACGGGCTTCGCGCCCTCTCCGAAACCGTGGCACCCCGCCTGCGCGAAGGCGGCGCCATCGTCAACGTCGCCTCGATCGCCGGCTACGGCTGGCGCGCCAATCTCGAGCGGGCAAAGTCGCTCGCCGGCATAGACGGCTTTCCCGAGGTGGCGGCGATTGTCGCCGAGCACGGCCTCAAGGACGAGGAAGCCTACCCGCTCTCCAAGGAACTGCTGCTGCTCTGGACCATGCGCGCCGCCCATCAGCCGCTGTTCAAAAACCGTGGCATCCGCGTCAATGCCGTCAGCCCCGGGCCGGTGGAAACGCCGATCCTCAAGCAGTTCCGTGCCGTGCTCGGCGACGCCAGGGTCGATAGCGACATCACCCGCGTCGGCCGCGCCGGCACCTCCGCCGATATCGCACCCGCCGTGCTCTTCCTCTGCTCGGATGGTGCGCGCTGGATCAACGGCACCAACATTGCCGTCGACGGCGGCCTCGAAGCTTCCATCAACGCCGAAGTTCTCGGCTTCTAGTTCTTGTCCCCAGGAGATCTCCGATGAATATTTCCCTCCTCATAAATGGCGCCGACCGCGCAGCCTCCGGCGGCCGGACCTTTGATCGCATCGATCCCTTCACCGAGAAGCTCGCAAGCCGCGCCGCAGCGGCAAGCCTGGACGATGTTGCCGCGGCCGTTAATGCCGCCTCCGCTGCCTTTGGCGCCTGGTCGAAGACCGGCCCCGGCCAGCGCCGCGCCATCCTGATGAAGGCTGCCGACATCATGGATTCCAAAGTGGGCGAGTTTACCCAGTTGATGATCGAGGAGACGGGCGCTACCGCGCCCTGGGCCGGTTTCAATGTCATGCTCGCCGCCAACATCCTGCGCGAGGCCGGCGCCATGACGACGCAAATCACCGGCGAAATCATCCCTTCCGACAAACCCGGCACGCTCGCCATGGGCGTTCGCCAGGCCGTCGGCGTCTGCCTGGCAATTGCCCCCTGGAACGCGCCCGTCATCCTCGCCACCCGCGCCATCGCCATGCCGATCGCCTGCGGCAACACCGTCGTCCTCAAGGCATCCGAACAATGCCCCGGCACGCACCGGCTGATTGCCACAGTGCTGACCGAAGCAGGCCTGCCGGCCGGCGTCATCAACGTTCTCACCAACGCGCCGGAAGATGCGCCCGAGATCGTCACCGCGCTGATTGCCCATCCGGCCGTCAGGCGCGTGAACTTCACCGGGTCGACCAAGGTCGGCAAGATCATCGCCGAGACCTGCGGCAAACATCTCACGCCCGCCCTTCTTGAACTGGGCGGCAAGGCGCCGCTTGTTATCCTCGACGACGCCGATATCGACGGTGCCGTCAATGCCGCCATTTTCGGCGCCTTCATGCATCAGGGCCAGATCTGCATGTCGACGGAGCGGATCATCGTCGACGAGACCATCGCCGATCAGTTCGTCGCCAAACTGGCCGCCCGCGCCAGCCAGCTCCCGGCCGGCGATCCGCGTGGCCACGTCGTTCTCGGTTCGCTGATCAGCCTCGACGCCGCGAAAAAAATGGAAGAGCTGATCGCCGATGCGACGGCCAAGGGTGCAAAGCTCGTGGCCGGCGGCAAGCGCTCGGGCACCGTGGTCGAGGCGACGCTGCTCGATCATGTCACGCCCGAGATGCGCGTCTATGCGGAAGAATCCTTCGGCCCGGTCAAGCCGATCATTCGTGTTGCCGGCGAGGAAGAAGCCATCCGCATCGCCAACGACACCGAATACGGCCTGTCCTCCGCCGTCTTCAGCCGGAATGTCCAGCGGGCAATGACGGTTGCAGCGCGGATCGAATCCGGCATCTGCCACATTAACGGCCCGACCGTGCACGACGAGGCGCAAATGCCCTTCGGCGGCGTCAAGGGCAGCGGCTACGGCCGCTTCGGCGGCAAAGCGGCAATCGCCGAATTCACCGACCTGCGCTGGATCACGGTTGAGGACTCCGCCCAGCATTATCCCTTCTGAGCGGCGGGCAAATTCCGCTACGGATGGCAATCAGCTCCCGAGGCATCATCGCGCCACGCCGGCTTCACGTTTGTGGCGCGATCAGACTTAGACCGGCGACATGCGCCGATGCCCCGCGTCGACCTTTCAGATCGAGAAACCGTCCAGGGCGTCAGCAAGCTTCAGCCAAAGATCATGGGGAGGCGAGGGAATTGGCCGCGAATCTTCGTCAGAGATCCGAACTCCGAAGGCACTCCCCTTCGATCGCTATCCACAAAGTGTTATCAGACACACTGTCGAGACCGATGATCTGTGTCTTGCCGTCCAGCTTTCCGCTCGTGAGCAGTCTCACACGAGAACCTTCGAGCACATAGAGGCCGTGCAAGGTTCCTAAATGAGTCCTCCCTTGGAAGCTGCTGGAGGAGCTGAAACGCCAGATCGGACAAGCGGACACGACGCTTCTCTACGCTGCGAAAGACGTGGACCACAATCACGCTATCGTGCTTCAGCGCTTCATCGGCAAAGACTGACGCGTCGGTGACCGACGTCGATGACACACGCCCTTTCCGTGTCCGAAATTTCCGGGAACCTTTTCGACGAACCTGCATCCAATGTTCGCTTCCGAAGGCGCACCACCGTTGCCGCCGGAAGGCATCGGTCACGACACAAGGGAGACAGATCATGTTGAAGCGAATTCTCGGCGCCACTCTGATGGCAGCCTCACTCGGCACGGCTTCGATCGCCGCCGATGCCAAGCCGACCGATCCTCAGATCGCCCACATCGCCTACACAGCGGGACAGATCGATGTCACCGCGGCAGAACAGGCGTTGAAGAAGAGCAAGAATGCCGAAGTCATTGCATTCGCCAAAACCATGGAGCGCGACCACAAGGCCGTCAACGATCAGGCGCTCGCTCTCGTCAAGATGCTGAAGGTGACACCCGAAGACAACCCCGTCAGCCAGTCCTTGTCGACACAAGCAGCTAAGGAACTGACGACGCTGGAGGCGCTCGACGGCGCGGCGTTCGACAAGGCCTATGTCGAAAACGAAGTCGCCTATCACAAGTCGGTCAACGACGCGCTTGCCAACATCTTGATCCCGTCGGCTGGGAATAAAGAGCTCAAGTCGCTGCTGGAAACGGGCCTGACCCTGTTCAAGGAGCACCAGATGCATGCCGAGCATCTGGCTTCGAAGACCAAATAGACATGGCAATGGGCTTGCTGATGAAATCCCTACGGCTCCCGCTGCTCTTTGCACTACTTTGGGCAGGCAACGGGGTTGCCTCGGCGGCGGACTATCAGATCACCATCACCGGCATGAAATTCAGCTCGCCGCCTCCCGAGCTGCATGTGGGCGATGTGATCGTCTGGAGAAACGATGATATATTCCGGCACACGGCAACCGCTCGCGACAAGAGCTTCGATATCGACCTGCCGCCGACATCGGAAGCCCGCATGACGGTCGCCCAAGCGGGAGCGATTGATTTTTATTGTCGTTTTCATCCCGCTATGACGGGCAAGCTGGACGTCCGGCCATAGGCCGGGCTCCAATCGAAAGATGCGCGAGCGGGCGGAGAATTCCCCATGATAGCCATTCCGATTCCGGCCGAGCGACACCGGCAGCAGATGTCGATACTGTCCGACGCCGATCTCGTGCCCTTGGCAAAAGCAGGCGACGAGCCCGCCATCCGCACCATAGTTCAGCGTCACAATCAGCGCCTGTTCCGGACGGCGCGCGCCGTCATCCGTAACGATGCGGAGGCGGAAGATGTCGTCCAGGCCGCTTACATCAAGGCATTCACTAATCTGGCGACGTTCCGGGGCGAGGCGCAACTTTCGACATGGCTGACCCGCATTACGCTCAACGAGGCGCTGGGTCGCGTGCGGGCCCGAAAGAACACCACCGGGCTCGAGGAAATCGATATGCAGACGATGGCGCCAGGTGGCGAAGTGTTACAGTTTCCCTCCTCCCTGTCAGCAACCAATCCGGAAACCGAGCTCGCCAGGAGCCAGGCGCGGCATCTCCTCGAGAATGCGGTCGACGAACTCCCGGATGATTTTCGCGCCGTGTTCGTGCTCCGGGATGTCGAGGGCATGAGCACAGACGAGGCCGCGTCTTACCTCGGCATAAGACCCGAAACCGCCAAGACCCGGCTGCACCGGGCGCGCAAGATGATGCGCCATTCGATCGAAAAGCAGCTCTCCGGCGCATTCTCGGCCCTGTTCCCGTTCGATGGCGCCCGTTGCGCTTTCATGGCCGACCGCGTCATCGCTGCCCTTCGTCACAAGACGTTATGATGTCTCGCAATATCAGCGGGCAGCTTGCCACGCACGCCTGCCATGGTAGTCGCGGGGCGCTAAAACATGCGGAGGTTAATCGTGGTATCGAGCGCGTAACCCGCGCCATAGACAGTGCGAATCCTCAGATTGCGGAGTCCTGCAAACGCTTTTCGCAGCCGGCCAATGTGCACGTCAACGGTCCGGCTTTCTACAGCGTGCGGAACTGGCCAAACGGCCTCGATGAGTTGCTTGCGGGTACTGATCTGCCCTTGCCTTTCGATTAGGAATTTAAGGATTCTCATTTCAATAGGCGCAAGCGCTACAATCTTGCCTGAAACCACGACTGCGTGCGGCCCGAAGACAATCTCGGCGGCGGAAGCGCAATTTGGCAGAGTCGAAACCGCCGGCCGAGGGCTTATGTCGTGCAGAAAGGCGAGAAGCTTTGCAGGCGACAGAGGACGCGTGATGCCTTCGTCGAGGCCCGCCTTGATCAATTGCAGGTGCTGCGTGCGCATATCCTCGCCGATGAGTGCACCCACGGAAAGCCCCGAGCCCTTCAAGAGCGCACACAGGGGCGCAACGTCACTCGGCCAACCTGCACAATCCAGTACGACGGCGGAAAGCTCTATTGATGTGCAGGCGTCCACCACATCGTCGTCACTTGCAGCAAGACGAGCCTCAAAGCCTTCACTACGCAGAATATGCGCGAGGAGCAGATAAAGCTCGGCGTCCTGTGAGCAGACCAGAATGACCGGGGTCATGTCTATCGCCTCTTCTGTCGGTTGACGATGCGGCAAGCCCTAACTCGTTGCGAACTCGCCGCCATTGACATCTATGATGGCTCCGTTGACGAACTGTGCATCCTCCGATGCCAGAAACGCGATCACCGCGGCGACGTCGTCCGGTGCACCGAGCCGCCCCGCCGGAATACGGGCGAGCGCGTCGATGTTGGTCTTGCTTTGCGGGGAGCCTGTGAGTGGCGTCAGGATGCGACCTGGCGCCACGACATTCGATGTTATGCCGTAGGAGCCATATTGAGAGACCAGCACGCGGGATAATCCTGAAAGTGCGGCTTTGGACGTCGCGTAGCTCGCGCCGGCGATCCGCGGTATCGTCCGGCCGGCAAGAGATCCAACGAATATGACCCGTCCAAAACCGCTTTCCTTCATGGCGGGCAGAGCGGCTCGGCAGCACAACATCGTCCCTGTCAGGTTGACGGCGAGCACGTCGTTCCACTCTTCAAGGGTAAGGTCGGCGACGTGAAGAGGGCCGTCAGGACTTTTCGGCGAAATCCCCGCGTTGCAAACGAGGATCCCAGGTGCGCCTAGGACACGGGTGACTTCGCCGAAAAAGGAATTGATCGCCGCCGGTTCGCGGAGATCGACCTTTCTCGTAAGCGAGCGCTCTGGCCCGAAAGCCTCGGCAAGCGCAGAGCCCGCGGCCATGACGCTTGCTTCACCATGGCTGAAGACCGCAACCCGATGACCGGCCCTGAGAAGTCGAAACGCAGTGGCAAGACCGATCCCAGTCGTGCCACCGCTGATGACCGCAACATGCGAACTGCCACCAGGGCTCATGCCGCTTGATCCATTCCAGTAAACAGCGAAAGGGGCGGATGGGCGGCGGCCTCTGTTATTACCTCAATCAGCAAGGGCCCGTCTCCAGAGAGACCGCGCTCAAGGTATTGAGAAAGGTTGGCGGGATCCGAGATGCGTACTGCTGGGCAGCCGCAAGCTTCCGCAATTCGCCGATGATCGACGTCCGCGAAACTGCAGGCAGTCGTGAAGCTGCCGAACTTGACAGTTTCCGCATCACGTTGGAAGCCAAGGATACCGTTGTTCAACACGATGATGAGTACCGGAAGCTTGCTCCGCACCATGGTCTCCAACTCCGCCCAGCTATGCGCGAAACCGCCGTCCCCGACGATGACAACGACCGGCTTGTCGGGCTTTGCCACTTTCGCGCCGAGCGCAAGTGGCAGGCCCCACCCAAGTCCGGCAAGGCCCCGCGGCGATAGGAAGCGCATGCCGGCCGAAAGGGCTCGGAGCTGGCCCGCGACCCACATCGAGGAATAGCTCGCATCGGCAACAACGGTCGTCTCTGCCGTCAATACTTGTTGCAGGTCGGACATGACTCGCTCGGGACGGATCGGACTGTTCTCCGAACGGGCAATAGATCGTCGCTCCATGTCAAACGCGCGCCAGAAACCCGCAATCCGAGCCGTCAACTTGTCGCGCTGCGATGCGCGGTAAGAGAGATCGCGTCGGGCAAGCGCGCGGCGAAGCGCGCTGATAGTTTCGGCCGCATCGCCTGCTAATCTGACCGCTTCGTAGGTACGTCCGATTTCGGTGGGATCGACATCGATGTGGATGACTGACGCGGACCGGGGAATTTGGCGCCAACTGTCAGTGCCATTCTGATTGGTTCGCGTCCCCACCAGAATGACGAGATCGGCTTCTTCGACGAGGGCAAGCGCGTGCTGTCCAAGCGATCTCGGCCCGACGAGAGCACCGAGAACGCCAGCTGACAGCGGGTGGTATTCGTCGACCGCGCCTTTTCCCATATTGGTCGTCAGGACGGCAAGCGAGGCTTCGTCCTGTAGCGCCGAAAGCTCGCCGGCGGCATGGCTTGCATGGACGCCTCCTCCGGCGATGACGATGGGCGCCTGGGCTGCGGCGATCATCGAGGCTGCGTGCTCGATGTCGCTATCGCGTGGACGCAACCGATCGAGTGGCCAGTGGCCAAGCACAGCCTCACGACGAAACAGCGAAGGGGAGATCTGCTCACGCAAGAGGTCGGCGGGGAGCAGGAGAGCTGCCGGTCCCGGCCGGCCCGAGGCGGCTGCCGTGAAAGCAGCATCGACATAGTCGTCGATCCGCTCAGCAACGAGCACCTTGCGCACCCACTTCGTGCATGATTGGAACAGGGTGAGATGATCGAGTTCCTGGAATGCATTGCGATCAGCCTGATCTCGTTCCACATCCTGAACGAGAGCAACGACCGGAACGCTAGCCTTCAGCGCTTCGGCCAGCGGCGGAACGAGAAGCGTTGCCGCAGGTCCGTTCTGCGCTGCTACAACGCCGACCTTGCCTGACAGCCGCGCATACCCGTCGGCCATGGTCCCGCCCATGTTTTCCTGACGGTAGGCGATTTGACGTATGCCGATTGCTTCGGCCGCAAGGATAACCGCCGAAGGCAGACTCTGAGCAAAGATATGGGTGACGTCGTGCCTCTTCAGGGAAAGAGCGATCCGCTCGGCGACGGTTAGATGATCAGTTGCCATGGTCACATGCCTGCTTCGGTTGAAGTTGCTTCGAGGATTGAAAGGAAGTCTGCGAAGGCTGAGACGACCGCATCACCGTCCGCAGTTGTCATTGCCGTCGAAAGGCACGCCGCAGCGCCATTGGGAAGCAGGATGCCGCAACTGAGGAAATGCCTGGAGAGCCGCCCCATCAACTCGGCCTCTTCCGGGGCGAGATACGCCTCGCGGAAGTCCGTTGGCTGCTTTCCTTTCGGATGGATACGAAACAAGGATGCCGCCCCCGTCACGCTGAAGGCTGCCCCGTGGCGCGCGATTTCCTTTCGAAGTCCAGCCCGGATTCTATCGCCAAGGCTCTCGAGTGCAGCGAAAGCGCCATCCGTCATCGCCTCCATGGCAACCCGGCCCGCAACCATCGATACGGGATTTGCCGAAAACGTGCCGCCTTGCGGCAGCAGCGGCTTGCCGCTGTCGCTTGCGAACACCCGCATCACGTCCTTGCGCCCGCCGATCGCCCCGACGGGAAAACCTCCGCCGATGATTTTGCCGGCGGCGACCAAATCGGGGTGGAGACCATAGCGGGCCGACGCCCCAACATATGACTGCCGCAGATTAAGGACCTCATCGGCCACGATGAGAATCCCGTATTGCTTCGCGATCGCCTCGACAGCGGCAAAAAAGCTTGGCTCAGGCGCTATCAGCCCGGCGCGGCTTGGCATCGGGTCGATCAAGATACAAGCCAGTGAAGGGGCAGCCGAAGCAATTCGGCGCTCTAGATCCGCGATGTCATTGAAGCGGATAACCGTTACCTCGTCCCTTACCGAACGGGGCATTCCGCGATAGGCCGGTACGGCCTGAGACACCGAGGGATCGTTCCATATAGCCGGCGACACCGCCTGCCCCGTTTCCGCCCAGTCGTAAGCGCCGTGATAGGCGCCTTCAATCCGTGCGATGCCGGGCCGGCAAGTGAAGGCGCGAGCGGCCTTGATCGCAAACATCACAGCCTCGGTCCCGCTGCTGACAAAGCGAATATGTTCGATAGCCGGAATGCGCTCGATCAACAGCTCGGCCAGCGTGATTTCGTGCTCGGTCGGGTTAGAGAAACATGTGCCGCGATGAAGAAGATCTGCAACCGCGTCGGCAACTGGAAGAAAACCATGGCCGTGAATCAGCGTCGTGAAATTATTGTTTAGGTCGAGTAGGCGATTGCCGTCGACGTCGATGAGATAGGCCCCCTCCCCGCGCGAAATGTAGAGCGGGCTGGGCTCATGATCGACGGTGACGCGCGTGATCCCGGTTGGAAACACGCGGCGACCCTTTTTGAAGAAATGTTCGGACCTCGACCGGGGAAATCCCCGGCCGTCGCGCAAGATATAAGGGTGAAACATTCGATCTTCTCCGGCAAATGGGTCACGGCGCGACCCTTCATAATTTTGTTATTACAAAAATCATGAACCCGAAGAAGTTGCAACAAAAAAATCCGGCCACGATGTTATTGCCGCTTGAGACGCTCCTGCGCTGCTTTCTTGAGGCGCCGATAGCCGTCTCGAATGTCGTTTTCCATTGCCGCTCGGACGGCGGAGGGATCTTTATCCACCAGAGCCTCAATCGCGGCCAGGTGGTTGTGGACACCGTATTTCGCTTCCGCAAACTCAGGATAGAGGTCGTGGAACGAGGCGCCGATCCTTAACCATAGGGCCTCGATGGTCGAAAGAAGGTGCGGCATCTCGCACAGTCGATAGATGGTAAAGTGGAATTCTTTATTGTCGTGAAGAGCATCGCCGTAGCGCTTTTCCTCGAGCGAAAGTGTGATTTTTTCCTGTATTACCAATAGCTTGTCAAGCACATCATTGGTCGCACGAAGTGCGCCTTTTTCGGTCGCTAATCCTTCGAGGGCAAGCCGCATCTGCGTGACTTCGTAAAGCGCCGAAAGATCGAGATGCGGGACGATGACGGTTTTAGGACCCACCATGACGAGCGCACCCTCAAAGACCAGGCGGTTAATCGCCTCGCGCGCCGGCGTCGCACCAACCTTCAGCATTTCGGCAACCGAACGGATCGGCAACTTGTGACCGGGCTTGTATACGCCCCGCGTAAGTTGCTCCTTGATGGATGAATAGGCGAAGTCGCTGAGACGCCCGGAGTGCAATTCCGACGCCGGCGATTCCTCTTCAGTTGTATTCTCGTTCAAAATTAACTCCCCACGAGTTGACTTCTTCACATTTTTGTTGCAACAAAAATGCATTGTGTAAAAATTGATCACGCAATGTGACAGCATAACGGGATCGTGAATATTAGCAACGCCTTGGCCCCGTGCGGCCATGCCTGAACAGATGCCGGCCTTGTCGGCACGACACTCACACCACCTGGCGCCGCGCGGGCGGAGTCGGGAGGGATCAATGCATCTTAAAGCAAAGGAGATATCAGTTTGATTGGTGCGCCTGTTTTTATCGATCGCATAGGAAAGGCCTACGGCAGCCAGACTGCCGTAGGCGCAGTGACCTTGGACATTTCAGCAGGCGAATTCCTGTCGATCCTCGGTCCATCCGGATCGGGCAAGACGACGCTTCTGACAATGATCGCCGGTTTCGAAAGTCCGTCTGCCGGACGCATTATCATTGGTGGGCGCGATGTCACCGCCGTATCGCCCGATCGCCGCAATATCGGGATGGTCTTCCAGCGTTATGCTTTATTCCCGCATCTGACCGTCGCCGAAAACATCGGCTTTCCCCTGAGGATGCGCGGCATCCGCAAGGACCTCAGGGCAGAACGCGTTAGCCGGGCGCTCGACCTCGTCCAACTCCCGGACTATGCCAAGCGCTATCCCCACGAACTTTCCGGCGGCCAGCAGCAGCGGGTTGCAGTCGCGCGAGCAATGGTGTTCGAACCGCCTGTTCTCTTGATGGACGAGCCACTCGGGGCACTGGACAAGAAGCTGCGCGAATCCATGCAGATCGAGATCAAGCAGCTTCAGCGGCGCCTCGGTGCAACGGTCATCTACGTGACGCACGATCAGGAGGAGGCGTTGACGATGTCCGACCGGATCGCTGTCATGGCAAAGGGGCAACTCGTGCAGCTTGGAAGCCCGGCGGATCTTTACTGTAATCCGGAGAGTGCCTTTGTCGCCGACTTCATCGGCAAGATGAATTTCCTAACGGGAGAATTCCTGGGCAAGACCGCTGGTCGTCACACCATCAGACTGGGTGACGACGTGGTTATTGATACGCCCGGTGCCGCCCATAATTTCGAGGGTTCGGCAAAGATAGGTGATCGCGTTCGGCTCGCGCTGCGCCCTGAGCGCCTCGGCCTTGCAGCGCGGGGCGCAGGAGGACAGAACGCCCTCCCCGGTCGGATCGAAACGTCGGTCTTTGCCGGCTCCTTCGACCTTCATCTCGTTCGCACTGATTTCGGAAGCGGCGAGATCATTCAGGTGCAGATCCCTGCTGATGGAAAGAGGGAGCCCTTCGCAATGGGGGCACTCGTGGACGTCGTCGCCGAACGCGACGGCCTCCGGCTCTTTACGGTTGAGGAGGGATGAAATGACCACGACCGTCGATAATCCACGCGTTGTACCAACCCGTCCAGCGAGCTGGTTTTTCTCACGCTCGGCGCGCCAGTATTCGCATGCGCTGACGTTCCTGCTTATTGCGCCGTTGATGCTGTTACTGGCCGGAGGCTTCATCTATCCGATTGGACGGCTCGTCTCTTTGAGCTTAATGGCGCCGGGATTCACGCTGGAGCATTACGAGCGGATCGTCACCGAGCCACTCTACATGGAAGTCCTGCTTCGGACGTTGCAGACGGGCGCCATCGTAACAGTGACGAGCTTGCTGCTTGGATTTCCGGTTAGCTTTCTCATGGCGCATGCCAAAGGCAGGATGGCGATGCTCGTATCGGCCGCGGTGTTGGTCCCACTATGGACCTCAGTGCTGGTGCGATCCTATGCCTGGATCGTGCTGCTGCAGCGAAACGGCATCGTTAACGGTCTGCTGATCGAGAGCGGCCTCATTGGCAGTCCGTTGAAGCTAATCTACACCGAAGGCGCGGTGATCCTTGCGATGACGCATGTTCTCATGCCCTTCATGATCCTGCCGGTCTACAACGTTCTTCGCACTATTCCTGCAGAGTACACTCAAGCCGCCCGCAATCTCGGCGCCGGCCCGATTAGCGCGTTCTGGCGCGTGACCTTGCCGCTCAGCTTGCCTGGAATCTTTGCCGGATGCGTCATGTGCTTCATCCTGGCGATCGGTTTTTATATCACGCCGGCACTCGTCGGCGGGCCTGGAGCATTGATGATGGCAACGCTGATCGGCCAGCAAACCACCGTTCTGCTTGACTGGCCATTTGCCGCAGCGCTCGCGACCGTCCTTCTGACCACGACGCTGATCTTTGTCCTTGTGTTCCGCAAGGCGCTTTCCGTCAGCAAAGGAATGAACAGTGTCAATTGAGCCCGCAGTCACCGCCTCATTCGCCCCCTCTCCCGTCAACAGCACCCATCGGCCTTACGGCAAAGCGGCATTGCGGCTCCTTGGGGGCTTCCTGATCGGGGAAATCCTGTTCTTCCTGGTTCTGCCGACGTTGCTCGTCATCCCGATTTCGCTGAACGACAGCAGCTATATCGAGTTCCCGCCGAGGGGCCTGACGCTTCGCTGGTATATCGACTTTCTATCCGAT
This sequence comes from Rhizobium sp. P1_B8, assembly GCF_056406515.1. Taxonomy (NCBI): domain Bacteria; kingdom Pseudomonadati; phylum Pseudomonadota; class Alphaproteobacteria; order Hyphomicrobiales; family Rhizobiaceae; genus Rhizobium; species Rhizobium sp. P1_B8. The sequence continues at coordinate 5,213 of NZ_JBFTZZ010000038.1, read as the reverse complement.
CCGGACTGGCGCGCAGCAACGATCTTCAGTCTGCAGATTGCGCTGGCGACGACGGTCGCTTCGACGGTTATCGGTACATTGGCCGCCATCGGGCTCGTTCGCGGTAATCTGCCGGGAAAGACGCTTCTGCGGGCATTGTCGTTGGGGCCAATGATCGTTCCCCATGTTGTCTTTGGCGTTGCCCTTTATCTGGTTTTTTCCCCGCTCAGTCTGACCGGCAATTTCGCTGGTTTCCTGATCGCGCACACCGTACTTGCTGTTCCCTACGTGATCATCACCGTGTCGGCAGCACTCGAGCGCTTCGACACGTCACTCGAGCTTGCCGCACTGAATTGCGGGGCAAGCCGGAGCCGCGCCTTTATCAGCGTTGTGCTTCCTAACATCGCCCCGGCGGTGGCTGCGGCTTCGGTCTTTGCGTTTCTGGCGTCGTTCGATGAGGCAACAGTCGCCTTCTTCATTTCCGATACGGGCGGAAAAACGATCAGCCGCAAGATGTTCGAGGACATCGATTTCAATCTCACCCCGGTCATAGCGGCGGTTTCGACGCTGCTCGTCGCGGTATCGCTGCTGCTCATGGGGACCATTCATCTCCTTACCGGCCGCGGGGAGGATTAACATGATCACATCAATCGGAGAGAGGAAGAACCGATGAAAAAGCGAACGAAGATCAAGCCACTGCTTGCGGCTTGCCTCATGCTTGCCGGTGCGGGGGCGGCGCAAGCCGAGGAGCAGGTCATCATTGCGACCACAGGCGGCGCCTACGATGCCGCGCTTCGAAAATTCTGGTTCGAGCCGTTTACCGAAAAGACCGGCATCAAAGTTGTTTCCGTCGCGGCAACGAATGCCGAGATGCGGGCGAAAGCGGCGGCCATGGTCAAGACCGGCAACGTGACCTGGGACCTTTATCCGGACGGCGAGATCCAGGCGAGCGCTGAAGCGCATCGGCTTACATCTGAAGACCTGACCGACTTTTGCAAGTCTTTCCAGAGCCGGCCAGATCTGGTCGAGGATGCCTGCGTCAGCGCTGGGGCCAGGCTTTTTTCAACCGCAACGCTGATGGCCTACGACCCGACTGCCTTCAAGGATGGGAATCCGTTGAGCTGGGCCGATATGTGGAACCAGACAAAATTTCCTGGGGGTCGCTCGTTTCCAAATTTCGACGATCCGTGGAGGGTAATGGCTGCCGCGCTCCTCGCCGATGGTGTTCCGCGCGACAAACTCTTTCCGCTCGACGTTGATCGCGCCCTTAACAAGCTCGACGAGATCCGCCCGGCGATATCGCTCTGGTGGAAGACCGGTGACCAGAGCGTTCAGGGCTTTCGCAACGGCGACTACAGAATCGGGCAGATCTGGCTGACGCGCGCAAATACACTGAAGGCGGAAGGACGCCAGATCGCCTGGTCCAAACAGGCCTCGTTCCTCGTCGGCGATCGCTTGACGATTATCAAGGATGCGCCGAACCGCGCAAACGCGTTGAAGTTGATCGGCTACTGGCTTGATCATCCGGAGGCGCAGGCCGGGGTGTGCAACGAACTCCTTTGCACGCCGCCGAGCCGCAAGGCGATCGATTTGATGTCGCCGGCTGCACGCGCGGCACTGCCGAGCGACGAGGACATCCGGGATTACATCGTCATCCCGGACGCCAAATGGATCAACGACAATGCTGCGATGATGCTCGAGCGTTGGAATGCCTGGATCCGATAACGATCCCCCTTTGGCGGTGGTTCCGCCCGAAGGGGCGGAGACAGATCTTTATCCCTTGAGAGCACGATTGACGGCAGCTGCGACGTCGCGCAATTCGGATGCCGTGTGGCCGGCAGTCGGACATATTCGCAGCCCCGCCCTTCCCTTGGCCACAGTCGGGAAGAAAATGGCCGACGTGTAGTAACCAGAATCAAGTACAAGTCTGGCAGCGCCGATTGCCGCAAGCTCGTCACCGACGACGACGGTCCTGATCGGGAGTCGGGACCCTGCCTGTGCGGTCGGCACCAGCTCGTCGAAAAGAGAGATGTGTTCTGCGAGCGTCCTTTGCCGCACACCAAGTTCCGGTGTGCGGTGAATCGACTGAGAGGCCAGAGCTGCACCGATCGCCGCAACATTGATGGAGGCCGAGAAGGCATGCGCGAGAGCAAAGCGCCGGAAGATCTCTTCCTGGAACGCCGTTGCGAGCATCAGCATGCCGCCCGACGCTCCGAAGCCCTTCCCGAGCGAGGCGGCGATGATCGTCCGTTCACCGAGACCTTCTGGCATCTGTGAACGGGCAAACCCCTCGCCTCTTTCCCCGAAAATCGATATACCGTGAGCATCATCGATGTAAAGGAAGAGGCCGTATCGCTCCTGAAGCTCCCGCAACTCCTTGATCGGGGCACAGCCACCCATGGAATAGACACCGTCGCAAACATAGGCGACCGCCTCGTTCTGGCGGCAAATTTCTTCGAGCGCCTGAAGATCGTTGTGGCCTATAGTGCGCACCTCGCATTCTTCAGCAACGACGGGCTTGTTGAAGGCGAGCGTTGCATGCGCGAGACGGTCGAATACCATGACTGGTTTTTTGCCGCCCGTCAGAACGCCGGACGCAATCAGCGGAAGCGCGCTTAAGTTGGCGGCAAGCACTGTTGTGTAGGTGATAGCCCTCGCGCCGAAGAGATCAGAAAGAGCATCCTCGAGGTCTCCGAGGACTGCAAAATTGAGCCGCGTCCGGGCGCAGGACCAGTGTAGTGTTCCGTAGCGCCGAACTGTCTCTATTGCGCCTTCGATGATTGAGGGGTGATTGTCGAGCCCGAGATACGAGCAGCGGACGAAGTCGACGACGCGCTTCAATCGGCGATCCGAAACCGGCAGCTCCACCGCTCGACCGTCAGACGGATGGACATAGAGGGCCATCAAGCCGTTGAGCTGGGCGGCGGCAAAGTGGGGACTCGCGTGGCTGATCAGGCCCGCGGTGTTTCTGTGGGATGTTTTCGCCGATCCGGCGCCCGAAGCTGCCTCTTGCATGTTGTGCTCCCAAATGTTCAACGGACTTCAAGCTATGCGCGTGATCGTCGTTTATGCAACGAAGGCGACAGCAAGTTTTCGGGAAGTTTCGATGAACATGTGAACGTGGGGAAGTCACATACTTTACGCAACGTCGATTGCATATCCTTCCTTTGGCACGGTGCGGATCAAATCGCGGCCAAGCGCCCGCCTCAATGCACGCCGGAGCCGGCCGATATGAACATCGACTGTCCGAGGCTCGACGAAAGCTGATTTCGGCCAAGCGACCGCGATCAGTTCCGCGCGGCTTAGAACACGCCCCGCGTCACCCATAAGAGCGCTCAGCAGACGAAACTCGATCGGGCTGAGATTAACCGGCATACCCCTTACCAAGACACGCCGGCCGCTGACGTCCAGCTTCAGATCGTCATATATTGGAACGAAGCGGCCAGACGCTTCGTCGGAGGAATTGCCTATTTCACCGTGGAGATAAGACAGCAGCCGTTCCGGAGGCATCGGCCTTGTGAAGCTCTCATCGACGTCGGCTTTCAGGATGTCGAGATAAGCGGCCTTTTCGGCGACGAGTGCGATGAGTGTGAGTTCGTCGGCAAGCCCCTTTTCTCCCAGGCTCGACGCGATATCAGCCAGAATTTGTGAACCCGGCTGGCAGTCGACGATGATAGCTGCAGCGCCGCGCTCCTCGGCGATCGCCACGGCCTCGTTTGGAATATCGACCAGCACCGTCCTGTATCCGGCCCCCCTCAAGATGTATGACAGCATCAAATAATAGTCGGCATCCCGGGATACGATCGCCAGAAGTGCGCTCATCGGCTCGCACCGCCAGCTGTTGACCCCACCATTTCTACGTTTGCTACGACAAAACTCTCACCGGATTGCCTCATTCTAAGTGACACCTCAAGCCTGATTCGTAAAATATCGCGAAAATCGCTCTCATTGCGGGTGTTTTTATAGCTTGCCTTTCGGTTTTGTTACAACATAATGTTGAGCATGAGAAGCACTTCGCACTGAAGCGCGTATTTGCCAGGGACGGCACGTGATCGTGGCCCACTCGGTGGGATCGACGTCCGGCATAATTTGATGGCCTGTTTCCGGACGGTAACGGGGCTTTTTAATGCGCGAAATGTTCGAAAGGTTCTCAGCCGGCTGCGCCGCAACCGCACCGGATTTTTGGAGTGATGCAGATGTTGGGGACATAAGTACTGCTGTCCGTTCGCTTTACGGACAACATGCGAAAACCGCGGCAGCCTGGTGTGCCATAAGCGCTCGCTCCGACGGTCGCTCAGGCGATTTCAAGTTTTGGGTCCGAGTTTTCCAGCAGTTGGGGAAATTCGAAAACAAATGCGAGGGCCATCGGCTTTGATGTCGCACGCATGTTTACTCCGACAGCATTCCGACACTACGAATCTGTCCGGCCTTATAGGTCGGACAGATTCGCGGTGATCATGCCAGCCGCTCGGTTGAACGCAGATTTCGGGAGCGGGACGTGTAGGGGCAGACAGGGTGTCCCCACAGCGAAGGGTTCATGATCAACACGCAGAGCAGGGGGACTAGTTTTATCTGAATACGATGGCTACAAAAGTCCTGTCATGAAAGACGCCTGCCGCATCCTGCACCAGGAGTTTCAGACGCGTTGAAGGGCAGCTCGGCTGAGTTCGAGGAAATGGGGCGCATCCTCAAAGTCAGCTTATTTGAGTCATGCACCCGCGATCGACACGCTGCTTGAAGCCGTTCGCTGCCTCCGCCAAGTAATTGGGTTGACAGAATACTCCATGAGCCGAGGGATGGCCCACAGCTGACGGGCGAGCGAGCGACCGCGCGCCTGGTTCTTGATCTCGATCGCGATATAGGCGCGGGCGATCGCATTGCAGCGATTTCCTGCCGTCCATAATCTCTCCCGCAGCTCATTCATTGGTCTCAGAGACTAATGCCACGACTGACAGCCCGCTGGTGCCGTTCCGAGATGATCTGTTCGCTGCTTTCCATGCGCACCGTCCGCTGCAGGACCTTCAACCTGTCCTGCATCGCCTCGAAAGCATTGCGCTGCGCTGGTGGCACACGATTGATGAGATCCTTTTCGCCGCGAATGATGGCATTGCGACCAAAGCGCTCGTCGAGTGCCCGGCTGACGGCGGCGAACTCCCGGCGAATGCTGGGATCGAGAGGGGCAGCGGAAGCCGTCAGCTTGCGGTCGTTGTTCTTCGCCTCGGCAGTCAGTCGCA